>NZ_JBFUBW010000013.1:0-189939 GCF_056405555.1 Variovorax sp. P1_G12 | reverse complement strand
CGCCAGGATCTCGTTGCCGATCTTCTCCAGCGCCTCGGAGCGCGCCTGGATGCCGCCGGTGGCCCAGGCCGGGAAGGCGGCGGTGGCGGCCGCGACCGCCGCCTCCACCTGGGCGCCGTCGCCCTGCGCATACTGGCCCAGCACGTCGCCGAGGTTGCTCGGGTTGACGTTGGCGCTGTAGCTGGCACCCGCGCGCCATTCGCCGTTGATGAGGTTGTCGAAATTCTGCATGGCCGGGATCCTTGGGAATCGAGAGTGGGAAAGCAGCAGCTTACTGCGGCCCGAGCTTCGCGATCAGCGCTTCCAGCGCCTGGTACTCGTCGGGCTTGAGTTCGGTCAGCGGCGTGCGCACCGGGCCGGCGTCGTGGCCGACGATCTTCGCGCCGGCCTTCACGATGCTCACCGCGTAGCCCTGGCCCTTGTTGCGGATCTCCAGGTAGGGCATGAAGAAGTCCTTCAGCAGCCGGTGCTGGGTCGCAGTGTCGTCCTTGGCCACCGCAGCGTAGAAATCCATCGCCGTCCTGGGGATGAAGTTGAACACCGCCGACGAGTACACCGGCGTGCCGAGCGCCTTGTAGGCCGCGGCATAGACCTCCGCCGTCGGCAAACCGCCGAGGTAGGCGAAGCGCTCGCCCAGGCGCAGGTGGATCGCGCTCATGAGCTCGATGTCGCCGATGCCGTCCTTGAAGCCCACCAGGTTCGGGCAGCGCTCGGCCAGCTTTTCGAGCGTCGCGGGATAGAGCTTGCTCTGGCCGCGGTTGTAGACGATGACGCCGAAGCTGACACTCTTGCAGATCGCCTCGACATGCGCCGCCAGGCCTTCCTGGCCGGCCTCGGTGAGGTAGTGCGGCAGCAGCAGCACGCCGTGCGCGCCGGCCTTCTCGGCCGCCTGGGCGCACTGGATCGCGAAGCGCGTGGGGCCCCCGGCGCCCGCGACGATCGGCACTTTCCCACGGCAGGTGTCGACCGCGGTCTGGATGATCCCGGGGTACTCGTCGCCGGTCAGCGAGAAGAATTCGCCGGTGCCGCCGGCCGCGAACAGCGCGCTCGCGCCATAGGGCGCCAGCCATTCGAGGCGCTTCTCGTAGCTTTTCCGGTCGAAGTCGCCGTTGCGGTCGAAGTCGGTCAGCGGAAACGACAGCAGGCCGGAGCCCATGATGGATTTGAGTTCTTGGGGATTCATGTGAAGAACGGGGTGGGTGGAAGTAAGGGTTGGAGGGGTCGCAACGCGCCCGGACTAGTCCAGCCTGATCTGGCCGGCGATCACGACCTTGGCCCAGCGGGCGCGTTCCTTCTCGAAGAACTGGTCCTGCTCGGGCGGGGTCATGGTCACGACCTCGGCCCCCTGGCCGGCCAGGCGCGAGCGGATGTCGGGCGAGCGGATGATCGCGATCAGTTCCTTGTTGAGGCGCTGCACCAGCGCCTCGGGCGTGCCGCGCGGCGCCAGCACGCCTTGCCAGGTGCCGGATTCGAAGCCGGGCACGCCCTGCTCCGCGATCGTCGGCACCTCGCCGATCAGCGGCATGCGCGTGCCCTTGGACACGCCCAGCACCTTGAGCTTGCCGCTCTGCACGTGCGGCAGCGTCGCCAGCATGCCGTTCATCAGCACCTGGGTCTGGCCGGCCACGGTGTCCTGCACCGCCTGCACGCCGCCCTTGTAGGGCACGTATTGCCAGCGCGCGCCGCTCGCGCGTTCCAGCGCGACCCCGGCCAGGTGCGGCGCACTTCCGGTGGCGGTGACCGCGAAATTGAGGTCCGACTTCTTCGACAGCGCGACCAGTTCCTTGAGGTTGCTGGCCGGCACCGACGGATGCACCACCAGCAGGTGCGGCGAATACGCCAGCATGGTCACGCCGCGCAGATCCCTGGCGGGGTCGAAGGACAGCTTGGTATAGACCGACGGACTGATCGCCAGCGCACCGACGTCGCACAGCAGCAGCGTGTAGCCGTCCGGCTGTGCCTTGGACACCAGGTCGGCGCCGAGGTTGCCGTTGGCGCCGGCGCGGTTCTCGACGATCACCGATTGCTTCAGCGCTTCCGACAAGGGCTGGCTGATGGAGCGCGCAATGATGTCGGACGACCCGCCGGGCGGATACGGAACGACGATGCGGATCGGCTTCGAAGGCCAGGCGTCGGCGGCTTGGGCCGCACCGGCCGCCAGCAGGCTGCCGCCGAGCGCGCCGAGCACGAGATGGCGTCGATTCAAGGTCATGGGTGGGTCTCCGGGGTCGTTGAGGAATGAGCGTCGCATGACAGCGATGTCGTCAGTCATCGTACAACTAGTTCGGAAAGATGTCCAGCCATGGCCCGCTCGTCCCTCAGGCCGCCGACGCCTGGCCGGCCGCCGCTGCCTTGTCGGCGTCGAGCCGGGCCGCCTCCTGGGCGATCCGCAGGCGTTCGCGACTGTTGGTCAGGTGGATGCGCATGGCCGCGCGCGCCGATTCGGCATCGCGCCGCGCGATCGCCGCGTAGATCTCCTCGTGCTCGCGATTCACCCGGCTCAGGTACTCGCCACGCGGATCGTGGTTGCGGATCGCGCTGATGCGCGTGCGCGGAATGATCGTGGTGCCGAGATGGCTCATGATGTCCGCGAAATAGGGATTGCCGGTCGCCTGCGCGATCTGCAGGTGGAAGCGGAAATCGGGCGCCACGGTGTCGCCGGCCACGGTGACGTTGTGCTCGAAATCGTCGAGCGCCTGCCGCATGGCGGCGAGCTGCTCCTCGGTGCGGCGGGTCGCGGCCAGGCCGGCCGATTCGGTCTCCAGGCTGATGCGCAGCTCGAGCACCGCCAGCACGTCGACCGAGGTGGCGATGTCCGAGGCCTCGAGCCGGAACATGCCCGCGGCCCGCGGCTGGAGCACGAAGGTGCCGATGCCGTGGTGCGTTTCCACCAGCCCGCCGGCCTGCAGCTTGGAGAGCGCCTCCCGCACCACGGTGCGGCTCACGCCATAGGCCTGCATGATGGCCGACTCGGTCGGCAGCTTGTCGCCCGGACGCAGTTGCTGGCTGCGGATCTTCTCGCCCAGGTCGTCGACCAGGCCATGCGCGAGGCCCCGCCCCCTGCGGCGCGGCGTGGCGCCGAGGGCGGCGGCTTCGGTGGTTGCGGTTGACCCCGTTGACAGGTTCGACATCCGATGATGATAATCGTCTCCGCGTTGTACGACAACCGATAACTTACGACTTCAGACAGAGACACAATGAGCGCTCCTTCTTCCCCGCACTCCTGCGCGCCGCAAGTCGCACGCCTGCTCCTGACCGGTGCCGCAGGCGGCCTGGGCAAGGTCCTGCGCGAACGACTGCGCCCGTATGCGGCCGTGCTGCGGCTGTCCGACATCGCGGCGACTGCGCCGGCCGAGGGCCCGCACGAAGAGGTCGTCGCCTGCGACCTGTCCGACAAGAAGGCGGTCGATGCGCTGGTGGCCGGCTGCGATGCGATCGTGCACCTGGGCGGCGTCTCGGTGGAGCGGCCGTTCGAGGAGATCCTCGAGGCCAACATCAAGGGCGTGTTCCACATCTACGAAGCCGCGCGCCGGCATGGCGTCAAGCGGGTGGTGTTCGCCAGTTCCAACCACGTGATCGGCTTCTACCAGCAGACCGAGCACCTGGACGCCCATGTCGCACGCCGGCCCGATGGCTACTACGGCCTGTCGAAATCCTTCGGCGAGGACGTCGCCCAGTTCTACTTCGACCGCTGGGGCATCGAGACCGTGAGCATCCGCATCGGCTCCTCGTTCCCCGAGCCCCTCAACCGCCGGATGATGAGCACCTGGCTCAGCTACCGCGACCTGACCACGCTGATCGAGAAGTCGCTCTTCACGCCCGAGGTCGGGCACACGGTGGTCTACGGCATGTCGGCCAACCGCGACGTCTGGTGGGACAACGCTGCGGCCGCGCACCTGGGCTTCGTGCCGCAGGACAGCTCGGAAGTCTTTCGCGCCAAGGTCGAGGCGCAGCCGCCGGTGGCGCCCGGCGATCCGAATGCGATCTACCAGGGCGGCGCCTTCACCGCCCAGGGCCCCTTCGGAGACTGAGCGCCATGGCGAGCCAGGCCGAACTCGTGGTCGACGCGCGCTGCGGCACGGGCGAGAGCCCGGTGTGGTCCATGGCCGAAGAGGCCTTGTACTGGGTCGACATTCCGGGACGGGCGCTGCACCGCTGGTCCGCGGCCGGCCACACGCAATGGGCCAGCGAGGAAATTCCCGCCTGCATCGCGCCGCGCGCCGACCTGCCCGGCGCCTGGATCGCCGGGATGGAAAGCGGCCTGTTCTCGATCACGCCGCAGGCAGACGGAAGGCTCGCCGCCACCCGGCTCGCCGAGGTGGCGCACGCCGCGCCCGGCATGCGCTTCAACGACGGCCGCTGCGACCGCCAGGGCCGCTTCTGGGCCGGCACGATGAAGATGGACATGGCGGCCGGCGCGCGCGTCGGCCGGCTCTACCGGCATGACAAGGACAGCACGGCGCCTTCGCTGCAACTCGAAGACCTGATCGTTCCCAACGGCCTCGCCTTCAGCCCCGACGGCCGCACGATGTACCTCTCCGACTCGCACCCGAGCGTGCAGACCATCTGGGCCTTCGACTTCGACACCGCCACCGGCACGCCCTCGAGGCGGCGCGTCTTCGTCGACATGAATCCCCTGCCCGGCCGACCCGACGGCGCAGCGGTCGATGCCGACGGCTGCTACTGGATCTGCGGCAACGACGCCGGCCTGGTGCACCGCTTCACGCCCGAGGGCCGGCTCGACCGCTCGCTGGCGGTGCCGGTGAAGAAGCCGGCGATGTGCGCCTTCGGCGGGCCGAAGCTCGACACGCTGTTCGTCACCTCGATCCGCCCGGGCGGCGACCTCGCGGACCAGCCGCTGGCCGGCGGCGTGTTCGCGCTGCGGCCCGGCACCCAGGGCATCCCGGAGCCGGCCTTCGGCGCCTGATCCCGCTATTCAAAGCATCACGACAACCACCAACAGAGGAAGACAAATGAAGTTCAACAAGCACGCACTCATCGTCGCCATCGCGGCCTGCATGACCGCGATGGCCGCACAGGCCACCGAGTTCCGGTCGGCCGACATCCACCCCGACGACTACCCGACCGTGACCGCGGTCAAGTTCATGAGCGATCGCCTGAAACAGCTCTCCGGCGGCAAGGACAGCATCAAGGTGTTCAACAACAGCGCCCTGGGCAGCGAGAAGGACACGATCGAGCAGGCCAAGATCGGCGCGCTCCAGATGGTGCGCGTCAACATCGCGCCGATGAACAACATCTGCGCCGAGACGCAGGTGCCGACCATGCCCTTCCTGTTCCGCTCGGTCGACCACCTGCACAAGGTGCTCGACGGCCCGATCGGCGAGGAGATCCTCAAGTCCTGCGAGAAGCAGGGCTTCATCGGCCTGGCCTACTACGACAGCGGCGCGCGCTCGGTGTTCACCGCCAAGAAGCCGGTGCGCAGCTTCGCCGACATGAAGGGGCTCAAGGTACGCGTGCAGCAATCCGACCTCTGGGTCTCGATGCTCGAGGCGATGGGGGCCAATGCCACGCCGATGCCGATGGGCGAGGTCTACACCGGCCTCAAGACCGGCCTGATCGACGCCGCAGAGAACAACTATCCGACCTACGAAAGCGCACGCGCCTTCGAGGTCGCCAAGTACTACACCAAGACCGAGCACTCGATGGCCCCCGAGATGCTGCTGTTCTCCAAGCGCGCCTGGGACAAGCTCACGCCCGAGCAGCAGGGCTGGCTGCGCCAGGCCGCCAAGGAATCGGTGCCCTACATGCGCCGGCAGTGGGAAGAGCGCGAAGTGAAGTCGCTCGCGACCGTGAAGGCCGGCGGCGCCGAGATCATCGAGATCGACAAGGCCCCGTTCCAGGCCGCGATGAAGCCGGTCTACGACAAGTTCATCGTCGACGCGAAGCTCAAGGACCTGGTCAAGCGCGTGCAGGAAACCAAGTAAGTCCGGTCGTTCCCACCCCGCCCCTCTCCCGCACGCGAGAGGGGCCAAGGCAAACCATGTACACGAAACTCTGCCGCACGCTGGCTCGCGCCTGCATGTGGCTGGGCATCTTCGGCCTCGTCGCGGTGATCTGCGCCGTGAGCTGGCAGGTGTTCGGCCGCTATGTCCTCAACAACACCCCCACCTGGGCCGAGAGCCTGGCGCTGCTGCTGGTGCTCTACGTGACCATGCTCGGCGTCGCCGTCGGCGTGCGCGACGCGGGCCACATCGGCCTCGAATCCTTCCTCGTGCTGGCGCCCGACGGGCTGCGCCTCAAGATGGAATTCCTGATCCATTGCCTGATCCTGCTGTTCGGCGCCGCGATGGCCTGGAACTGCGCCTCGCTGGCCGAGTCGGTCTGGGACTACCGGCTGCCCACGCTGTGGATCTCCGAGGGATGGAAGTACGTGCCGGCCGCCGTGTCCGGCGTCCTCATCGTGATGTTCTCGATCGAACACATCATCGCGCTCGCCAAAGGCCGCGAAGTCGAACCCGCCTGGGGATGAACAAGCACACCCCCAGGTTGGCCCACTTCGTGTGGCCGCCCACCCCCTTGCAGGGGGCCATACCAGCGGCCCGGCGAAGCCGGTTCCGCGGTATGTCTGGCCTTGCATCCCGCCTCTATGGCCTTGTCGTGAAGTTCTGACGCATGACTATCCCTCTTCTCATCTTGTGCGTGAGCTTCACGCTGTTCCTGCTGCTGGGTGTGCCGGTGGCGTTCTCGATCGGCCTGTCGGCCCTGTCCACGCTGCTCTACGAAGGGCTGCCACTGGAAGTCGGCTTCCAGCAGATGACCTCGGGCATGGGCATCTTCTCGTTCCTCGCAATCCCGTTCTTCATCTTCGCCGGCGAGCTGATGCTCTACGGCGGCATCGCCGACCGCATCGTCAACCTGGCGCGCGACCTGGTGGGCCACGTGCGCGGCGGCCTCGGCATGTCGAACGTGGTCGCCTGCACCCTGTTCGGCGGCGTCTCGGGCTCGCCCGTGGCCGACGTCTCGGCGATGGGCGCGGTGATGATCCCGATGATGAAGAAGGAGGGCTATCACGCGGACTACGCGGTCAACGTGACGACCCACGCGGCCCTGGTCGGCGCCCTGATGCCGACCAGCCACAACCTGATCATCTATTCGCTCGCGGCCGGCGGCAAGGTCTCGATCGCGGCGCTGATCCTGGCGGCGCTGCTGCCGGCCGCGGTGCTCACGCTCAGCAACCTGGCGGCGGCCTACCTGGTGGCGGTGAAGCGCGGCTACCCGGCCGGCAGCTTCCCGGGCTGGCAGATCGTCGGCCGCTCCTTCGCGGCCGCCCTGCCCGGCCTGTTCATCGTCGTGCTGATCCTCGGCGGCATCCTGTCGGGCGTGTTCACCGCGACCGAGTCGGCCGCGGTGGCCGTGCTGTATGCGCTGGCGCTGACGATCTTCGTCTACCGCACGCTCAAGTGGGAGCACTTCATCAAGGCGGCCTCGAAGGCGGTGCGCACCACCGGTGTGATCCTGCTGCTGATCGGCATCTCGAGCACCTTCGGCTACCTCATCAGCCTCTACGGCGTCGCCGAGCTGACGGGGCAGATGCTGTCGGAGGTCACGAGCACGCCGTGGGTGATCTTCCTGCTGATCAACGTCATCCTGTTCGTGCTGGGCACCTTCCTCGACATGGCGGCGACCATCCTGCTGTGCACGCCGATCTTCCTGCCGATCGCCCAGCACTACGGCATGAGCTCGGTGCAGTTCGGCATCGTGATGCTGATCAACTGCGCGCTGGGCCTGAACACGCCGCCGGTGGGCACGACGCAATTCGTCGGCTGCGCGATCGGCGGCGTCTCGGTGGGCACGGTGATGAAGACCATCTGGCCCTTCTACGGCGCGCTGATCTTCGCGCTCGGCGTTGTCACCTTCGTGCCGGCCTTCTCGACCTGGCTCCCGAGTCTCTTCATGGTCGTCAAGTAAAGGAGCACCGCCATGTCCGAAGCCGTCAAGCCGCCGCTCTACATCCGCATGCATGCGAACGACAACGTCGCGATCGTGGCCAACGACGGCGGGCTGGCGGCCGGCACGGTGTTCCCGTCCGGCCTCACGCTGCGCGAGAAGGTGCCGCAGGCCCACAAGGTGGCGCTGGTCGACATCCCCGAAGGCGGCGTGGTCCGGCGCTACGACGTCGCGATCGGCTATGCGCTGAAGGACATCGCGGCCGGCAGCTGGGTGCACGAGCGGCTCCTGAAGATGCCCGCCGCGCGCGAACTCGTAGGCCTGCCGATCGCCACCGTGAAGCCGCCCGCGATGCCGCCGCTCGAGGGCTACACCTTCGAGGGCTACCGCAATCCGGACGGCTCGGTGGGCTCGCGCAACATCCTCGCGATCACCCAGACCGTGCAGTGCGTGGCCGGCGTCACCGAGTTCGCGGTGCGGCGCATCAAGGCCGAGCTGCTGCCCAGGTACCCCAACGTCGACGATGTCGTGGCGCTCGAACACGGCTATGGCTGCGGCGTCGCGATCGACGCGCCCGACGCCATCATCCCGATCCGCACGCTGCGCAACATCAGCCTGAATCCGAACTTCGGCGGCGAAGTGATGGTGGTCAGCCTGGGCTGCGAGAAGCTGCAGCCCGAGCGCCTGATGCCGCCGGGCACCATCCCGCTCATCGACGAACGCAACGTGGCCGACGTGGGAGACAGCGCCGAGGCCAAGCTCGACGTCGTCTGCCTGCAGGACGACGCCCATGTCGGCTTCATGTCGATGGTCGACTCGATCCTGCGCCAGGCCGAGGAGCACCTCGAGCGCCTCGACGCCCGCCGGCGCGAGACCGTGCCGGCCAGCGAGCTGGTGGTCGGCGTGCAATGCGGCGGCAGCGATGCCTTCTCGGGCGTCACGGCCAATCCGGCGGTCGGCTTCTGCACCGACCTGCTGGTGCGCGCCGGCGCCACCGTGATGTTCTCGGAAGTCACCGAAGTGCGCGACGGCATCGACCAGCTCACCGCGCGCGCCACCACGCCCGAGGTCGCCGAGGCGATGATCCGCGAGATGGCCTGGTACGACGCCTACCTCGACCGCGGGCGCGTGGACCGCAGCGCCAACACCACGCCCGGCAACAAGAAGGGTGGGCTCTCCAACATCGTCGAGAAGGCCATGGGCTCGATCGTGAAGTCAGGCAGCGCGCCGATCTCGGGCGTGATCGCGCCGGGCGAGAAGGTGCGGCAGAAGGGCCTCGTCTACGCCGCCACGCCGGCCAGCGACTTCATCTGCGGCACGCTGCAGTTGGCCGCGGGCATCAACCTGCATGTGTTCACCACGGGTCGCGGCACCCCCTACGGCCTGGCCGAGGTGCCGGTGATCAAGGTCGCGACGCGCAGCGACCTGGCGCGCCGCTGGCACGACCTGATGGACGTCAATGCCGGGCGCATCGCGGACGGCGACGCCACCATCGAGGACGTGGGCTGGGAGCTGTTCCGCCTGATGCTTGATGTCGCCAGCGGCCGCAGGAAGACCTGGGCCGAGCAGTGGAAGCTGCACAACGCGCTGGTGCTGTTCAACCCGGCGCCGGTCACCTGAAGGCGCGCGAGCGCACCCATCAACAACCACGGAGACAAGCATCTTGAAATCAACCTTCCTGCGCAGCCTGGCCGCGCTCTCGACCGCCACCGCCCTGTCGCTCGGCCTGGCGGCGCCCGCCGCGGCCGAAAGCGATTTCCCGAGCCGGACCATCGAACTGCTGGTGCCCTACCAGCCGGGCGGCGGCACCGACGGACTGGCGCGCACCTTCGCCGACGCCAGCCGCAAGCACATGGCCCAGTCGATGGTGATCGTCAACCGGCCCGGCGCCGGCGGCGCGATCGGCTGGACCGAGGTCATCAACGCCAAGCCCGACGGCTACAAGCTCGCGGTGCTGACCGTGGAGCTGCTCACGCTGCCGCACCTCGGCCTGGCCAAGTTCAACTACGACGACTTCCAGCCGATCGCGCAGCTCAACGCCGACCCGGCCGCGATCACGGTCAAGGCCGACGCACCGTGGAACACGGTCGAGGAATTCCTGGCCGATGCCAAGAAGTCCCCGGAGAGCGTGCGCGTCGGCAATTCCGGCAACGGCTCGATCTGGCACCTGGCCGCGGCCGCGCTCGAAGACAAGACCGGCGCCAGGTTCGGCCACATCCCGTTCCAGGGCGCCGCGCCCGCGGTGCTGGCGCTGCTCGGCGGCCACATCGAGGCGGTGGCCGTGAGCCCGGCCGAGGTCACGACGCACGTGCAGTCGGGCAAGCTGAAGATGCTGATGGTCATGGCCGACCAGCGCGTGAAGGGCTTCGAGAAGGTGCCGACCGCCAAGGAGCGCGGCATCGACCTCTCGATCGGCACCTGGCGCGGCCTCGGCGCACCGAAGAACACGCCGCCCGAAGTGATGGCCAGGCTGCGCGAGATCACCGCCAAGACGGCCGCCGAACCCATGATGCGCGAAGCCATGGACAAGCAGAACCTGGGCTACGTCTACACCGACGGCGCGGTCTTCAAGGAGACGCTGGCCCGGGACAACGCCTATTACAAGAGCCTGATCACCAAGCTCAACATCAAACCCTGAGACCTCGCGACCCAGTAGGAGACCCGCCATGCAACGCCGCACCCTGATCCACACCGCACTCGCATCGCTGGCCGCGGGCCTGCCGGCCCTGCCCGCCTTCGCGCAGGGCCAATGGCCGACGGCCAAGCCGATCACCTACCTGGTCCCCTTCCCTGCCGGCGGCACCACCGACGTGCTGGCGCGGCTGATCAGCCAGAAGCTGGGCCCGGTGCTGGGCACCAGCGTCGTCATCGACAACAAGGGCGGCGCCGGCGGCAGCGTCGGCTCGGAGATCGCGGCGCGCGCGGCGCCCGACGGCTTCACGCTGCTGGGCGGCACCATCAGCTCGCACGCGATCAACGTCAGCCTCTACCCCAAGATCGGCTACGACCCGCAGAAGTCCTTTGCGCCGGTGACGCTGATCGGCACCAACCCCGTCGTGCTGGTGGTCAACCAGGCGAGCCCGTACAAGACGCTCAAGGACCTGCTCGAGGCCAGCCGCTCCAAGCCGGGCGGGCTGTCGTCGGCCTCGGCCGGCACCGGCACCTCGCAGCACCTGGCGCTGGAATTGCTGGCCTACAAGTCGGGCGTCAAGTTCACGCACATCCCGTACAAGGGCAGCGGCCCGGCGATCCAGGATGTGATCGGCGGCCAGGTCGACATGATGTTCGACACCACCGTGGTGGCGGGTCCGCACATCCAGAGCGGCAAGCTGCGCGCGCTGGCCGTGACCTCGGCCAGGCGCCTGGCCTCGATGCCGGACGTGCCGACGGTCGCCGAATCGGGCGTTCCGGGGCTGGCTGATTTTGAGGTGGTGTCGTGGCAGGCGATCTTCGTGCCGGCCGGCACGCCGGCGCCGATCGTCGACCGCCTGCACACCGAGATCCGCAAGATCCTCGCGCAGCCCGAGATGCAGGAGAAGATGAAGGGCTTCGGCATGGAACCTGCCGACCTGACCACGGCGCAGATCGCGGCCTTCCAGAAGGCCGAAGTGGAAAAATGGGCGCAGGTCATCAAGGCCGCGAACATCAAAGCCGAGTGACTGACCCCCACGCTCCGTCACTGCGTGTACTCGCTGCCCCCCGAGGGGGCCGCAGGCCGCCTTGGGGCGGCCCGGCGCCGGCCTGATCCCGCGAGAGCGCCAGGGGGCCGGTCGATAGAATCGCCTTCCGTTTTCCTGGGAACACCTCTTGTCCGATCGCCTCCCCGTCCTGCCTCAATATCTCTTCCCCAAGCAGGCGCTGACCACTTTCGCCGGCTGGGTCGCGGGCAAGGAGCGCGGGTCGGTCACGACCTGGATCATCCGCCGCTTCGTCGCCAAGTACGGCGTCAACATGGGCGAGGCGCTCGACAGCGACATCGCGAGCTATCCCAGCTTCAATGCCTTCTTCACCCGGGCGCTCAAACCCGGTGCGCGGCCCCTGGCCCAAGCCGACCTGATCTCGCCGGTGGACGGCGCGATCAGCCAGTTCGGCGCCATCGAGGGCGACCGGATCTTCCAGGCCAAGGGCCACCGCTATTCGACCACCGCGCTGGTCGGCGGCGACGCCACCCTGGCCGCGCATTTCGAGCACGGCAGCTTCGCCACGCTCTACCTGAGCCCGAAGGACTACCACCGCATCCACATGCCGTGCGACGGCCGCCTGCTGCGCATGATCTATGTGCCGGGCGAGCTGTTCTCGGTCAACCCGGCCACCGCGCGCGGCGTGCCCGGCCTGTTCGCGCGCAACGAGCGCGTGGTCTGCGTCTTCGAGTCGGCCCGCGGCCCCTTCGTGCTGGTGCTGGTCGGCGCGACCATCGTGGGCAGCATGGCGACCGTCTGGCACGGCGTGGTGAATCCGCCACGCGGCGGCGAGGTGCGCGAATGGCACTACGCCGACCGGCAGATCGTGCTCGCGCAAGGCGAGGAAATGGGCCGCTTCCTGCTCGGCTCCACGGTGGTGATGCTGTTTCCGGCCCCGCCGCTGGCCTTCGCGCCGGAGTGGGCGCCGGCCCGCCCGGTGCGGCTCGGCGAAGCCATGGCCAACTTTCCTCGCCTGATGCCGTGATCCCACGGGCCGCAGCCCGCTTGCCGCGACAGCTATAAAACTTGTAGCAAGCGGCCTTCTGGGATATAGTCGCCGGCCGATTCCGGGTGCCCCCACCCCCTACAAAAAAACACGCGGCGACCCGAGGAGATGAAGTCGATGAGCAGCAAGGAAAACGCAGCCGTCAGCCAATTGCTCGCGCTGCTGGAAGCCCGCTACGCGCTGCGCGTTCTCTGGGCCCTCCGGGACGGTCACGCCCAGACCTTCCGCCTACTGCAGGACAGCGTCGGCAGCATCACGCCCAACACGCTGAACACCCGCATCAAGGAGCTTCGCGAGGCCGGGCTGGTGAACCACGGCAGCGAAGGCTACAGCCTGACCCTGAGCGGCCAGGACCTGCTCAAGCGCCTGTCGGACCTGCAGGCCTTTGCGGGCAAATGGCAGCAGACCCAGGTCAAGAAGACGGCGCCTCCTCCTGCGCCGTAGCGCCGTGCGGGGTCGTTAAACTGCCCGGTTTCCCACCTTTTCCAAATCCCAAAGGAGCGCTCCATGACCACCACTCCCTCCGGCCTGCAATACGAAGACACCATGGTCGGCGAAGGCGCCGAAGCCAAGGCTGGCCACCACGTGCATGTGCATTACACCGGCTGGCTCTTCAACGACGGCGTCCAGGGCGCCAAGTTCGATTCCAGCCGCGACCGCAACGACCCGTTCGCCTTCTCGCTGGGCGCCGGCCAGGTCATCAAGGGCTGGGACGAAGGCGTCGCCGGCATGAAGATCGGCGGCAAGCGCACCCTGATCATCCCGGCCGCCCTCGGCTATGGCGCCCGCGGCGCCGGCGGCGTCATCCCGCCCAACGCCACCCTCAAGTTCGACGTCGAGCTGCTGGACGCCCACTGAGCTAGCCAGAACCAGCCCCCACGCTCCTCACAGCGTGTGTCGGCGCCGGCTTGATCCAGCGCCAATGAGGTCCCCCATGCGCCGCCGCCGGCGCATTTTTTTGTCTTGAAAACCGCCCGGCGAGCCCCAAATGGCTGCCTATTGTTCGTTTTTCATTGATTTCCGGCGTGGCCGCCGGCATTTTGAGCATGTCAGACCCGCAAAACACCCCCCTGAACCCCAACACCCTGCAAGGTGAACCCAGCCCCGAGGAACTCGAGGCCGCCCAGGCTGCGAACGAAGCCGACGCGTTGGCCGAGGCCCAGGCCGAGATTGCCGAGCTGAAGTCCAAGAACGCCGACCTGGTCGACCAGTTCCTGCGCGCCCAGGCCGACGTGCAGAACGCCCGCCGCCGGGCCGACGAAGAGATCACCAAGGGCCGCAAGTTCGCCATCGAGGGCTTCGCCGAGAGCCTGCTGCCGGTGCTCGACAGCCTCGAAGCCGGGCTGGCGATCCCCGAGGCGACCGCCGAGCACCTGCGCGAGGGCACCGAAGCCACTCTGCGCCAGCTCAAGAGCGCGCTCGAGCGCAACAAGGTGATCGAGATCGCGCCGCCGGCCGGCGCCAAGTTCGACCCGCACCAGCACCAGGCGATCTCGGTGGTTCCGGCGCCGGGCCAGGAGCCCAACACCATCGCGAGCGTGCTCCAGAAGGGCTACACGATCGCCGACCGCGTGCTGCGCCCGGCCCTGGTGACCGTCAGCAGCCCGAGCTGAAACCAACAAGAAACCCACAGGAAATCCCCGCTTCGTCCCTTGAATCGCAGCGGGTTATCCACAAGTTCACAACAACCTAATTTTCAGAGTCCAGGAGAAACAACATGGCCAAAATCATCGGCATCGACCTCGGCACCACGAACTCGTGCGTGTCGATCATGGAAGGCAACACCACGCGTGTGATCGAGAACTCGGAAGGCGCCCGCACGACGCCCTCGATCGTGGCTTACCAGGAAGACGGCGAAGTGCTGGTCGGTGCCTCTGCCAAGCGCCAGGCGGTCACCAACCCGAAGAACACGATCTATGCCGTCAAGCGCCTGATCGGCCGCAAGTTCGAGGAAAAGGAAGTCCAGAAGGACATCGACCTGATGCCCTACAGCATCACCAAGGCCGACAACGGCGACGCCTGGGTCGAAGTGCGCGGCAAGAAGCTCGCGCCGCAGCAGATCAGCGCCGAAATCCTGCGCAAGATGAAGAAGACCGCCGAAGACTACCTCGGCGAGCCGGTCACCGAGGCCGTGATCACGGTGCCGGCGTACTTCAACGACAGCCAGCGCCAGGCCACCAAGGACGCCGGCCGCATCGCCGGCCTGGACGTCAAGCGCATCATCAACGAGCCGACCGCAGCCGCGCTGGCCTTCGGCCTCGACAAGCACGACAAGGCCGATCGCAAGATCGCCGTGTATGACCTCGGCGGCGGCACCTTCGACATCTCGATCATCGAGATCGCCGACGTGGATGGGGAAAAGCAGTTCGAAGTGCTGTCGACCAACGGCGACACCTTCCTCGGCGGCGAGGACTTCGACCAGCGCATCATCGACTACATCATTTCCGAGTTCAAGAAGGACCAGGGCGTCGACCTGAGCAAGGACGTGCTCGCGCTGCAGCGCCTCAAGGAAGCGGCCGAGAAGGCCAAGATCGAGCTGTCGAACGGCGCCGCCACCGACATCAACCTGCCCTACGTGACGGCCGACGCCTCGGGCCCGAAGCACCTGAACATCAAGCTGTCGCGCGCCAAGCTCGAAAGCCTGGTCGACGAGCTGATCGAGCGCACCATCGCGCCCTGCCGCACCGCCATCAAGGATGCCGGCGTCAGCGTGTCCGACATCAGCGACGTGATCCTGGTCGGCGGCATGACCCGCATGCCCAAGGTGCAGGAAACCGTCAAGGAGTTCTTCGGCAAGGAACCGCGCAAGGACGTGAACCCCGACGAGGCCGTGGCCGTCGGCGCCGCCATTCAAGGCCAGGTGCTGTCGGGCGACCGCAAGGACGTGTTGCTGCTCGACGTCACCCCGCTGTCGCTCGGCATCGAGACCATGGGCGGCGTGATGACCAAGATGATCACCAAGAACACCACGATCCCGACCAAGTTCGCGCAGACCTTCTCGACCGCCGAGGACAACCAGCCGGCCGTGACGATCAAGGTGTTCCAGGGCGAGCGCGAGATCGCCTCGGGCAACAAGCTGCTCGGCGACTTCAACCTCGAAGGCATTCCGCCGGCCTCGCGCGGCACGCCGCAGATCGAGGTCAGCTTCGACATCGACGCCAACGGCATCCTGCACGTCGGCGCCAAGGACAAGGGCACCGGCAAGGAAAACAAGATCACCATCAAGGCGAACTCGGGCCTGTCGGAGGACGAGATCCAGAAGATGGTGAAGGACGCCGAACTCAACGCGGCCGAGGACAAGAAGAAGGTCGAGCTGGCCCAGGCCCGCAACCAGGGCGAAGCCATGGTGCACAGCGTCAAGAAGTCGCTGGGCGAGCACGGCGCCAGCCTGGACGCCGGCGAGAAGGAAAAGATCGAAGCTGCGATCAAGGACGTGGAAGAAGCCCTCAAGGGCGAGGACAAGGCCGCGATCGACGACAAGACCAACACCCTGATGAGCGCCAGCCAGAAGCTCGGCGAGAAGATGTACGCCGACGCCCAGGCCGCCGCGGGCGCCGCCGGCGGCCCGGGCGCTGGCCCGGAAGCTGCAAGCGCCCCGGCGGACGACAACGTGGTCGACGCCGAGGTCAAGGAAGTCAAGAAGGGCTGATCTTCCCGCCCTGAACGAGGCTGGACCCCCTGGCAAGGCGGTCCGGCCTTTTCCGCTTTCTGCCCCCCCGATTTCGCCACCGATTCCCGACCATGGCCACCAAACGCGACTACTACGAAACCCTCGGCGTTCCCAAGAATGCGAGCGAGGAGGAAATCAAGAAGGCTTATCGCAAGCTCGCGATGAAGCATCACCCCGACCGCAACCACGGCGACACCGGCAAGGAGTCCGAGGCCAAGTTCAAGGAGGTCAAGGAAGCCTACGAAATGCTGTCGGACAGCCAGAAACGGGCCGCCTACGACCAGTACGGGCACGCGGGCGTCGACCCCAACATGCGCGGCGGGCCGGGCGCGGAAGGCTTCGGCGGCTTCGCCGAGGCCTTCGGCGACATCTTCGGCGACGTCTTCGGCGGCGCCCGCGGGGGCCGCCAGGGCAGCGGCCGCCAGGTGTTCCGCGGCAGCGACCTGAGCTATGCGATGGAAGTCACGCTCGAGGAAGCGGCCGAGGGCAAGGACGCCCAGATCCGGATCCCGAGCTGGGACGACTGCGGCACCTGCAAGGGCACGGGCGCCAAGCCCGGCACCAAGCCGATCACCTGCACCACCTGCCACGGCCAGGGCGCGGTCCAGATGCGCCAGGGCTTCTTCAGCGTGCAGCAGACCTGCCCGACCTGCCACGGCTCCGGCAAGATCATTCCGGAGCCCTGCGCCACCTGCCACGGCCAGGGCAAGATCAAGAACAACAAGACGCTGGAAGTGAAGATCCCTGCCGGCATCGACGACGGCATGCGCATCCGCAGCACCGGCAACGGCGAGCCCGGCACCAACGGCGGCCCGCCGGGCGATCTTTACATCGAGATCCGCCTCAAGAAGCACGAACTCTTCGAGCGCGACGGCGACGACCTGCACTGCGTGGTGCCGGTCAGCATCACGACGGCCGCGCTCGGCGGCGAGATCAACGTGCCGACCCTGAAGGGCGCGGCCGCGATCGACATCCCCGACGGCACCCAGAGCGGCAAGCAGTTTCGCCTCCGCGGCAAGGGCATCAAGGGGGTGCGTTCCAGCTACCCGGGCGACCTGTACTGCCACGTGCGGGTCGAGACGCCGGTCAAGCTGACCGAGCACCAGCGCAAACTCATGAAAGAGCTCGACGAGTCGCTCAAGAAGGGCGGCGAGAAGCACAGCCCGACCGACAAGGGCTGGTTCGACAAGGCGAAGGAGTTCTTCACCTGAGCGCCGCGTCGGCGGCGCTTGCCGGTCGACCCGGCAGCGATGGATTCCAGGCGGCCTGCGGGCCGCCTTTTTTGTGGGCCGGCGTCGCCGCCAGGCGCGGTCGGCGACGCCGCCCCCTCGGACGTTGAGCCAACACAGATCATGGAGGCCCATGAACAGAACCTGCGGACGCCGACAGCGACCCGGACGGTCCCGTGCACGAAGGCCGGCATCCTCGTACGATGGACCAATGCGGCAAGCGGCGGGTCCGGTTTTCGCCAATTGCTCCCGCTTTCCGCTGGAACTTTTTTACGACGATGAAATTCTTATTTGAAAAGCAATTTGCTCGACGCGCTCTTTGTTCTATGCTTTGAGCAAGTTCCTGCCTGAGGGGTCATTCCAAAGCGTGCACACATCACCTGGCACCATTCCTGCGAACGATGCAACGTGTGCAGCACGGAAACTCCGGGCAGCGCCCCGCTGACTCGATGGAGGTGTCTATGGATGTCATCAGTAACTTCGCCGCTCGGTACGAGCGTACGCGCGAAGAGGTTCTGTCCCTGCAGGACTATCTCGATATTTGCAAGCAGGAACCGATGGCCTACGCCACGGCAGCCGAGCGCATGCTCAAGGCCATCGGAGAACCCGAACTGGTCGACACGCGAAACAACCCCCGCCTGTCGCGCATCTTTGCCAACAAGGTGATCAAGATCTACCCGGCCTTCCGGGAGTTCTACGGCATGGAGGACGCCATCGAGCAGGTGGTGTCGTATTTCCGGCACGGCGCGCAGGGTCTGGAGGAAAGGAAGCAGATCCTCTACCTGCTCGGCCCGGTCGGCGGCGGCAAGAGTTCGATCGCCGAGCGCCTGAAGCAGCTCATGGAGCACGTGCCCTTCTATTCGATCAAGGGTTCGCCGGTCAACGAGACCCCGCTGGGCCTGTTCGACGAAGCCGAGGATGGCGAGATTCTCGAACGGGAATACGGCATCCCCCGGCGCTACCTGCAGCGCGTCCTTTCGCCCTGGGCGGTGAAGCGGCTGGAGGAGTATGGCGGCGACATCCGCAAATTCCAGGTCGTCAAGCGCTACCCCTCCGTGCTGCGCCAGGTCGCGGTCGCCAAGACCGAGCCGGGCGACGAGAACAACCAGGACATCTCCTCGCTGGTCGGCAAGATCGACATCCGCAAGCTGGAAGACTATGCTCAGGACGATCCGGACGCCTATGCCTACTCCGGCGGCCTGTGCCTGGCGAACCAGGGCCTGCTCGAGTTCGTCGAGATGTTCAAGGCGCCGATCAAGGTGCTGCATCCGCTGCTGACCGCCACGCAGGAGGGCAACTTCAAGGGCACCGAAGGCTTCGGCGCCATCCCCTTCGACGGCATCGTGCTCGCGCACAGCAACGAGAGCGAGTGGAAGGCCTTCCGCAACAACAAGAACAACGAGGCCTTCCTCGACCGCATCTACATCGTCAAGGTGCCCTACTGCCTGCGCGTGTCCGAAGAGATCAAGATCTACGAGAAGCTGGTGCGCAATTCGTCGCTCGCGCACGCGCCCTGCGCGCCCGGCACGATGCGCATGATGGCCCAGTTCTCGGTGCTGACGCGCCTGAAGGAACCCGAGAACTCCAGCATCTTCAGCAAGATGCAGGTCTACGACGGCGAGAACCTCAAGGACACCGATCCGAAGGCCAAGTCGATACAGGAGTACCGCGACTACGCCGGTGTCGACGAAGGGATGAGCGGGGTGTCGACGCGTTTCGCGTTCAAGATCATCTCGAAGGTCTTCAACTTCGACAGCAGCGAGGTGGCCGCCAATCCGGTGCACCTGATGTATGTGCTCGAGCAGCAGATCGAGCGCGAGCAGTTCGCGCCCGAGACCGAGCAGAAGTACCTGTCCTACATCAAGGAGCTGATGGCGCCGCGCTATGCGGAGTTCATCGGCAAGGAGATCCAGACCGCCTACCTCGAGAGCTATTCGGAGTACGGCCAGAACATCTTCGATCGCTACGTGACCTACGCCGACTACTGGATACAGGACCAGGAGTACCGCGACCAGGACACCGGCGAGGTGTTCGACCGCGGCTCGCTCAATGCCGAGCTCGAGAAGATCGAGAAGCCCGCGGGCATCAGTAACCCGAAGGACTTCCGCAACGAGATCGTCAACTTCGTGCTGCGCGCGCGCGCCGGCAACGCGGGCAAGAACCCGCTGTGGACCAGCTACGAGAAGCTGCGCACCGTGATCGAGAAGAAGATGTTCTCGAACACCGAAGAACTGCTGCCGGTCATCAGCTTCAATGCCAAGAGCAGCGCCGACGAGATGAAGAAGCACGAGGACTTCGTCAACCGCATGGTCCACAAGGGCTATACGGCCAAGCAGGTTCGCCTGCTGTGCGAGTGGTATTTGCGCGTTCGCAAGAGCTCATGATGAGCTGAAGGAGATCCGGCCGTGGCCATGCTGCAGCAGATCATCGACCGCCGGTTGTCGGGCAAGAACAAGTCCATTGGCAACCGCGAGCGTTTCCTGCGGCGCTATCGCGAGCAGATCGGCGAGGCCGTGCGCCGTGCGGTCAGCGGCCGCGGCATCCGCGACCTCGAACAGGGCGAGGACATCACGCTGCCCAAGCGCGACGTGTCCGAGCCGGTGTTCGGCCACGGCCAGGGCGGTGACCGCGAGTACGTGCATCCGGGGAACAAGGAGTACATCAAGGGCGACCGCATCGAACGTCCGCAGGGCGGCGGCGGCTCGGGCAGCGGCTCGCAGGCCGGCGACGGCGAAGGGGGCGAGGACGACTTCGTCTTCCGCCTGACCAAGGAAGAGTTCATGCGGGTGTTCTTCGAGGACCTCGCCCTGCCCCACCTGATCCGCACGCAGCTGGCCGAGGTGCCCGAGTGGAAGAGCCACCGCGCCGGCTTCGTGAGCGACGGCAGTCCGAGCAACCTGCACGTGGTGCGCTCGATGCGCGGCGCGCTGGCCCGGCGGATCGCGCTCGGCGGGGATGCGCGGCGCGAGATCCGCGAGCTCGAGGCCCATCTGCTGCACCTGCAGCGCAGCCCGCGCGCCACGGACGCACTGATCCAGCGCGAGATCCGCGAGACCGAGGCCAAGCTCGAGGAGCTGCGCGCCAAGGCCAAGCACGTGCCCTTTCTCGACCCGATCGACCTGCGCTACCGCAACCGCGTCAAGGTGCCGATCCCGTCGGCCAAGGCCGTCATGTTCTGCCTGATGGACGTCTCGGGCTCGATGGACGAGGCGCGCAAGGACATGTCCAAGCGATTCTTCATGCTGCTCTACATGTTCCTGACGCGGCACTACGAGAAGATCGACCTGGTCTTCATCCGCCATCACACGCAGGCCTCGGAAGTCACCGAGGACGAGTTCTTCCATGCCACCGAGACCGGCGGCACCGTGGTCTCCAGCGCACTGACGCTGATGCTCGACATCGTGCGCGCGCGCTATCCCAGCGGCGAGTGGAACATCTACGGCGCGCAGGCCAGCGACGGCGACAACTGGCATCAGGACAGCGGCCGCTGCCGCGAGCTTCTGAGCGATCACCTGCTGCCGCTGGTGCGCTACTACGCCTACGTGCAGGTGGCCGAGGCCGAGCAGAACATGTGGGAGGAATACAGCCAGCTGGTCGACGCCCACAAGAACTTCGCAATGCGCAAGGTGAGCGACGCGCAGGACATCTATCCGGTGTTCCGCGACCTGTTCAAGAAAGAAAGAGGTGCGGCGTGAACGACAAGACACGGACGCCCTTGCCCAGTCCCTCCGACTGGACCTTCGAGCTGATCGAGCAGTACCACACCGAGATCGCGCGGGTGGCGCGCGGCTACAAGCTGGACACCTACCCCAACCAGCTCGAGATCATCACGGCCGAGCAGATGATGGACGCCTATGCCTCGGTCGGCATGCCGGTCATCTACCGCCACTGGTCCTACGGCAAGCAGTTCATCGCCACCGAAAAGAACTACCGGCGCGGCCACATGGGCCTGGCCTACGAGATCGTGATCAACTCCGATCCCTGCATCGCCTACCTGATGGAAGAGAACACCATGGCCATGCAGGCCCTGGTGATCGCCCACGCGGCCTATGGCCACAACAGCTTCTTCAAGGGCAACTACCTGTTCAAGATGTGGACCGATGCCTCGTCCATCATCGACTACCTGGTCTACGCCCGGAAATTCATCTCCGAATGCGAGGAGCACCACGGCGTGTCGGCGGTCGAGGACCTGCTCGATTCCTGCCACGCGCTGATGAACCATGGCGTCGATCGCTACCGCAGGCCGCAGCGGCTGTCGCTGAGCCAGGAGCAGGCGCGGCGCGAGGAGCGCGAGCACCACCTGCAGCAGCAGGTCAACGACCTCTGGCGCACCCTGCCGCGCAAGAGCGGCCGTAGCGCGGAAGATGAAGAGGCCTCGAAGCGCTTCCCGTCCGAGCCCCAGGAGAACTTGCTCTACTTCATCGAGAAAAATGCACCATTGCTGGAGCCCTGGCAACGCGAAGTGGTGCGCATCGTGCGCAAGATCGGGCAGTACTTCTATCCGCAGCGCCAGACGCAGGTGATGAATGAAGGCTGGGCCACCTTCTGGCACTACACCCTGCTCAATACGCTCTACGACGAAGGCCTGCTGGCCGACGGCTTCATGATGGAATGGCTGCAGTCGCATACCAACGTGGTGTTCCAGCCGCCGATCGGCCATCGCGCCTACAGCGGGATCAATCCGTATGCGCTGGGCTTCGCGATGTTCACCGACCTCAGGCGCATCTGCGAGAAGCCGACCGAGGAAGACCGGCGCTGGTTCCCCGACCTAGCGGATTCCGACTGGGTCGCGTCGCTCGACTATGCGATGCGCAATTTCAAGGACGAGAGTTTCATCGGCCAGTTCCTGTCGCCCAAGCTGATGCGCGACTTCCGCTTCTTCACCGTCAGCGACAAGGAGAGCGAGTCCGAACTCGAGGTGTCGGCGATCCATGACGACAGCGGCTACCGGCAGGTGCGCGAATCGCTGTCTCGCCAGTACGACCTGAACCATCGCGAACCCAACATCCAGGTGTGGAGCGTGAACCTGCGCGGCGACCGCTCGTTGACGCTGCGCCACACGCAGCACAACAACCGGCCGCTGCACGACGATTCGAACGAGGTGCTCAAGCACGTGGCCCGGCTATGGGGCTTCGACGTCCATCTCGAGAGCGTCGACAGCCAGGGGCGGATCAATCACCGCAAAGTGCCCGGACCGCAGACAGCCTAGCTGGAGGTGAGCCCGATCTCCGCGCGGGCCGTCAATGCCAGCTCGCGCGCATGGCAACCTTCGACGTGGTCGTTGACCAGCCCCATGGCCTGCATGAAGGCATACACGGTGGTCGGGCCGACGAAACTCCAGCCGCGCTTTTTCAGGTCCTTGGACATCGCGATCGATTCGGGCGATGTCGTCATGGCCCTCAACGCCTCGTGCGTGATGCGCTTCGGACGCAAGGCCGGATCGGGCTCGAAGCCCCACGCATAGGCAGCCAGCGAGCCGAACTCGGCGCGCAGCTCGATGACCCGCCGGGCGTTGTTGATGGCCGACTCGATCTTGCCGCGATGGCGCACGATGCCGGCATCGGCGAGCAGCCGCTCGACGTCCTTCGGACCGAAGCGCGCCATGCGCTCGGCATCGAACTCCGCGAAGCCGCGCCTGAAGGCCTCGCGCTTGTTGAGGATGGTGAGCCAGCTCAGGCCGGCCTGGAAGCCTTCGAGGCACAGCTTCTCGAACAGACGACGCTCATCGGTGACCGGGAAGCCCCATTCGCTGTCGTGGTAGTCGCGGTAGACCTGCGTCGATTCGCACCAGCGGCAGCGCCAGGCGCCATCCGCGCCTTCGAACAGGCCGGCTCGCTCGCGCGTCACGCCGCGCTCACGCGCACCAGCGCCTCGATCGCGAGCGGATAGCCCTTGACGCCGAGTCCGACGATGATTCCCCGCGCTGCCGGAGAGATGTACGAGTGATGGCGGAACTCCTCGCGGGCATGCACGTTGGAGATGTGCAGTTCGATCAGCGGCACGCTCGCACCCTTGATCGCATCGTGCAGGGCAATGGAGGTATGGGTGTAGGCCCCGGGGTTCATCACCACGCCGAGCATGCGCCCGGCCGCGATCTCGCGCCCGGCCTCGTGGATCCAGTCGATCAACTGGCCCTCGTGGTTGGACTGGCGGCATTCGATTTCGACGCCGAGCGTGGCGCCGGTTTCCTGGCACATGCGCTCGACGTCGGCCAGCGTCTCGTAGCCGTATTGCGCGGGCTCGCGGGTGCCGAGCAGGTTGAGATTCGGGCCGTTGAGGACAAGGACTTTCTTCATGACATGGCGCTCCAATTGGCAGGCATCTTATAGTGCCCGGTTCCTGAACCGAATCCGCAAGTCCCATGAAAACCAAAGCCGCCGTCGCCTGGAAATCCGGAGCCCCGCTGACCATCGAAACCGTCGACCTCGAAGGGCCGAAGTTCGGCGAGGTGCTGGTCGAGATCAAGGCCACGGGCATCTGCCATACCGACTACTACACGCTCTCGGGCGCCGACCCCGAAGGCATCTTCCCGGCCATCCTCGGCCACGAGGGCGCGGGCATCGTGGTGGACGTCGGCCCCGGCGTGACGACCCTCAAGAAGGGCGACCACGTCATCCCGCTCTACACGCCCGAATGCCGCCAGTGCAAGTTCTGCCTGAGCCGCAAGACCAACCTGTGCCAGCTGATCCGCGGCACCCAGGGCAAGGGCCTGATGCCCGACGCCACCAGCCGCTTCAGCCTCGACGGCAAGCCGATCTTCCATTACATGGGAACCAGCACCTTCAGCAACTACACGGTAGCCCCCGAGATCTCGCTGGCCAAGATCCGCGAGGACGCGCCCTTCGACAAGGTCTGCTACATCGGCTGCGGCGTGACCACCGGCATCGGCGCGGTGATCTTCACGGCCAAGGTCGAGGCCGGCGCCAACGTGGTCGTCTTCGGCCTGGGCGGCATCGGCCTGAACGTGATCCAGGGCGCGAAGATGGTGGGCGCCGACAAGATCATCGGCGTCGACCTGAACCCCGAACGCGAGGCGATGGCGCGCAAGTTCGGCATGACGCACTTCATCAACCCGAAGGACACGCCGAACGTGGTCGATGCCATCGTGCAGCTGACCGACGGCGGCGCCGACTACAGCTTCGAGTGCATCGGCAACACCCAGGTGATGCGCCAGGCGCTCGAATGCACGCACAAGGGCTGGGGCCGCAGCATCATCATCGGCGTGGCCGAGGCGGGCGCCGAGATCAGCACGCGGCCGTTCCAGCTCGTCACCGGCCGCAAGTGGGAAGGCTCGGCCTTCGGCGGCGCGCGCGGGCGCACCGACGTGCCGAAGATCGTCGACTGGTACATGGAGAACAAGATCAACATCGACGACCTGATCACGCACACCATGCCGCTCGAGGACATCAACAAGGGCTTCGACCTGATGAAGCGCGGAGAGTCCATCCGCGGGGTGGTGATCTACTAACCCCCCAGGTTGGGCTCACTGCGTGTAGCCCGCCCACCCCCTTTCAGGGGGCGATACCGGCGGCCCGGCGAAGCCGGATCCGCGGTATCCCTGGAAGGAAACCGTGTCTAGGAGCTTCGATGGAATTCATGCAACCCCTGCGAACGATCGAAGCTGGCGTGCTCGAGACCGCGTATGTCGAGGCCGGGCCGTCCGACGGCCCGCCGGTGCTGCTGATGCACGGCTTTCCTTACGACATCCACAGCTACGCCGAGGTCGCGCCGATGCTGGCCGCGGCGGGCTGCAGGGTCATCGTGCCCTACCTGCGCGGCTACGGCGCCACGCGCTTCCTGAGCGATTCCACACCCCGTTCGGGCGAACAGGCGGCCCTGGGCGCCGACCTTCTCGCGCTGCTCGATGCGCTGGCGATCCCGCGTGCCGTGCTGGCGGGCTACGACTGGGGTGGGCGCGCGGCCTGCGTGGTGGCGGCGCTGTGGCCCGAGCGCTGCGCCGGGCTGGTCTCGTTCAACAGCTACAACATCCAGGACATCGCACAGGCGATGCGGCCCGAAGTCGCAGAGAACGAGCATCGGCTCTGGTACCAGTACTACTTCCACAGCGAACGCGGACACGCCGGGCTGGCGGCCGACCGGCGCGGCATCGCGCGCTTGCTGTGGCGGCTCTGGTCGCCGACCTGGACCTTCGATGACGCGACCTTCGAGCGCAGCGCCGCCGCCTTCGACCACCCCGACTTCGTCGAGGTGGTGATCCACTCGTACCGCCACCGCTTCGGGCTGGTGCCGGGCGATCCGGGCTGTGCGACCATCGAGGCCCGGCTGGCCGCGCAACCGCCGATCCGCGTGCCGTCCATCACTTTCGACGGCGCCGACGACGGCGTGCGTCCCGCGAGCGATGCATCGGCGCATGCCCACCGCTTCACCGGCCCCCGCTCGCACCGCATCGTGCCCGGCGTGGGCCACAACATGCCGCAGGAGGCGCCGCGCGTGTTCGCCGATGCGGTGCTCGAACTCATCCCCCCATCGAAGACATGACAGACAGCCCCAAGGTCCTTTCCGAACACCGCTGCTTCGGCGGCACACAACGCTTCCTCGAACACGACTCGCGCGAGATCGGGCTGCCGATGCGCTTCTCGGTCTTCCTGCCGCCGCGAGCAGCGCGCGGGCCGGTGCCGGCGGTGCTGTACCTCGCCGGCCTGACCTGCAACGAAGAGACCTTCATGGTCAAGGCCGGCGCCCAGCGGCTGGCGGCCGAACTCGGCCTGGCGCTGATCGCACCCGACACCAGTCCGCGCGGGCCCGGCGCCGAGGACCTCGAGGGTGCGACCGCGAGTTGGGATTTCGGCATCGGCGCCGGCTTCTACCTCGACGCCACCGAGGCGCCCTGGGCAGCGCACTGGCGCATGGAAAGCTGGCTGATCCGCGAGCTGCTGCCGCTGGTCGCGAGAAGCCAGCCGGTGGACGGCGAGCGCCTCGGCGTCTTCGGCCATTCGATGGGCGGCCATGGCGCGCTGACGCTCGCGCTGCGCCATCCGGGCCGCTTCAAGTCGCTCTCGGCCCTGGCGCCGATTTGCGCGCCGACGCAGTGTCCCTGGGGCGAGAAGGCGTTCAACGGCTACCTCGGCGCCGATCGCAGCCGGTGGCTGGCGCACGACGCCAGCGCCCTGATGCAATCGCAATCCGTGGCACCCTTCCCCGAAGGCATCCTGGTCGACCAGGGCCTGGCCGACAAATTCCTCGCCGAGCAGCTCCACCCGCATCTGTTCGAGGCCGCCTGCGCGAGCGCCGGCCAGCCGCTCACGCTGCGCCGCCACGAAGGCTACGACCACGGCTACTACTTCATCCAGAGCGTCGTTGCGGACCACCTGGCGCATCACGGCAGAAGCCTGCTGCAGGCTTGAAGACGCCATAACAGCCCAACAGACCTTTCGAATGAACGACAAGCTCCCCCCGATCCCCGAACGTGAACAGATCGCCCTGCTCGAGCCTTTCGAGGG
Organism: Variovorax sp. P1_G12; assembly: GCF_056405555.1. NCBI lineage: Bacteria > Pseudomonadati > Pseudomonadota > Betaproteobacteria > Burkholderiales > Comamonadaceae > Variovorax > Variovorax sp. P1_G12. The sequence continues at coordinate 162,985 of NZ_JBFUBW010000013.1, read as the reverse complement.
CCTGGGCCTGGGGGACATCCGCGTGGTCGCCACAGCGCAGGACGCGGAGGCCGCCACGGCGGCGCTGCTGGCCAGCCGCGTGGTCGGCTTCGACACCGAGTCCAAGCCGACCTTCGCCAAGTTCGAAGTCTCGGGCGGACCGCATGTGGTCCAGTTCGCGACCCGCGACCAGGCCTGGCTGTTCCAGCTGCATCGCACCGAGTTCCACGGCGCGCTGGCCGCGCTGCTGGGCTCGGCCGAACTGATCAAGGCCGGCTTCGGCCTGTCGACCGACCTGAGCCTGATCCGGCAGCGCTTCGGCGTCGAGCCGCAGGCCGTGCTCGACCTCGACACCGAGTTCCGCCGCCGCGGCTACCGCAAGTCGGTCGGCGTGAAGACCGCCGTGGCGCTGGTGTTCGACCGCCGCTTCGTCAAGTCGCGCAAGGCCACGACCTCGAACTGGGCCAACCGGCAGCTGACCGACGCGCAGCTGCGTTATGCGGCCAACGACGCATATGCAGCGATCCGGGTCTTCGACGCGCTGGGGTTAAGCACTCCCCCAGGTTGACTCACTTCGTGTAGTCGCCCACCCCCTTCCGGGGGCGGCCCGGCAAAGCCGGTTCCGCGGTATCCCTGACGAATGCCGGGAAGCATCGGACGCATTCACCCTCACAGCAACGCTCGCACGCGCGCCACCAGCTCGGGCATCGGCGCCGTGGCGTCCACCTCCAGCACGCCGGGTTCGCCGACCGGGGATTCCAGCGTCGCGAACTGGTTGGCGACCAGGCTGGCCGGAAACATGTGCGCGCCGGCGCGCGCCGCCACGCGACGCTCGGCCTCCTCGCGCGTCAGCGCCATGAAGACGAAGCGCAGGCCCGGAACAGCGGAGCGCAATCGCTCGCGGTAGTCGCGCTTGAGGGCCGAACAGGTCAGCACCGCCCCACCCCGGTGACGCGCCATTTCAAGGCCCAGCGCGGTGAGCCAGCCTGCACGGTCGGCGTCGGTGAGCGCAATTCCGGCTCGCATCTTGGCAACGCTTTCGGGCGAATGGAAGTCATCGCCTTCGATCAGCGGCAGTTCCATGTCCCGCGCCAACGCGGCCCCGAGGCTGGACTTGCCGCAACCGGAAACCCCCATCACCACCCACCAGGGCGTCGTCGCTGGGGGGGGAACGCAATTTTTTGCCATTCACTGCATTGTGTAACCAAGTCGACCCATCCCGCTAGAACAGACTGCCCTGCCCCGCCGCGCCAGGTGGCCGGAACGCGCCGAGGTCGAGCGCGATGCGCTCGCGGTTGAAGCCGATGCGCCGGGTCGCCTTCTCGAAACGCTGGCGGATCAGGTCGGCCCACAGCCCGCTGCCCTTCATGCGGGTCGCGAAGTCGGCATCGTAGTCCTTGCCGCCGCGCATCTCGCGGATGCGCGCCATGATGCGGTCCGCGCGCTGCGGGTAGTGCAGCTCGAGCCATTGCTTGAACAGCGGCGCCACCTCCCACGGGAGCCGGATGACCGTATAGAAAGCGCAACGCGCTCCCGCCTCCCAGGCGGCCTCCAGCACCTGTTCCATGTCCTCGGTGACGAAGGGAATCTGCGGCGCCACGCTGACGCCGACCGGCACGCCCGCATCGGCCAGCGTGCGCAGGGTGCGCAGCCGCCGGTGCGGCGCGGCGGCGCGCGGCTCGAGCTTGCGCGCCAGCTCGCCGTCGAGCGTGGTGATCGTGACGTAGACCGCCGCCAACCGGTCGGCCGCCATCGGCGCGATCAGGTCGAGGTCGCGCTCGACCGCGCTCGATTTGGTGACCAGGCCGAAGGGATGGCGGGTTTCCTTCAGCAGTTCGATGACCGAACGCGTGAGCCGCAGCTCGCGCTCGATCGGCTGGTAGCAGTCGGTGGCGGTGCCGATCGCGATCTGGCTGGGACGATAGCCCCTGCGGCCGAGTTCGCTGCGGAGCACCTCGGCGATGTTGCGCTTGGCGATGAGCTTGGTCTCGAAATCGAGGCCGGGCGAGAGATTGAGGTAGCTGTGCGTGGGCCGCGCGAAGCAGTAGATGCAGCCGTGCTCGCAGCCGCGGTAGGGATTGAGCGATCGATCGAAGGGGATGTCGGGCGAATCGTTGTCGCTCAGCACCGACTTCACGTCCTCGAAGCGGACCTCGGTCGCCAGCGGCGGCAGGCCCTCGGACTCGGCCTCGCCTTCTTCCAGCGTGCCCCAGCCGTCGTCGAAGGCATCGCGAACGTCGCGCTCGAAGCGGTGCGGCAGGCGCGTGGCCGCGCCGCGGCCCTTGAGGGCATGCACGGGGATGAAGGTGTCGGCCATGGGGCGATCCGCATACTGTATGAAATCACAGTATTTCACCTTTTTACTCGAGATGCGGCAACCGGTTGTTAAGTTTCCGGCGCGGTGCAGCGCTAAGCTTGTCACTCTCATCGAGCCGCTCATGCCCCGCCGTCCCGAAAACCTCTACCCGCAGTACCACGCCCACATCTATTTCGGTCCCGGCACGGTCGCCCAGGCGCGCAAGATCGCCGAGGACGCGGGGCACGAACTGCTGGTCGTGGTCGGCCGGGTGCACGAGCGCCTGGTCGGCCCGCACCCGCACTGGAGCTGCCAGATCGCCTTCGATGCCGCCGAGTTCGACGAGGTCGTCGCGTGGCTGGACGGCCACCGCGGAGGCCTGGACGTGTTCGTGCACGGCGTCACCGGCAACGACTACCTGGACCACACCGCGCACGCCATGTGGCTCGGCAACGAGTCGCCGCTCGACCTGCGCATGTTCAGCCGCCCGGGCGGCTGAACCCCGCAGCGATCGGGCCTCAGAACTCGGCGTCGAGCTCGTCGATCTCGTCGGGCTCCTGCTTCGCCGCCTTGATCCATTCCTGCATCGCCGGCAGTTCCATGATGCGCTTGCAATAGCCGGCGCAGGCGGCGTCCAGCGTGACGTCGTAGGTGATGAAGCGCGTCACCACCGGCGCGTACATCGCGTCCGCCATGCACGGCTGCTTGCCGAACAGGTAGGGGCCGCCATGGGCCTGGAGGCATTCGCGCCAGATCGCGACCACGCGGTCGATGTCGGTCTGGGCGCGCGACCAGATCTTGAAGTTCGGGAACCGGGCCTTGATGTTCATCGGCAGCGAACTGCGCAACGAGCTGAAGCCGGAATGCATCTCGCCGCAGATCGCCCGGCAGATCGCCCGGGCCTCGGCATCGGCGGGCAGCAGCCCGGCCTTGGGCTTGATCTCGTGGAGGTACTCGCCGATCGCGAGCGTGTCCCAGACCTTGATGCGGCCGTGCTGCAGCGAGGGCACCAGCATCGAGGCCGACAGCAGCAGCATCTCGGCCTTCATGGCCGGATCGTCCGGCGGGATCACCTTCTCGCTGAAATCCAGCCCCGCAAGCCGGCACATCAACCAGCCGCGCAGCGACCACGCACCGTAGTTCTTGCTGCTGATGGTGAGGACGGGTTTGGCCATGGGGACGCTCCTGGGCTGCCGGATCGGCTCTGCGGGTGTGCAAGCCCCATGCCAGAACAGTGCACCGCGGCGGCTTGGCCCGCAACTTGCCTGCACTCCAGGCATGCTGTACCGGGCCTACCAAACACACACCGACCTGCTCTCGCCGTCCCGGCTCGCAGCCCAGTACCTCGGCAGCGGCGCGTGGCAGGCCCCTTCGGACCGCGGCGCCCGCCGCCGGATCGCGGCGGCCATGGAGGTCTATGCCCACATGCGGCTGACCCACACGCGGCCGGACTACGGCATCCAGAGCGTGGTGTGCGAGGGCGAGGAAGTCCCGGTGCACGAAGAGGTGGCGCTGGTCGCGCCCTTCGGCACGCTGCTGCACTTCCGCAAGAACACCAAGGCGGTGCAGCCCAAGGTGCTGCTGGCCGCACCACTGTCGGGCCATTTCGCGACACTGCTGCGCGAAACGGTGCGCACCCTGCTGCGCGACCACGACGTGTACCTGACCGACTGGCACAACGCGCGCGACGTGCCGCTGTGGAACGGCGGCTTCGGCCTGGACGACTACACGCTGCAGATCGTGAGTTTTCTCGAGGCGATCGGCCCCGGCGCCCACATGGTGGCGGTCTGCCAACCTTGCGTGGCGGCCCTGGCGGCCACCGCGCTGATGGCGGAAGACGGCCACCCGGCCTCGCCGCTGAGCCTGACCCTGATGGCCGGACCGGTCGACTGCCGCATCAACCCGACGGCCGTGAACAAGCTGGCGACCGACCGCCCGATCGGCTGGTTCGAACGCAACCTGATCAGCCGCGTGCCCTGGCCGCACGCCGGTGTGATGCGGCGCGTCTATCCGGGCTTCCTGCAGCTCAGCGCCTTCATGAGCATGAATCCGGACCGCCACAAGGAACAGTTCAGGAAGCTCTATCACCACCTGGTCGAAGGCGAACTCGAGCAGGCGGCCACGATCCGCGATTTCTACGACGAGTACCTGGCGGTCAACGACCTGCCGGCCGAGTTCTACCTGGAGACGGTGGCGCGCGTGTTCCAGACCTACGACCTGCCGCGCGGCGAGCTGACCGTCGGCGAGCGCAAGGTCGATCCGTCGGCGATCCGCCGCACCGCCTTGATGACCGTGGAAGGCGAACGCGACGACATCTGCGCGGTCGGCCAGACCGTGGCGGCCCAGGACCTCTGCCCGAGCATCCGCCCCTACCTCAAGACCCATCACCTGCAGGCCGGCGTCGGCCACTACGGCGTCTTCAGCGGCAGCAAGTGGAACGCCCAGATCTACCCCCGCGTGCGCGAGATGATCCACACGGCGCAAGAGCTGCACTAGGCCGGCGTCACCAGGGCGTGCCGCAGATGCGCGATCAGCGCCTGCGACACCACGTTGCGCATCGGCCCGGGCAGGTAGACCAGCACCACGCGGCGCTCGATGTGCGGCTTCACGAGCGGGAGCACCACCAGTTCATCGTCGCGAAGCGACGAGGTGTAGAGCTTCGGCATCAGGCCGAGCGCCAGCCCGCCGCGCACCAGGGCGTAGAGCGTTTCCGAATAGCTCACGCGATAGGGCTCCGAACCCTGCGCGAACTGGGCGCGGGCCGGGTCGCCGAGCGCCGGCATGCTGCCGCTCTCGAACAGCACCAGGCGCTCGCCGCCGATGGCCTCCCAGTCAGCCTCGCCAAGCGCGGCCAGCGGATGGTCGCGCCGCACCACCAGCACCAGCGGATCGCGGAACAGGTCCACGCAGTCCAGCCCGCCCGGCGGCTCGGTGATGGCCGCCACGGCCAGGTCGAGCCGGCCGCTGCGCACTTCGGCCAGCAGGGTGTTCGACGGCGCGTCGCGCCAGGCGAACTCGATGCCGGGCGGTGCATCACCGCCGATGAACCCGGCCACCGCCGTCGCGACGCGGGCGCTGGCCGAAGGGATCACGCCGATGCGCACGAAAGCGCGTCCGCGCTGCACCGTGCTCTCGATATCGCGCAACGCGACCTCGAAAGTATTGACCAGGTAGTCGGTGCGCGCCAGCACCTCGGCGCCGACCGGCGTGAGCTCGAGCCGGTGCGTCGAACGGGTCAGCAGCTCGGCACCGAGGAGCTTCTCCATCTGCTTGATGGCGTTGCTCAGGGCCGGCTGGGTGATCGCCAGCCTGCGCGCGGCGCGGCCGAACTGGCCCTCCTGCACCAGCACCGAGAAGCACTGGAGCTGGCGAAGCGTCAATGCACGCAGGGGCAAGGAACTCATCGCTTGGTTATCAATTGAATGAATGAAATTATAGGAATTCAAAATTTTCCTTATTTCATCACCCTCCCTAGACTGGCCTGCATGAGCACTGCCGTCGCAACGCCTGGCGCCCTGGAGCCCTTCCTGCGAGCGATCCCGAAGGTCGAATTGCACTGCCATCTGTTCGGCACGGTCCGGCACGGCACCTTCGCGGACCTCAACCGCCGGGCCGGTTCGCCGCTGGCCGACGACGAGATCGAGGGCTTCTACACCCGGGGCGAGAAGCCGGTCGGCGTGCTGCGGGTGCTGCGCGCGCTCGATGCCCAGCTGGTGCGCAGCGCCGACGACCTGCATCGGCTCACCTTCGAATACCTGCAGGACGCGGCGTCGCACAACGTCCGCTACAGCGAGTTCTTCTGGAACCCGACGGGCACCGTGCACGCATCGGGCATCGGCTACCGGAAAGCGCAGGATGCGATCGTCAACGCCATCCATGACGCGCAACGAGAGTTCGGCATCGTCGGCCGGCTGATCGCGGCGATCGATCGCGAAGCCAGTCCCGAGGCGGCCGTCGAGATGGTGCGATGGGTCACGCAGAGCCGGTGCGAGGAAGTGATCGGCATCGGCATCGACTACCGCGAGGTCGATCGGCCGCCCGAGCTCTTTCTCGAGGCCTACCGCGACGCCCGGCGCGCCGGCCTCAAGACCACCGCGCACGCCGGCGAGTTCGGCATGCCCTGGACCAACGTGCGCACCGCCCTCGATCTGCTGCAGGTCGACCGCATCGACCACGGCTACACCGTGGTCGACCAGCCCGGGTTCGCGCGCGAATGCGCCGAGCGCGGCGTGCTGTTCACCGTGGTGCCGACCAACTCCTACTACCTGCGCACCCTGCCGCCGGAACGCTGGGCGCTCGACCACCCGATCCGCCGCATGCCGGGGCTGGGCCTGCGGATCCACCCGAACACCGACGACCCGACCCTGCACAAGGTCACGCCCACCGGGGCGTGGCTGATGATGGTGCGCGACTTCGGTTTCGGCCTGGACGACCTGCGCGGCTTCATGCACAACGGACTCGACGGCGCCTGGATCGATGATTCCTTGCGCCGCCACTGGCGCAGCCAATGGAGCGCCGAGTTCGATGCGCTGCGGGCCCTCCTTCCACAAGAACCCACCACGCTGAACCCATGAACACCCCGATCCCGAAACCCTTGCTGCTGGCCTCGATGCTGATCGCGGCCCTGCCCGGCGCCGCCTTCGCACAGCCCTCCGCCTGGCCCGGCGCCAAGCCGATCACGCTGATCGTTCCCTATTCGGCGGGCGGCAGCGTGGACTTCAACGCACGGCTGGTCGCAACCAGGCTCGGCGAACGCCTCAAGCAGTCGGTCGTGATCGAGAACGTGACCGGCGCGGGCGGCGCCATCGGGGTCGCCAAGGCGGTGAATGCGGCGCCGGACGGCTACACCCTGGTCGCAGGCCCGGACAGCGCGATCGCGATCGGAAAGTTGATCAACCCCGCTGCCTTCAAGTTCGACCCGCTGAAGGACCTGGCGCCGGTGGGCATGCTGAACACCGCGCCCATGGTGCTGGTCGCCCGGCCGGGCCTGCCGGTGAAGGACTTCGCCGACTTCGTCAAGCTCGCGAAGGCCGCGCCCGGCAAGTACAACTACGCCACCTCGGGCGTCGGCACCGTGCTGCAGCTGGCGATGGAACTGCTGAAGGAGCGCACCGGCATCTTCGTCACCCACGTGCCCTACCGCGGCGGTGCCCAGATCGCGACCGACGTGATCGGCAACCAGGTCGACCTCGCGATGCTGGTCAGCACCAGCGCCATCCCGCATGTGAGCGGCAACCGGCTGAAGGCGCTCGGCGTGACGGGCGGCCAGCGGCTCGACGCGCTGCCGCAGGTGTCCACCTTCAACGAGATGCCGGGCCTGAAGGGCTACTCGATGGTGAGCTGGACCGGCATCTTCGCGCCGGCCGGAACGCCGGCGCCGATCGTGAGCCGCCTCAACCAGGAACTCAACGCCGTGCTCAAGGACCCCGAAGTGCGCGCCAAGCTGCAGGAGCAAGGCGCCATCCCCGGCAGCGGCTCGCCCGAGGAGCTCGCCCAGTTCGTCAAATCGGAATACGCCCGCAACCAAAAAATCGTGCAAGCCGCCAACATCAAGGAGTAGGCAGCAGGCCCCCGGCCGGCGCAGCCAGGCCCGTTGGTGAAACACCGCGGAACCGGCTCCGCCGGGCCGCTGGTGTTGCCCCCGGTAGGGGGTGGGCGCCCGGACACGAAGTGCCGGGCAACCTGGGGGGGAGCTACTCTGTTTCGGGCCAGTCGCGAATGTAGGCCTTGAGCATCTTGTTCTCGAAGTTCTGGCTGTCGACCACCGCCTTGGCGACGTCGTAGAAGCTGATCACGCCCATCAGCATGCGCTTGTCCATCACGGGCATGTAGCGCGCGTGGCGCTCGAGCATGATGCGGCGGATCTCGTCGAGGTCGGTTTCGAGGGTGCAGGTCACGGGATGGTCGTCCATCGCCTTGCGCACCAGGGTTCCGCCGACCTGGCCGCCGTTGGCGACGATGGCGACGATCACTTCGCGGAAGGTGAGCATGCCGACCAGGTCGCCGTGCTCCATGACCACCAGCGAGCCGATGTCCTTGTCGGCCATGACGTCGACCGCGCTAGCCAGGGGCTCGTCGGGCGTGACCGTGAAGAGCGTGTTGCCCTTCACTCGCAGGATGTCGCTGACTTTCATGTAATTGCTCCTCACTTGCTCGGCGGCGTGCCGATTTGAATATAGCCCACAATGGCCGCCCGTCCACCGACCCCGCGATTTCGCCGTGCAGGATGCACGCGTAACGGGGCATTGCAGAAACGATCTCGAAAGGCGCTCATGTCCGGCTACTCCGACCCCGGCTTCGACACGCTGGCATTGCATGCCGGCGCCGCACCCGACCCCGCCACCGGCGCGCGGGCGGTGCCGATCCATCTCACCACCTCCTTCGTCTTCGAATCCAGCGACCATGCCGCGGCGCTGTTCAACCTCGAGCGCGCCGGCCACGTCTACTCGCGCATCAGCAACCCGACCAACGCCGTGCTCGAGCAGCGCGTGGCGGCGCTTGAAGGCGGCATCGGCGCGATCGCCACCGCCAGCGGCCAGGCGGCACTGCACCTGTCGATCGCGACGCTGATGGGTGCCGGCTCGCACATCGTCGCCAGCACCGCGCTGTACGGCGGCTCGCAGAACCTGCTGCACTACACGATGCGCCGCTTCGGCATCGACACCACCTTCGTGAAGCCGGGCGACCTCGACGGCTGGCGCGCCGCGATCCGGCCCGAGACCAAGCTGCTGTTCGGCGAGACCGTGGGCAACCCGGGACTCGACGTGCTCGACATTCCCGCGGTCAGCGAGATCGCGCACGCGGCCAAGGTGCCGCTTCTGGTCGATTCCACGCTGACCTCGCCCTACCTGATCAAGCCCTTCGACTGGGGCGCCGACCTGGTCTATCACTCGGCTACCAAGTTCCTCTCGGGCCACGGCACCGTGATCGGCGGCGTGGTGGTCGACGGCGGCAGCTTCGACTGGGAACGCTCGGGCAAGTTTGCCGAACTGACCCAGGCCTACGACGGCTTCCACAACATGGTCTTCAGCGAGGAGAGCACGGTCGGCGCCTTCCTGCTGCGCGCACGCCGCGAGGGCCTGCGCGACTTCGGCGCCTCGATGAGCCCGCACACGGCCTGGCTGATCCTGCAGGGCATCGAGACGCTGCCGCTGCGCATGGAGCGCCACATCGACAACACGCAGAAGGTGGTGGAGTTCCTGGCTTCGCATCCCTTCGTGTCGCACGTGGGGCATCCGCTGCTCGAATCGCACCCCAGCCATGCGCTGGCCAACAAGCTGCTGCGCCATGGCGCCAAGGGCGCCGGTGCGGTGTTCAGCTTCGACCTCAAGGGCAACCGCGAGCAGGGCAAGAAGTTCATCGAGGCGCTCAAGCTGTTCAGCCACCTGGCCAACGTGGGCGATTGCCGCAGCCTGGTGATCCATCCCGCGAGCACCACGCATTTCCGCATGAGCGACGAGGCGCTGGCGGGTGCCGGGATCTCGCAGGGCACCATCAGGCTGTCGATCGGGCTCGAAGACCCGGCCGACCTGATCGACGACCTCAAGCGCGCGCTGAAGAGCGCGGAAAAGGCAGGTGCGTGACATGAACCCCCACGCTCATCATTTCATGTATTCACTGCCCCCCGAGGGGGCGCACGCCGCCCTTGGGGCGGCCCGGCGGGAGGCGTGATGGAGTTTCTCGTCAACGGCCACGCCACCTACTGCTACACCGGCGGCAAGCTGCTCGACCCCGCCAAGCCGACCGTGGTCTTCATCCACGGCGTGCTCAACGACCACAGCGTCTGGATCCTGCAGAGCCGCTGGTTCGCCAACCACGGCTGGAACGTGCTTGCGGTCGACCTACCGGGCCACTGCCGCAGCGAGGGCCCGCCGCCCGCCACGGTCGAGGACGCCGCGGCCTTCGTGGTCGAGCTGCTCGATGCGGCCGGCGTCGCCAAGGCGGCGCTGGTCGGCCACAGCTTCGGCTCGCTGATCGCACTCGAGACCGCCGCCCGCGCGCCGGAACGCGTCTCGCACCTGGCGCTGGTCGGCACCGCCTATCCGATGACCGTGTCGCCGGCGCTGCTGGACGGCGCGCTCAACGATCCGCAGCGCGCGATCGCGATGGTCAACACCTTCTCGCATTCGATGCTGGCGCCGCCGCTCGGTCCGGGCGCCTGGCTCTACGGCAGTTCGCGGGCCCTGATGCGCCGCGTGCTGGCGAGCAACCCGGACGCCAATGTGTTCCACATCGGCTTCAAGGCCTGCAACGACTACGCCAACGGCGAACAGGCGCTGGCGAAGCTGAAGTGCCCGGTGCTGTTCCTGCTCGGCGAGGCCGACCAGATGACGCCGCCGCGTGCGGCCCGCACGCTCGCCCAAAAGGCGCCGGGCGCCAAGGTCGTCACCGTCAAGGCCGGTCACGCGCTGATGGGCGAGGCGCCCGACGAGGTGCTGTTCGCGCTGCGCGATTTCCTGGTCTGAGCGGCGTCAGCGCAGCGCGTTGATGTCGGTCATCTCGACCAGCGGGCTCGGCGCGCCGCGCTTGGCGGCGAGCAGCATGGCGCGCCCGACCTGCTCGCTGGTCGTGACCCGATTCGGCGCCCAGAGGCGAACCAAGCCGAACAACGGGTTCGCGATCACATAGGCCCATCGGTACAGCGCGGTCTTGGAACGCACGCCGTGCATCGGCTGGATCATGCCCGGGCGGAACATGTAGGCGGCCTTGAACGGCAGCCGCATCAGCGCGTTCTCGGTCGCGCCCTTGACGCGGGCCCACATGCGAGGCCCGCGCTCCGTGCTGTCGGTGCCGGCGCCTGTCACGTAGACGAAGGTCATCTGCGGATTGAGCCGGGCAAGGGTGCGCGCCGCCCCGAGCGTCAGGTCGTAAGTCACTCGCTTATAGTCGTCTTCGCTCATCCCGACCGAGGAAACGCCGAGGCAGAAGAAGCAGGCATCGAAGCCGGACAGCTCGGCTTCCACCGACGAAAGCTGGCCCGGATCGGGCACCACCAGGTCGCGCAGCTTGGGGTGCGTCTCGCCGCTCGGGCGTCGGCCGACGCACACGACGTCGGTCACGTCGCGGTCCAGCAGGCATTCGCGCAGCACGCCCTGCCCGACCATGCCGGTTGCGCCGAAGAGAAGGACTTTCATCGGCGGCCCGGGCTCAGGCGGTCAGGCGACCGAAAAGGTCCGCGGCTCGCGCTGGAGCGCGCCGAGCAGGGTCGCCACCTCGGGCGCCGATGCCTGGGCCGGCTGCAGCGCATCGAGCAGGCGCGCCAGGGTTTCGGCGTGGGGCAGCAAGGGCCCGATGAAGCGGGTTCCGGCATCGCTGGCGATCAGAAGCGTCGGAAAGGTCTCGACGTCGAAATCGTCCGCGATGTCCGCGTGGTCCTCGATGTCGACCCAGGCGAAGCGGAACTGCGGATGGGCGCGCGCCACTTGTTCGAACAGCGGACGGTACTCGCGGCAGGCACCGCACCATTCGGCGCACAGGCAGACGACCCAGAGACGGTCGTCGACAGCGGAGACGGAAAAGTCGGTCACGGCAGGGTCGGGAAATGGAGGGGTGGCGGAGAATCCGGCGCCATTATCGATTCGCCAGCAGATCCTGCAGCCGCAGGCTGTCCAATGGGCCTTGGTGCCACAGGCTGCGCAGCGGCGGCGCCTGCGGCATCAGCAGCTCCCGCAGCAGCGGCTCGAGCGAGTCGGCGGGGTCGGCCAGCAGCACGAAGCGCGGGTCGTCGTTGTCGCGCTCCTCGGCCAGCGGCGCAATCCAGTCGAGCGCCACCAGGGTCTCGAGCACCGGCGCGAGCTGCAGCGCATCGACCCTCATGCGGGCCACCAGTTCGGCCGCGCCCAGGCCGCTGGCGGGCGTGGACTTGGCGGCGTGGAGGTACTGCAGCACCTCGGCCGCGAGCTGCAGCGGCCAGCCGGCGGCGCCTCCGCGCCGCGCCACCCCGGTCAGCAGGCTGGGCAGGTAGGCCGCGATCACGGCGCCGAACAACACGATGACCCAGGCCACGTAGATCCACACCAGCAGGATCGGCACGGTCGCGAAGGCCCCGTACAGCACCGAATAGGTCGGCACCAGGCTCAGGTAGTAGGCCAGCACGCGCTTCGCGGCCTCGATCGCGACTGCGACGAAAACGCCCCCGGCCCAGGCGTGCGACCACCTGACGTGGGTGTTCGGCACAAAGCGGTAGAGCGCCGCCATGCCGCCGGCCAGCAGCACGAATTCGAAGGTGTCGAACAGCAGCTTGACGATCGCGCCGCCCACCACCTCGCGCGAGGCCGAGAAAAAGGCCGCCGTGGTGCTCAGGCTCAGCGCCAGCACCGGTGGCCCGAGCGTGATCACAGCCCAGTAGATCAGCACCCGCTGGGCCAGCGGCCTCGGCTTGCGCACCCGCCAGATGTTGTTGAGCGTCTTGTCCATCGTGAGGATCAGCGCCACCGCGGTCACCAGCAGCACCACCAGCCCGGCCACGCCCAGGCCGCTGGCCTTGCTCGCGAACTGGTTCAGGTAGCCCAGCACCTGGCGCGCGATGTTGTCCGGGATCAGGCTGTCGATCAGCCAGCGCTGGACCCGGCCCTGCATCGTGCTGAACATCGGGAACACCGTGAACAGCGCCGCCGCCACGGTGAAGAAGGGCACCAACGCGATGGTGGTGGTGAAGGTCAGGCTGCTGGCCGTCAGGCCCAGGCGGTCTTCGCGAAAACGCTCGCCCAGCACGGCGGCGGTGTTGCCCCAGGGAAAGCGCGAAAGATCCCTCCAGAGTTGCCGGCGATTCATGGCCGGTATCATGCCACCGGGTCCTCCGCCGCTCCGGCGCAACCCGTTCGAACTGACCTGCCGTGACCGCGTCCCACCTCCCTCCCGCCTCCGTTTCCGCCACCCGCTGGCTCGCCGTCGGCAGCCTCGTCGGGCTGATCGTGCTCGGACTCGCCTGGGAGCTATGGCTGGCACCGCTGCGCCCGGGGGGATCCTGGCTGGCGCTCAAGGTGCTGCCGCTGGTGGTGCCGCTGGCTGGCCTGCTCAAGAACCGCATGTATACCTATCGCTGGGTCAGCCTGATGGTCTGGCTCTATTTCACCGAAGGCGTGGTGCGCGCCTGGAGCGACACCAACGGTGTCGGCCAGGTGCTGGCGCTGATCCAGGTCCTGTTGTGCCTGGCGCTTTTCACGGCCTGCGCCTGGCATGTGCGGCTGCGGCTGCGCAACGCCGCCCAGGCACGCAAACTCGAAGGGGCGACGCCATGAGCGTTTTGCTGGACAGGCTTCGCTCGATCGTCGGCGCGGCGAATGTGCTGACCGAAGGCGACCTCAGCGCCTGGGAGCAGGACTGGCGCAAGCGCTCGCGCGGCAAGGCGCTGGCGGTGGTGCGCCCGGGCAACACCCTGCAGGTGGCCGAGGTGGTCAAGGCCTGCGCCGCGGCCGGCACCACGCTGGTCCCACAGGGCGGCAACACCGGCCTCGCGGTCGGCTCGATTCCGGACGAGAGCGGCACCCAGGTGCTGTTGAGCCTGCAGCGTCTGAACCAGATCCGCAACATCGACGCCGCCAACCTCACGATGACGGTCGAAGCCGGCTGCGTGCTGCAGACCTTGCAGGAAGCGGCGCGCAACGCCGGCTTCCTGTTCCCCCTGAGCCTGGCGGCCGAAGGCAGCTGCACGATCGGCGGCAACCTGGCGACCAACGCCGGCGGCACCCAGGTCGTGCGCTACGGCAACACGCGCGACCTCTGCCTCGGGCTCGAGGTCGTGACGCCGCAAGGTGCGGTCTGGGAAGGCACCAGCGGCCTGCGCAAGGACAACACCGGCTACGACCTGCGCGACCTGATGATCGGCAGCGAGGGCACGCTGGGCATCATCACTGCCGCGACCATGAAGCTGTATCCGCTGCCGGCCGCCCAGCTCACGGCCTGGGCGGCAGTGCCTTCGCTCGACCATGCGGTCAGGCTGCTCGGCCTGGCGCACCAGCGGCTCGGCCCCGGCCTGACCGGTTTCGAAGTGATGGGCCGTTTCGCGCTGAGCCTGGTCGCCAAGCACTTCCCCGCCCTGCGCGTGCCGTTCATCGACGATGCGGCCGTGCCCTATTGCGTGCTGCTCGAGAACTCCGACAGCGAGTCCGAGGACCATGCCCGCGCGCGCTTCGAGGCGCTGCTCGAAACGGCATTCGAGGACGGCTGCGTGACCGACGCGGTGGTCGCCGAAAACCTCACACAGGCACACCAGCTCTGGCACATCCGCGAGAGCATCCCGCTGGCGCAGGCCGAGGAAGGCCTGAACATCAAGCACGACATCTCGATCGCGGTGTCGCGCATCCCGGCCTTCGTGGCCGAGACCGACGCGCTGCTGGCGCGCGAGATCCCGGGCGTGCGGCTGGTGAACTTCGGCCATCTCGGCGACGGCAACCTGCACTACAACGTGCAGGCGCCGGAGGGCGGCGACAACAAGGCCTTCCTGCGCGACCACGAGGACCGCATCAACACCCTGGTCTACGACGCGGTCGAGGCCTTCGAAGGCTCGTTCTCGGCCGAGCATGGCGTCGGCTCGCTCAAGGTCGACAAGCTCGAGAAGCACAAGTCGCCGGTGGCGCTCGAGATGATGCGCGCCATCAAGCGCGGGCTCGATCCGCAGAACATCCTGAATCCGGGCCGGGTGATCCGGCTGGAGACCCCTCAACAATGAACCGCCCCATCCGCTCCCAATACGAAGACTTCATGCGCCGCGTCGACAGCACCGGCGTGCAAAAGGGCGACCGCACCGGCACCGGCACCAAGAGCGTGTTCGGCTACCAGATGCGCTTCGACCTGAACGAAGGCTTCCCGCTGGTCACCACCAAGAAGGTGCACCTGAAGTCCATCATCCAGGAACTGCTGTGGTTCCTGACCGGTTCCAGCAACAACAACTGGCTCAAGGAGCGCGGCGTCACGATCTGGGACGAATGGGCGCGCGAGGATGGCGACCTCGGCCCGGTCTATGGCGTGCAATGGCGCAGCTGGCCGACACCTGACGGCGGCCACGTCGACCAGATCCAGCAGGTGATCGACACGCTGCGCAGCAACCCCGATTCGCGCCGCATCATCGTCAGCGCCTGGAACGTGGCCGAACTGTCGAAGATGGCGCTGATGCCCTGCCATGCCTTCTTCCAGTTCTACGTCGCGCCGCCGCAGGCGCCGGGCGAGCGTGGCAAGCTGAGCTGCCAGCTCTACCAGCGCAGCGCCGACATCTTCCTCGGCGTGCCCTTCAACATCGCGAGCTATGCGCTGCTCACGCACATGGTGGCGCAGCAATGCGACCTGGACGTCGGCGACTTCATCTGGACCGGCGGCGACTGCCACATCTACAGCAACCACGCCGAGCAGGTGGCGCTGCAGCTGAGCCGCCAGCCGCTGCCCTACCCGACGCTCCAGATCAAGCGCAGGCCGGCCTCGATCTTCGACTACCAGTACGAGGACTTCGAAGTGGTCGGCTACGAGCACCATCCCGCCATCAAGGCGCCCGTGGCGGTCTGAACGCGATGCGCATCAACCTGATCCTCGCGCGCGCCGCCAACGGCGTGATCGGACTCGACGGTGTCATGCCCTGGCACCTGCCCGAAGACATGGCGCATTTCAAGCGCCAGACCGCGGGCGCGCCCGTGATCATGGGCCGCAAGACCTGGGACTCGATCCCGCCGCGCTTCCGGCCGCTCGCCGGCCGCCGCAACATCGTGGTCACGCGCAATGCCGAGTGGCAGGCCGAAGGCGCAGAGCGGGCGGGCAGCCTCGAGGAGGCGATCGCCCTGTGCGAGCGCGGGCAGGCCACCGAGGCCTGGGTGATGGGCGGCGCGCAGATCTATGCCGAGGCCGAGCCGCTGGCCCAGCGCGTGGTGCTGACCGAGATCGACCGCGACTACGAGGGCGACGCCTGGGCGCCTGAATTCGGCGCCGGCTGGCAGCAGACGGCGCGCGAATCGCATGTCGCGGCCAACGGGTTGCCGTTCAGCTTCGTGACGCTCGAGCGAGGCTGAATCGCCTCTGTGGACGGGCAGACGGCCCAGACGGCCGATTCTGCTCGACGTTCGACGGCTTCTGCCGCTGCACTTACGGTACATCGTAGGGTAGGACAGACCCACCGCTCGACGACCCTGCCGCCGGTCCCGCGCATCACGCCTCGCACCGAGGCGGTCTGACAGCGTCGGCGCGGCGCACGCGCTCGCCACGGGCGGCCTCGTCGTGCACACCTCCCGCCCCCTTGCGCCCGGTCCTGGCCGACCTGCGCCCCATGCTCCAAAACCCTGATTGATTTAATTATTGATGTTATTACGATAACCGCCTCGATCCACGCTTCCTCCTCCATGTCCTCCGCCCCCACCATCGCCGACATCGCCCGCTCCGCCGGTGTGGGTACGGCCACGGTCGACCGGGTGCTCAACCGCCGTCCGGGCGTCAATGCCGAGACCGTCCAGCGGGTGATGCAGGTGGTCGAGGAACTGGGGGCCCCGCAGCAGCCGGGCCGGCCTCGCCGAGGCGCGAACGCGCGCTTCGCCTTTGTGCTTCCCGCCGATGCCTCGCCCTTCCTCGACCTGGTCGAGCGGCAGATCGCGCAGGCCGCCGGCGATTTCCGGCACGCCCACATCACCGAGATCACGCACCGCCTGGACGCCACCGACCCGGCGCGCTTCGCCGAGGAGCTCGCGCAGGTGAGCGACTGCGAAGGCATCGCCTTGCTGGCGCCCGACCTGCCGCCGATCAAGCGCGCCATCAACGAACTGGTGCGCACGGGAGTCCACGTCGTGACCCTGTTCTCCGACGTCGCGGGCTCCATGCGCGAGATCTGCATCGGCGCCGACAACCGCGCCGCCGGCCGCACCGCCGGCCTGCTGCTGGGACGGATGGCCAACGACAGCCGGCGCGACATCCTGCTGCTGTCGTCGCAGGCGACGCGGCTGTCGGCCGAGATCGAGCGCCGCATCGGCTTCGCCCACGTCATCGAGGAGCGCTTCCCCCGATTGCGCATGGTGCGCACGCCGGACCTGCCGGCCGATGACGACGGCGCCTGCCGCGCACTGCTCGATGCACTGAAGAACGGCATCGACCCGGCGCGCGTGGCCGGCATCTACAACGTGGGCTCGGGCAGCGCCGGCGTGGCGCGCGCACTGGCCGAGTCCGGGCTGGCACCCCACGCCGGCGTGGCGGCGCACGACTTCACCGACGAGAACGCCTCGCTGCTGAGCGCCAATGCCCTCTCCTACGTCCTGCACCAGGACATCCATTACTGCGTGTTGACGGCGGCGCGTGTCCTGCGCGCGCTGTGCGAGAACGTCCGCGGCGCACTCAACGTGGTGCAGCCGCGCATCGAGATCCTGACGGCCGAGAACCTTCACTGAGCGGACGCCGGGTATGTGCCCCTGATCCCAAACCTTTTGGAGACAGCTCATGAAATCGATGTCGAAGATGCTCCCGGGGGTGATCGCCCTCGCCGCAGCCACCGTGCTCAGCCTGACCAGCGCCGACGTGCGCGCGCAGGACAAGACCATCACCCTGTGCTGGGCTGCCTGGGACCCGGCCAACGCGCTGGTCGAACTCTCGAAGGACTTCACCACCAAGACCGGCATCAAGATGAAGTTCGAGTTCGTGCCGTGGACCAGCTTTGCCGACCGCATGCTCAACGAGCTCAACTCCAAGGGCAAGCTGTGCGACCTGATCATCGGCGACAGCCAGTGGATCGGCGGCGCGGCCGAGCAGGGCCAGTACGTCAAGCTCAACGAGTTCTTCAGCAAGGAAGGCATCAAGATGACGGACTTCGCGCCCGCCACCGTGGTGGGCTACGCCGAGTGGCCGAAGAACACGCCCAACTATTGGGCCCTGCCGGCGATGGCCGACGCGGTCGGCTGGACCTACCGCAAGGACTGGTTCGCGAAGCCCGAATTGCAGGCCGAATTCAAGAGCAAGTACAACCGCGACCTGGCGCCGCCGAAGACCTGGGCCCAATTCAAGGAGGTGGCCGAGTTCTTCCAGGGCCGCATGATCGACGGCAAGAAGGTCTACGGCGCCTACCTGTTCACCGAGCGCGGCTCCGAAGGCATCACGATGGGCGTGACCAACGTGCTCTATCCGATGGGCTTCAAGTACGAGGACCCGAAGAAGCCGTATGCCATGGACGGCTTCGTGAACTCGCCCGACGCGGTGCGCGGCCTCGAGTTCTACAAGGCGCTCTACAAGGGCAGCACGCCGCCCGGCCTGACCAATGCCTACATGACCGAAGGGCTCGATGCCTTCAAGTCGGGCCAGGTCGCGATGATGATGAACTGGTTCGCCTTCTTCCCGGGCCTCTACAAGGACCCGAACGTCGGCGGCGACAAGATCGGCTTCTTCGTCAATCCGTCGGACAAGGCCAAGGGCGTGCAACTCGGCGGCCAGGGCATCTCGGTGGTCTCCTATTCGCCGAACCGCAACGAGGCGCTGCAATACATCAAGTGGTTCGCCAACCCCGAGGTGCAGAAGAAGTGGCAGGCCATCGGCGGCTCGTCGGCCGCCAAGGCGGTGCTGAACGACCCGGCCTACCCGAAGAGCTCGCCCTTCGCGCAGCCCTTCCTCGACTCGATGGACATGGTGGTCGACTTCTGGGCCGAGCCTTCGTATGCTCAACTGCTGTTGTCGATGCAAAAGCGCGTGCATGATTACGTGGTCGCAGACAAGGGCACCGCGAAGGAGGCACTCGATGCGCTGGTGGTCGACTGGAAGAAGGTCTTCAAGGACGACGGCAAGTCGAAGTAGGCGCCCTCCTTCGGCACCCACCCCACGTTCGCCGATGCAAAACCCGGCCGTCATCGTCGTCCGCGCCGCACAGGCCACGCCACCCGGCGTGGCGGTGCGGATGCGCGGCCTCTCCGACCGCGCGATCGCCTGGCTGTTCGTCGGCCCGACGATGCTGCTGCTGCTGGCGATCAACATCTTCCCGCTGATCTGGACGATCAAGCTGTCGTTCACCAACTACCGCGCCAACCGGCCGAACGCGGCGGTGGTCGACGTCGGCATCGACAACTACGTGTCGGTGCTGACCGACCCCGACATCTGGCTGGCGATGCAGGCCACCGCCCACTTCCTGTTCTGGACCATCTTCCTGCAGGTGCTGATCGGCTTCTCGCTGGCCTACCTGATCGACCGCAAGTTCCGCGGCCACGGCTTCTGGACCACGATGATCCTGATCCCGATGATGCTGTCGCCCGCGGTGGTCGGCAACTTCTGGGCCTTCCTCTACCAGCCGCAGACCGGCCTGTTCAACTACGCCGTGTCGTACCTCTCGGGCGTTCCGGCGTCGTCGTTCGAGATGATCGGCTCGGTCAAGCTCGCGCCCTGGGCGATCATCATCGTCGACACCTGGATGTGGACGCCCTACGTGATGCTGATCTGCCTCGCGGGGCTGCGGTCGATCCCCGACTACATCTACGAGGCGGCCGAAGTCGACCGGGCCTCGAAGTGGCGCCAGTTCTGGTCGATCACGCTGCCGATGGTGCTGCCCTTCATCATGCTGGCGGTGCTGTTCCGGGGCATCGAGAACTTCAAGATGTTCGACATGGTCAACCTGCTGACTTCGGGCGGTCCCGGCTCGGCCACCGAGCTGGCGTCGATCACCCTCAAGCGCGAGGCCTTCGAGAAATGGCGCACCGGCTATTCGTCGGCGTTCGCGATCATCCTTTTCGTGGCGGTGTTCGGCCTGGCGAACATCTACGTCAAGGCGCTCAACCACGTGAAGAACCGCTGAAGGCATCACCATGAGCACCGGCATCAGCACCGCGCACTCCGTCGTCGAACCGAGTTCACGCACCCGGGCCTTCGCGGGCGGCATCGTGGTCCTGTACGCCCTGGTCACGATGATTCCGCTGGCCTGGATCATCCTGACCGGCTTCAAGACGCCGCCCGATTCGATCAGCTATCCGCCGAAGGTGCTGTTCACGCCCTCGCCGCAGGGCTACTGCAACCTCTTCACCACGCGCTCGCGCCAGACGCCCGAATACATCGCCGCGCTGCCGCCGCCGAGCGACATCTGCGACAAGGTGGCGCGCGGCGACAACATGGTGGTGGCCGGCCGGTCGAACTACATCCCGCGCTTCGTCAACTCGCTGATCATCGCCTTCGGCTCCACCGTGCTGTCGGTCGGCATCGGCGTGATGGCGGCCTACGCCTTCTCGCGCTTCGACGTGCCGCTGAAGGACGACCTGCTGTTCTTCATCCTGTCGACGCGGATGATGCCGCCGATCGCGGTGGCGATCCCGATCTACCTGATGTATCGCGAGCTCGGGCTGTCGGACACGCGCCTGGGCATGATCCTTCTCTACAGCGCGGTCAACGTGTCGCTCGCGGTGTGGCTGCTCAAGGGCTTCATCGACGAGATCCCGCGCGAGTACGAAGAGGCGGCGATGGTCGACGGCTACACGCGGCTGCAGGCCTTTCGCAAAGTGGTGCTGCCGCAGGCCACCACCGGCATCGTCGCCACCTCGATCTTCTGCCTGATCTTCGCCTGGAACGAATACGCCTTCGCGGTGCTGCTGACCTCGGGCACGGCGCAGACCGCACCGCCCTTCATTCCGATCATCATCGGCGAAGGCGGGCAGGACTGGCCCGCGGTCGCGGCCGGCACCACGCTGTTCCTGATTCCGATCCTGGTGTTCACGATCCTGCTGCGCCGGCACCTGCTGCGCGGCATCACCTTCGGCGCCGTGCGCAAGTAGGAGTGCCAGCCATGCCGACCGCCCCGCCCCCGACCGCACCGCGCCGCTGGCCGCGCTGGCTGCGCCGCGGACCGATGGAGATCGTCGCCTGCATCGTGATCACCGCGGGCCTGGTGATGATGCTGCAGCCGCTCGCGATGAGCCTGTTCACCTGGTCGTTCCTGACCACCCTGGTCGGCACCGCGCTGTTCATGGTGGTCTCCAAGTTCCCCGTCTGAGCCATGGCCGAGATCCGCGTCCACCAGCTGCACAAGGCCTTCGCCGACTTCACCGCGGTGAAGAGCTCGAGCTTCACCGTGCGCGACGGCGAGTTCTTCTGCCTGCTCGGTCCTTCGGGCTGCGGCAAGACCACCACGCTGCGGATGATCGCCGGACTCGAGCTGCCGACCTCGGGCCAGATCTTCCTCGGCGACGAGGACGTCAGCTTCAAGCGCGCGTCGGCACGCGACATCGCCTTCGTGTTCCAGATGTTCGCGCTCTATCCGCACATGAACGTGCGGCGCAACATCGGCTTCCCGCTGGTCTCGCAGGGCATGGCGCGCGCCGAGATCGGCCGCCAGGTCGAGCAGGCGGCGCGCACGTTGCGCATCACGCACCTGCTCGACAAGCCGGTCTCTCAGCTGTCGAGCGGCGACCGGCAGCGCGTCGCGCTCGGCCGCGCCATCGTGCGCCAGCCGCTGGCCTTCCTGATGGACGAGCCGCTCGGCGCACTCGACGCCGAGTTCCGCGAAGTGATGTGCCAGGAGCTGCGCGCGCTGCACGACCGGCTGCGCGCCACCACCGTCTACGTGACGCACGACCAGATGGAGGCGATGGCGATGGCCGACGTGATCGCGATCATGAACGACGGCGTGATCGAGCAGCTCGGCGCGCCGCTCGAGGTCTACGAGCGACCGGCCAGCGTCTTCGTGGCCGACTTCATCGGCGCGCCGTCGATGAACTTCCTGCCCTTCGAGGCGGGCCTCGCGAACGGCGAGAAGGCGATCCGGATCGGTGCCGCGCCGGTCGACGTGCCGGCCTTGCGCGAAGACCTCGCGCCACGGGCCCTGCTGTGCGGCGTGCGGCCCGAGCACGTGCGCTTCGACGCGGCATCCGCGTTGCGCGCCGAAGTGCTCGCCACGGAATACCTGGGCACCAGCACGGTCGTGACGCTGGCCACCGCACAGGGCGCGACGGTGCGCGCCAAGGTCGACGTCGCGCTGCCGGTGGCGCGCGGCGACCACGTCGGGCTGGCCTTCGATGCCTCGGCGATCTCGCTGTTCGATGCGGCATCGGGCCGTGCGCTGCGCACCGCCCGCGACGAGGCCCCGCAGCGAGCCCGGCAGGGAGCGCGCCATGGCTGAGCTTCGACTCGCGAATGTAGGCAAGCGCTTCGGCGCGGTGCAGGCGGTCGACGGCCTGAGCCTGGACATGCCGAGCGGCGAATTCTTCGTGCTGCTGGGCCCGAGCGGCGCCGGCAAGACCACCACGCTGCGCCTGGTGGCCGGCCT
Organism: Variovorax sp. P1_G12; assembly: GCF_056405555.1. NCBI lineage: Bacteria > Pseudomonadati > Pseudomonadota > Betaproteobacteria > Burkholderiales > Comamonadaceae > Variovorax > Variovorax sp. P1_G12. The sequence goes on along the minus strand of NZ_JBFUBW010000013.1, from coordinate 140,522 downwards.
CGAACGGCCGGACGCCGGCCGCGTATCGATCGGCGGGCGCGACGTGACGGCCCTCGCGCCGGCGCTGCGCGACGTGGCCTTCGTGTTCCAGCAGTATTCGCTCTATCCGCACCTGAGCGTGTACGACAACCTGGCCTTCCCGCTTCGCTCGCCGCTGCGGCCGGTGCCGGAGACCGAGGTGCGGCGAAAGGTCGAGGACGTGGCGCGCATGCTGCGCATCCACGACAAGCTCAAGAACCCGGCGACCCGGCTCTCGGGCGGCCAGATGCAGCGCGTGGCGATCGGCCGCGCGCTGGTGCGCAGCCCCTCGCTCTACCTGATGGACGAACCGCTGTCCTCGCTCGATGCCAAGCTGCGCAACGACCTGCGGCTCGAACTCAAGCGCATCCAGCAGGACCTCGGCGCCACCCTGCTGTACGTGACGCACGACCAGATCGAGGCCATGACGATGGCCACCCGCATCGGCGTGCTCGACGCCGGCGCGCTGGTGCAGGTCGGCACGCCGCAGCAGATCTACGAGAACCCGAGCAGCGCCCACGTGGCCTCGCGGCTCGGCTCGCCGCGCATCAACCTCTTTGCGCGCGCGCTGGTTCCGGCGCTCGCCGCGCCGCCGGAAGCGATGACGGTCGGCGTGCGGGCCGAGCACCTGCGGCTGCATCGCCAGCCGGCCGATACGGCACACCGCACCGCCAGGGTCCGGCGCATCGAGCGTCTGAGCGACCTGCACCTGGTGCACGTCGGGCTCGACGACAGCGAGCAGGAGCTGATCGTCTCGGCTCCGGCGAACGAGAGCTTCGAGCCGAACGACGCGGTGCAGGTCGAACTGACGCGCCCGCTCTGGTTCGATGCCGAAGGCCGGCGCATCGGCGCCTGAACACACCACACATCACGGGAGCACACATGGCCGACATCGAACTGATCCGGAACGCAACGCAGACGCTGATCGACCACGTCGATGAGCTGACCGCGCTCGACCAGGCGATCGGCGACGGCGACCACGGCCTCAACATGCGGCGCGGCGCGCTGGCCATCCAGGCCAAGTTCGACGAACTGGGCGGCCAGTCGCTCAACGAGGCGCTGCGCACGATGGGCATGACCTGCATGTCGACCATCGGCGGTTCCTCGGGTCCGGTGTTCGGCACGCTGATGGTCACGCTCGGCAAGGAACTGCCCGATCCGCCCACGGCGAGCAGCCTGGCCAGCGCGCTGGACGCGGGCATCAAGGCACTGACCCGGCTGGGCAAGGCCGAGGTCGGCCAGAAGACCTTGCTCGACGTGCTCGACCCGGTGCGCAGGGTGCTCGCCGAAGGCGGCGGCGACCTGGCCGGCCGGGTCCGCGCATGCGCCTTCACGAGCGCCGACGCCACCGCCGCGATGGATGCCATCAAGGGCCGCGCGTCCTTCCTCGGCGAACGCGCGCTGGGCCACGTCGACCCGGGCTCGCGCTCGGTGGCACTGATCATCGGCGCGATCTGCGACAGCCTGCAATCGCCCGCCCGACCGACTTCCCTTTCCGCCTGAAAGCGCACCATGAAGAAGCTCATCAACGAGGTCGATTCCCTGCTGTCCGAATCCCTGGACGGCTTCGCGGCCGCGCACGCCGATATCGTGACCCTCGGCGAGGGCGGCCAGTTCGTGCGCCGGCGCACGCCCAAGCCCGGCAAGGTCGCGCTGATCTCGGGCGGCGGCTCGGGGCACGAGCCGCTGCACACCGGCTTCGTCGGCCACGGCATGCTCGATGCAGCCTGTCCGGGCCAGGTGTTCACTTCGCCCACGCCCGACCAGATGCTGGCCGCGGCGCAGGCCGTGGACACCGGCGCCGGCGTGCTGTTCATCGTCAAGAACTATTCCGGCGACATGATGAATTTCCAGATGGCCGCCGAGATGGTCGACTGCGACAACGAGACGGTCATCGTCAACGACGACGTCGCCGTCGAGAACTCGACCTACACGACCGGCCGCCGCGGCGTCGCCGGCACCCTGATCGTCGAGAAGATCGTCGGCGCCGCGGCCGAACGCGGCGACGGTCTGGCGGCGCTCAAGGCGCTCGGGGATTCGGTCAACAAGGCGACGGCCTCGATGGGTGTCGCGCTCAGCTCGTGCACCGTGCCGGCGGCCGGCAAGCCAACCTTCCAGATCGGTCCGGAAGAGATGGAGATGGGCGTCGGCATCCACGGCGAGCCCGGCCGGCGCCGGGTCAAGCTGGCGTCGGCCGACGACATCGCGGCCGAGCTGAGCGGCGCGATCCTCAAGGATCTGTCGCTCAAGCCCGGCCAGGAGGTGCTGCTGCTCGTCAACGGCTTCGGCGGCACGCCGCTGATGGAGCTTTACCTGATGGTGCATGCGGTGCGCAGGGTGCTCGACGGCCACCGGCTGAAGGTCGCGCGCCATCTGACGGGCTCCTACGTCACTTCGCTCGAAATGGCGGGCTGCTCGGTCACGGTGAGCGCGATGGATGCCGCGACCCTGGCGCTGTGGGACGCGCCGGTGCATACGGCGGCGCTGCGCTGGGGGATGTAATCGGGGCTTCCGGCGGCTAAAGTCCTAGGAAATCATCCTGGACTTTCCCCTTCATGAAAATCGCCACCTGGAACGTCAACTCCCTCACCGCCCGCCTCCAGCACGTGCTGGACTGGCTGATCGCCAACCCGGTCGACGTCCTGTGCCTACAGGAACTCAAGCTGACCGACGACAAGTTCCCTCTGGAGGTTCTCAAGTCGGCCGGCTACGATGCAGCGGTGTTCGGACAGAAAACCTACAACGGGGTCGCGATCCTGAGCCTGGCGCCGGTACGCGACGTGCTGAAGAACATCGGCGGCTTCGCCGACGAGCATTCGCGCGTGATCAGCGGCACGGTCGACACCCCGTCCGGCGAACTGCGCATCGTCAACGGCTACTTCGTCAACGGACAGGCGCCCGACAGCGACAAGTTCGCCTACAAGATGAAGTGGCTCGAAGGCCTGCACGACTGGCTCGAACAGGAACTGGCCGCCCATCCGAACCTCGTGCTGCTCGGCGATTTCAACGTCGCGCCCGAAGACCGCGACAGCTACGACCCGGTCGGGCTCGCCGAGACCATCCACCATACGACCCAGGAACGGGAGCACTTCAAGGCGCTGCTCGCGCTCGGCCTGACCGACAGCTTCCGCCTGTTCGAGCAGCCGGCTAAAAGCTACTCGTGGTGGGACTACCGGATGCTCGGCTACCAGAAGAACCGAGGCCTGCGCATCGACCACATCCTGGTGAGCGAGCCGCTGGTGCCGCGCGTCAAGGGCTGCGTGATCGACCGCGTGCCGCGCAAGTGGGAGAAGCCCAGTGACCATGCGCCCGTGATCCTGGAGCTCGAACCATGAAAACCACCGCACTGCTGCTTGGCCTGGCCGCGGCGCTCGCGCTCGGCGGCTGCGGAGTACTGAAGCCGGACGCCAGGCGGGACGCCGCGTCCGGGGCTGGGCCTAGCAGCGGCGCAGGGCCGTCGGTCGGGGCGTCTGCCGAGCGCCAGATCACGGTCCAGACGCCGGCGGTCCGTGCCTACCGCAAGGTGGGTGCCGCCGCCATCTACAAGAAGTATCCGCAACGCATCTACAAGGGCAAGATTCCGCCGCTGGTGTACGCCGTGGTCGTCACCGAGACCGACGTCGATGCCGACGGCCGCGTCACCGCCGTGCACTTCAGCCGGACGCCCAGCCATGCGCCGGAGGTCAGCGGCATGATCGCCGAGCTGATCCAGGGCGCGTCGCCGCTGCCGAGCCCGGGCAAGCTCGGCGCCCACACCTATGTCGACACCTGGCTGTGGGACAAGAGCGGCCAGTTCCAGCTCGACACGCTGACCCTCGGTCAGCGAAATCGCTAGGATAAGAAATCGCCCCCGAAGCGCCTGCGGCGCTGCCCCCTCGAGGGGGCGATACCGGCGGCCCGGCAAAGCCGGTTCCGCGGTATCCCTGGTATCGGACTGCGCCGGTTTGATGCGCGTCACACGAAGCGAGGAGCGCGGAGACCACGCCCAGGCTGGCGCCGGGCCGCCCCAAGGCGGCCTGCGGCCCCCTCGGGGGGCAGCGACACACGAAGTGAGGAGCGTGGGGGCCAATCACTCCAGCCCGAGTTCCTGGATCTTGCGCGTGATGGTATTGCGGCCGATGCCGAGCTTCTGAGCCGCCTCGATGCGGCGGCCGCGCGTGCTGGCCAGCGCCGTCAGGATCAGGCGCGACTCGAAGCGACGCGACAGCGCGTCCCAGACGTCGGTGCGACCCGCGGCCAACATGCTTTGCGCCTCGAGTTCCAGGCCACCCTCCCACGCCAATGCAGAAGCTGCGGCGGCAGAAGGCGTCGCAACGGCCGGTGATCCGGCCATCGGCGCGGCGGCCTCGCCCTCGGTCGTCACCGCGACCGGCGCGGCGGCAGCCGCCTGCGGCTGCGCGAGCGCCGTCGCCATCACCTCGGGCGGCAGGTCCTTGGCCTCGATCAGCTGCGCCGGCGCCATCACGGTCAGCCAGTGACAGATGTTCTCGAGCTGGCGCACGTTGCCGGGAAAGCCGAAGGTCGCCAGCTGCGCCAGCGCCGCATCGGAAATACGCTTGGGCTCGACGCCCAGCTGCTTGGCGCTTTGCTGCAGGAAGTGCCGCGTGAGCGCCGGCACGTCCTCGCCGCGTTCGCGCAGGGCGGGCAATCGCAGACGGATCACGTTGAGCCGATGGAACAGGTCTTCGCGGAAGCCGCCGAGCTTCACGCGCTGCTCCAGATCCTGGTGGGTCGCCGCAATCACGCGCACGTTGGCCTTGACCGAGTTGTGGCCGCCGACGCGGTAGAAATGGCCGTCGCTGAGCACGCGCAGCAGACGCGTCTGAAGGTCGAAGGGCATGTCGCCGATTTCATCGAGAAACAGCGTTCCGCCCTCCGCCTGCTCGAAGCGACCGCGCCGCATCGTCTGCGCGCCGGTGAAGGCGCCGCGCTCATGGCCGAACAGCTCGCTCTCGAGCAGGTCCTTCGGAATCGCCGCGGTGTTGATCGCGACAAAGGGGCCGGTCGCGCGCGGCGAATGCTTGTGCAGGGCGCGCGCCACCAGTTCCTTGCCGGAGCCCGATTCGCCGGTGATCAGCACCGTGACATTGCTTTGCGACAACCGTCCGATGGCGCGGAACACATCCTGCATCGCCGGCGCCTGTCCCAGCATCTCGGGCGCCGCAGCCATGCGCTCCTCGGCCACTTCCTCGCGCTGGCTCTCGTCGACCGCGCGCCGGATCAGTTCGACCGCGCGCGGCAGGTCGAAGGGCTTCGGCAGGTATTCGAAGGCGCCGCCCTGGAAGGCCGAGACGGCGCTGTCGAGGTCGGAGAAGGCCGTCATGATGATGACCGGCAGGCCCGGATGCTTGGCCTTGATCTTGTCGAGCAGGTCGAGGCCCGAGCCGCCGGGCATGCGGATGTCGCTCACCAGGACCTGGGGGCCTTGCGTCTCGTCGTCGGCCGCCGCTTCGAGGGCGGCGAGCACTTCGCGCGTGTTGGTGAAGCTACGGGTCGGCAGGTCTTCGCGCAACAGCGCCTTTTCCAGCACGAAGCGGATTGATTGATCATCATCCACTATCCAGATCGGCTTCATGCAGCTCCTTGTTGCTTGGCTGCTAGGGCAGCGGTATCAGTATCTTGAAATCGGTCCGTCCCGGGACGCTGTCGCACTCGATCACGCCATGATGCTGCTGGACGAAAGTCTGCGCCAGCGTCAATCCCAAGCCAGTCCCGCCTTCCCTGCCCGACACCAGCGGATAGAAAATGCGGTCCTTGATCGCGTCCGGCACGCCCGGTCCGTTGTCGATGACATGCAATTCCAGTGCCAGTCGATACCACTGCTTGTTGAAGATGACCTGGCGCGCGATCCGGGTCTTGAAAGTGATCTGCGCATCGCCCGCGGCGCGCCGCTCAGTGAGCGCCTGGGCGGCGTTGTGGACGATGTTGAGCGTGGCCTGGATCAGCTGCTCGCGGTCACCGCGGAACTCCGGGATCGACACATCGAAGTCCCGCTCGATGTGCAGGTCGCGCGGAAACTCCGCCAGGATCACCGAACGCACCCGCTCGCAGACCTCGTGGATGTTGACGTCGCCCACCACGTGAGGGCGCCGGTGCGGCGCCAGAAGCCGGTCGACCAGCGTCTGCAGCCGGTCGGCCTCGTGGATGATGACCTGCGTGTACTCGATCAGGTCGCGCGACTCGACCTCCATCTGCAGCAGCTGCGCCGCGCCGCGGATACCGCCGAGCGGGTTCTTGATCTCGTGCGCGAGGTTGCGGATCAGTTCCTTGTTGGCCTGCGCCTGGTCGAGCAGCCGTTCCTCGCGGTCCTGCCGCACCTGTTGCTCGAGCGGCGTCATCTCGATGATGAGCTCACCGGCCTTGTCGCTCTGCGCCAGCGTCACCAGCACCGGCATCAGGTCGTGGTTGACGCGCCGCAACAGGGCCTCGTAGCGCAGCGTGGCGAAATCGTTGCTGCGGGCGCCGTCGATCGCGGTTCGCAGCACCTGGGGCTCATGGAAGCAGGCGCCGAACTGCGAGCCCTCGAGCGTGCGGCGCGAGGTGCCCAGCGCATCCTCGAGGCCCGAATTGGCGAACAGCACCGAGCCGTCCACCCGCACCACCGCGATGAGCGTCGACAGCAGGTCGAAGGCCTGGAAGCGCTTGCCCGGCCCTGCCGATTTGCCAAAAGCCATGATTTTTTGAGTGAGTCTTTTCGTGGAACACCGCGGAACCGGCTTCGCCGGGCCGCTGGTGTTGCCCCCGGAGAGGGGGTGGGCGGCTACACGCAGTGAGCCAACCTGGGGGTGAACTTCATCTCGGAAGGCGGCCGATCTCGCGCTGCAGGCCGGCGATGTCGCTCTCGTTGCGCGCGAGCTCGGCCTTCATTTCCGACACCCGGTCGAGATACTTCTGGTAGTTCTTGCTCTCGCTGCCCTGCTTCTCGGGCTCGCCGTTGTTGTATTCCTTGAGCAGCTGGGCCTGCCGCTCCTGCGCCTTGCGCAATTCGGCCTCGAGCACCGAGCGGGCCTCGCCGTCGCGCGCGCGCTGATCGACGCCGTCGACCCGCGGACTGCCCGCCGGCGCCCGCACCGCCGCGCCGGGAGCCGCCGGCGCCGCCGAGGCGAACGGCCGCGTGCCCTGCACGATGGTCAGGTTGCCGCCTTCCATCACCTTGCAGCCGCGCTGCTGGGCGATGGCCGCGTTGTTGGTGTATTCGTTGCCGCAGCGCCAGACGCGCTCTTGCTGCGCCTGGGCCTGCAAGGGCACGCCGGCCGCCGCCAGGGCGGTCAGCAGGAAAACAGAGAGGGTCTTCATGGTCTTGAGTTAGTGCGCCGCAAAACGGCATTTTCATGCAATTCGAAACCGATCCGGCCCAGATGTTCCCGCCCAATGAAAAAGGACGGCCGAAGCCGTCCTTTTTTGATTCCATTCCGAAGGTCTCACAGGGAAGACAGAGCAAAAACCGCTGCGCAGTTTCTGGGTCTCTCCCGCAAGGTCTTACAAGGAGTAGTACATGTCGAACTCGACCGGATGGGTCGCCATCCGGAAGCGCGTGACTTCCTGCATCTTGAGGTCGATGTAGGCATCGATGTACGAATCGGTGAACACGCCGCCCTTGGTCAGGAAAGCACGGTCCTTGTCGAGGTACTCGAGCGCCTGGTCGAGGCTGTGGCAGACGGTCGGGATCAGCGCGTCTTCTTCCGGCGGCAGATGGTAGAGATCCTTGCTGGCGGCTTCGCCCGGATGGATCTTGTTTTCCACGCCGTCGAGGCCGGCCATCAGCAGCGCCGCGAAGCCGAGGTACGGGTTCATCAGCGGATCGGGGAAGCGCGCTTCGACGCGGCGGCCCTTCGGGTTCGCCACGAACGGAATGCGGATCGAGGCCGAGCGGTTCTTGGCCGAGTAGGCCAGCTTCACCGGGGCTTCGAAGCCGGGCACCAGGCGCTTGTAGCTGTTGGTGCCGGGGTTCGTGATGGCGTTCAGCGCGCGGGCGTGCTTGATGATGCCGCCGATGTAGTGCAGCGCGAAGTCGCTCAGGCCGGCATAGCCGTCGCCGGCGAACAGGTTCTTGCCGTCCTTCCAGACCGACTGGTGCACGTGCATGCCGGAGCCGTTGTCGCCGACGATCGGCTTGGGCATGAAGGTGGCGGTCTTGCCGTAGGCGTGGGCCACGTTGTGGATCACGTACTTCTGCAACTGGACCCAGTCGGCGCGCTGGATCAGCGTGCTGAACTTGGTGCCGATTTCCATCTGGCCGGCATTGGCCACTTCATGGTGATGCACTTCGACCGGGATGCCGAGCGACTCGAGCACCAGGCACATCTCGGAACGCATGTCCTGGAAGCTGTCGACCGGCGGTACCGGGAAGTAGCCGCCCTTGACCGCCGGACGGTGGCCGGTGTTGCCGTGTTCGAATTCCTTGCCGGTATTCCAGGCCGCTTCCTCGGACTCGATCTTGACCGAGCAGCCCGACATGTCGTTCTGCCAGCGCACGCCGTCGAACACGAAGAATTCGGGTTCCGGTCCGAAGAAGGCGGTGTCGCCCAGGCCCGAGGCCTTCATGTAGGCTTCGGCGCGCTTGGCCAGCGAGCGCGGGTCGCGTTCGTAGGGCTTGCCATCCGTAGGATCGACCACGTCGCAGGTCAGGATCAGCGTCGTTTCCTCGAAGAAAGGATCGATGTTGGCCGTGTTGGGATCGGGCATGAGTTGCATGTCCGACGCTTCGATGCCCTTCCAACCGGCGATCGAGGAGCCATCGAAGGCATGGCCCGACGTGAACTTGTCTTCATCGAAATGCGAGACGGGCACGGTCACGTGCTGCTCCTTGCCGCGCGTGTCGGTGAAGCGGAAATCGACGAACTTGACCTCGTTTTCCTTCACGAGTTTGAGTACGTCGGCGACGGTCTTGGCCATCAGGTTCTCCTTGGTATGGACAGGGTTGGTAGTACGGGAATCGGGAATGCAGTTTCTATGCCATTGTCACTGCCGCGAGCGGGGCCTTGGCGCCCTTGCAGGCACCCAAAACAAGGCAATTTGTAACCACTTTGGTGCGCTTCGTGTCAACGCACCATTTCGGGGCCAAGTCGCGCCTCAAAGTCGTGCAGGCCCGCGAGCAACTGCGCGTAGGCGGCTTCGATTCGGCTCGCGTCGCCCTTGACGCCGAGTTCGATATGGCGCCCGTGCTGCGGATGGTCGACGCTCGGCAGGCTGAACACCTTGATGCCCGCGTGGTCCCTCTCGACGGCTTCCATGAGCGGGGTCAGCGTGGCCTCCATCGCGCCATAGACGATCACCGATCTCTCGGCGGCGCGCCCGCGCGCGAACAGCTCGGCATAGCGGCCGTCCAGCACCGACTCGATCATCGGCCAGGCCATCACCGGGAAGCCGGGCACGAAGTGCACGTCGCCGACGCTGAAGCCCGGGATCTTGTTGTAGGTGTTGGGAATGATGCGGGCGCCCAACGGGAACACGCCCATGTTGAGCCGATGGATGTTGTCCGGACGGTCGGGCTCATAGACCGTGCCCTGCTCGCGCGCCGTGTCCTGCATGCGCTCGCGGATCAGCAACTCGGCCTCGGGGTGCAGCGCCAGCGGCACGCCCAGCGCCGCCGCCGCGCACTGGCGCGTGTGGTCGTCGGGCGTGGCGCCGATGCCGCCGGTGGAGAACACGATGTCACCCGATGCGAAGGCGCGACCCAGCGCCGCGGTGATGCGAACAGGCACGTCGCCCACGTACTCCGCCCAGCCGAGCTCGAGCCCGCGCGCGGCGAGCAGCTCGATGACCTTGGGCATGTGCTTGTCGACGCGCTTGCCCGACAGGATTTCGTCACCGACGACGATCAGACCGAAAGAACGACTCATGGCGCACTCCATTGGCTCGCGGCCGCGCTGGCATCCGCCAGCTCGGCCGTGGAAGCTGACACGGCGGCCGCCGCCCGCTGCGCACGCAGGTGGGCCAGGGCATCCAGGCAGTAGTGCGCGAACCACAACGCCGAGAAGGCGAACACCAGCGTATAGATCCAGATCGCGAGCGGCGCCAGCACGAAGAAGGCGGCGGCGAACAGCAGGCCCGAGGCCCAGACGATGCTCGGCGCCGCGCCGAGATAGCCGCACAGCACACCGATGCCGAGCAGGGGCAACCGGTGCGTGCGCAGCAGCGTGTCGCGCTCCTCCGGGCTCGCATGCTCGGCCAGGGCATCGAAGCTCATCACGCGGTAGGTCAGCCAGCCCCAGATCAGCGGCGGAAGAATGAGCACCAGCGGCGGGATCAGCCAAAGCGGCATCGACACCACCAGCGCCAGCAGCGCCAACACCGTCAGCCCGATCGAGCGGGCCATGCTGCCGAAGAAGGAAGCCCCCTTCTTCTGTTCCAGGGTCGCGAAGCGCCGCTCGGCCACCAGGCGTGTCAGCGGCGGCGCCATGACGCCCGCCACGACCAGCAGCGACACCACCACGATCAGCGGCGTGGCGGCGAAGACGACGACCAGCGGCGCCAGCATGGCCGTGACGTCGCCCGAGAAAAAGTGCCCGATCCAGGCCCAGAAACCGGCCAGCAGGGGCCAGGCGTCGAGCGCCGCGCGGGTCCAGGCGACTGCGGCATCCCAATAGAAATAGCCGAACACCGCCGCCAGCGCGACCATGAGGCCGAGCGGCAGCAGCGACAGCACGATCACCCGCGGGTGCAGACAATAGGCGGCCGATCGCCAGAAGGAATCGAGGAGAAGACGCATCGGGTGCCGAGGATAACCTCAGCCCTTGCCGGCCAGGCGGCGCAGTCCGAGCCATTGCTGGGCCCAGAAGCCGCGACCGTAGTCCCGCACCCGGCCGCGCTCGTCGGGCTCGACCTGGTCGCGGATGCCGGTGGCGTCGTAGCGGTCTTCGAAGTTCGCCGTTCGCAGGAGCATGTCCCACCACGGAAGCAGCACGCCGAAGTTGTGGCCGCCCAGCGTCCTGGGCCCCCCGGACTCGTGGCCGATCCCGATGCTGTGGTGCACGCGGTGAAAGCGCGGGCTGATCCACAGGCGTTCGCCGAGAGCGCCGAAGCTCAGACGCAGGTTGGCGTGCTGCAAGCTCTCGCTGAGTTGCGTGAAGGCGACGATCGCGATGAACTGTCCCGGCGCCACGCCGATCAGTTGCGCGACGACGACGATGATCGCGTCGTGGATCAGGTCGTCCAGCAGATGGTTGCGGTTGTCGCTCCACATCGTCATCTGGCGCTGCGAGTGGTGCAGCGAATGCAGCGCCCACCACCAGCGGAAGCGGTGCTGGCCGCGGTGGATCAGGTACTCGACCCCGTCCAGCACCACCAGGTAGATCAGGAACGCGATCCACGGCACGTCGGTCACGCCGGGCCAGAGTTCGTCCAGGTGGGTCGTGCCCCAGCCGGCCCCGCGCACCATGCCCAGCAGGTCGTCGAACAGCGGCTCCACGGCGAAGAACATCGCCAGCCGGAACAGGCCGAGCCGGTGGATCAGCGTGTAGATGACGTCGGTGCGGATCGCGCGCCGGTCGATCACCGGCTCGACCGGCCGCCAGCGCTGCAGCGGCCCGATCACGGCAACCAGCACGGCGATCTGGATCAGGCCGACCAGCAGCCAGCCGGTGGCGTCGAAGGCGTCCTCGACCCGGCCGCCGAGCCCGATGGCGTAGACCAGCGGCTGCACCGCCGTCTCGAACAGCCACTGCTGCAGGGTCGCGAATTGATCGGTGAGCCAGTCCATCGGCGTGCGATTCCGGTCGAGGATCGAAGGTTCAGGAATGGGCCGCGATCCAGCCGCGATAGGCCGGATGCTGCCGCAGCGTCTCGAAGCAATAGCCCTTGATCTTGAGCCCGGCGATCAGCGGCTCCAGGTCGGCCGGCGCCCACGGGTCCTTGCGCGACCAGATGCCCAGGTGCGCGAGCAGGATGTCGCCAGGCTGGATCTTGTCGAGCGCTTGCGCCAGCAGCCGCTCGTTGCTGAACGTCTCGCTCGGCAACTCGTCGCCCAGGAAGCCCGCTGGCGCCCAGGCCACGTGCTCGTAGCCGCAGGCCTTGGCCGTGGCGAGCAGCCGCGGCGAGGTCTTGCCGCCCGGCGCGCGGAACAGCGGCAGCGGCTTCTTGCCCGTGATGAGCTGCAGCCGCTCGGCGGACTTGGCGATGTTGGCGCAGTACTGCACCGCATCCCAGGTGAACTCGCGGCCGGCGAAGGCGCCGGCCGTGGGGCGGATTCGGAAGCGCGGCTCGACGCCCTTGACGTCGCCCCGCCAATAGGCGTGGTCGTAGGTGTGGGAGGCGAATTCGTGGCCCTCGGCCGCCCTCGCCTTCCACCACGGCGCCCAATGATTGTCCAGGCTGTCGCCGTCGGTCTGCGTGCGCTCGGCGGCGGCGAAGAAGGTCACGCGCACGTCCTGGCGCTTGAGCACTTCGGCCACCAGCGGGGCGATGCCCATGTGGCCGGTGTCGAAGGTCAGATAGACCGGCTTGGCGCAGCCCTGGGCCCACGCCGCGCCGGACGCGGCGCCGGCCGCGACCAGCAGCCAGGCCGAGGCGACCCTACGATTTCGCATGGTCGAGCGTCCAGACGCCGTGCGGCGAACGCCCGACGTTGACCTGCCGCACCACCTTGCGGCTCGCCAGGTCGACCACGCTGAGCTTCTTGGCCCAGCGGGAGGTCACGTAGAGCGTCTTGCCGTCGGCCGAGACATCCATGCAGTCGGGTCCGCCCGGCACCGGGTAGGTGTCGGTGACCTGCAGCGTCTGAAGGTCGATCCGGCTGATCGTGTTGGCCACGCGGTTGCTGACGAAGACGCTGCGGCCGTCGCCGGCCGAACGGAAGGCATGCGCGCCCTTGCCGGTCGAAATCTTGCCGACCAGCTTGGGCTGGGCGCCGGCGACATCGAACACCTGCACGCCGTCGCTCCCGGTCAGGCCGACCAGCAGCGTCTTGCCGTCGTGGAGGCCGAAGATGTCGGCCGGCATCGGGCCGGTGGCCGTGCGCCAGCGGATGGTCTGCGTGGCCAGGTCGACCGCGATCAGCTCGTCGCTGTCCTGCATCGAGACGTAGGCCGTGGTGCTCTTGCCGTCGATCCAGATGTGGCTGGGCGTCTTGCCGGTCGGAATGCGCTTGACTAGCTTGGGCTCCTTGCCGTCCCAGCGGTAGAGGTCGACGTGGTTCAGGCGATTGCCCGCGGTGACGAACCACTTCATGTCCGGAGAGAAGCGCAGGTGGTAGGGATCGATGATGCCGTAGACCACGCGCTGGACCTCGGCCGTGCGCGGGTTCAGGAAGGTCAACGAGTCGCCAGCGGAGTTGGCGACGATCACCGACTGCTCGTCGGGCGTCAGGTACAAGTGGTGCGGCTCCTTGCCGGTCGGAATACGCACCTTTTCGGTCCAGCCCGTCGGCTCGATCACGCTCACGGTGGCGTCGAGGGAGTTGAGCACGAAGATCGGAGGCGGTTCGGCCGCCTGCGACGAAAGCGACGCGCCAACAAACAAAAAGGCCGCGAAACGGCCTGTGAGGGAGGAGATGGAGCGCAAGGGGGAGATTCCGAAGGAGGATTTCAGATCTTAACGGTCGACACCGACGGTTGGCTGACCGGCACGCGAAGTTCGCAGCGCTTCCACCTCTTCGGCCCGCAGCCAGCGCCACTGGCCCGGCAGCAGGTCCTCGGACAGCGCCAGCTGGCCGATGCGCGAGCGGTGCAGCCCCTCGACCCGGTTTCCCACGGCCGCCAGCATGCGCTTGACCTGGTGGTACTTGCCTTCGGTGAGCGTCAGGCTCAGGTGCAGCGGCCCGGCGAGTTCGCAGGCCGCGGCCCGCACCGGCTTCGGGTCGTCGTCCAGCACCACGCCGGCCAGCAGGCGCTCGACCTGGTTCGGGTCGACCGGGTGCTTGGTCGTCACCTCGTAGACCTTCGGCACGTGGTGCTTCGGCGACCCCATCCGGTGAATGAACTGGCCGTCGTCGGTCAGGAGCAGCAGGCCCGTGGTGTCCTGGTCGAGCCGTCCGATCGCCTGCACGCCCTGGACCGCCCCCTTGTTCGGCCGCAGGCGCAAAGGCGACGGCAGCAGCGTGTAGATGCTCGGGTAGGTCGAAGGCTTCTGGGAGCACTCGGTGCCGGCCGGCTTGTGCAGCATCAGGTAGGCCTTCTCGTGGTACTCCCAGGCCGCGCCCTGGACCGTGAAGTGCAGGCCCTCGGTGGCGAAGTCCTCGCCGGGGTCGGTGACCGCGGTGCCGCCAACCGACACGAAGCCCTGCTGCACGAGGCCGGCGCAGACCCGGCGCGTGCCGAAGCCCTGGGTATAGAGAATTTCTTCGAGACGCATCAGTAGCCCAGCGCCAGGCCGGTGTTGCGGCGCGGGTCGTTGGCGCCGTAGAAACGATTGGCGCCCACCGGCTTGCCGCCCAGCGAGGGCGCGCCGACGATGATCGCCGCCAGGTGGTTGGCGGGCTGCGCCTCGCCGAGGTTGTGGCCCATGCCGACCAGAATCTTGCGGGTGTCGGGCGAGAGCGCGAAAGGCTCGACGTTGGTCACGTCCGGCAACCACTGCTGGTGAAAGCGCGGCGCGTCCACGGCTTCCTGCACATCCATGCCGTAGTCGACCACGTTGAGGATGCTGTGCAGCACCGTGGTGATGATCCGGCTGCCGCCCGGCGTGCCGACCACGAACACCGGCCGGCCGTCCTTGATGAGGATGGTCGGGCTCATCGAGCTCAGCGGCCGCTTGGCCGGCGCAATGGCGTTGGCTTCGCCCTGGATCAGGCCGTACATGTTGGGCTCGCCGATCTTCGCCGTGAAGTCGTCCATCTCGTTGTTGAGCAGCACGCCGGTGCCTGCCGCCGTGACCTTGGCGCCGAACCAGTCGTTCAGGGTGTAGGTCACCGCCACCGCGTTGCCCCATTGGTCGAGGATCGAATAGTGCGTCGTGTTGCTGCCCTCATGCGGCGCGACGCCCGGCTTGATGTCCTTGGAGACGCTGGCCCTGACCGGATCGATGACACCGCGGACCTTCTCGGCATAGCGCTTGTCGATCAGGCGATCGACGGGGTTCTGCACGAAATCCGGGTCGCCCAGGTAACTGTTGCGGTCGACGTAGGCATGGCGCATCGCTTCGATCTGGTAGTGCACCGCCTGCGCCGATCGGAAGCCCAGTTCCTTGAGCGGATAGCCTTCGAGGATGTTGAGCATCTCGCAGATCGCCACGCCGCCCGAACTCGGCGGCGGCGCCGAGATCACGCGATAGCCGCGGTAGCCGCATTCGATCGGCACCAGTTCACGCGTCTTGTACTGGTCGAGGTCGGCCTGCGTGATCAGCCCCTTGCCCGCCCGGCTGGAGGCCACGATCGCGCTTCCCACCGGCCCCTTGTAGAAGCCGTCGGGGCCGTTGCGGCTGATCGCCTTGAGCGTCTTTGCGAGATCTGTCTGGACCAGCTTCTGGCCGACCGCGAAGGGCTCGCCCTTGCGCAGGAAGATCGCAGCCGAGGCCGGGTCCTTGGCGAAATCCGTCGTGGCAGTCGCCAGCATGTCGATGTCGCCCTGCTGGAGCACGAAACCGCGCTCGGCCAACGCGATCGACGGCGCGATCAGCACGCCCCGCTTCATGGTGCCGTAGCGCTCGCGCGCCCATTCGAGGCCGGAGACCGTGCCCGGGACGCCGACCGCCAGATGCCCGCGGGTGCTCAGACCCGCGACGACCTTGCCGTCCTTGTCGAGATACATGTCGGCCGTCGAGGCCAGCGGCGCCTTCTCGCGGAAATCGAGAAAGGTCCGGCGGCCGTCAGCGAGTTGCACGGTCATGAACCCGCCGCCGCCGAGATTCCCGGCCGCCGGATAGACCACCGCGAGTGCATAGCCCACGGCCACCGCCGCGTCGATCGCGTTGCCGCCGCGCTTGAGCACCTTGACGCCGACCTGGGTCGCCAGGTGCTGCGCGCTCACGACCATGCCGTTCTCGGCGGCGACCGGCGCCTGCGAGGCGGCCGGCGCAGCCGCGCCAGACAGTGCGAACACCGCGGCGACAACCAGGCGAAGCGCCGAGGTCCACTGAATCTGTTGCATCGAACTTGTCCCCATGGGCCGCCCGGGCCTCTGTGCGCGGGACCGCGTGGAGGGTTTGGAACGCAAACGCGGCGCCGATGCAAATTGCATCGGCGCCGCCTTCTTGTATGGTGGAGCTGGGGGGATTTGAACCCCCGTCCGCAAGCCTTCTTCGCGCAGATCTACATGTTTAGCGGTCTGATTTAAGTCTCGCCACCGGTGTCGCGCAGTCGCACGCTACACCGGCCGCCAGCACCCTATTTTCTCGTCCCGACCCAAGGTACCCGGATCAGGACCAGCCCATGTAGATTATCTTTGCAGCCGGGAGGCGTCAGATTGCTCTAGCGCCCCCTTGCCCAGCCCATCGGCCTGCTGTTGCAAAGCTCACCGGCAATTAAGCGGCGAGTGCGAAACGTTCGTCGTTTGCAGTTAGTTTGTTTGAATCTGTTTTACGAGCGCATTCAGCTCGACATGCCCCGCTGCGATTCCGAACCCACGTCGAAACCAGTGCAGCCCCAAGCAAGCTATTTTAGGCCTGTTTGAGCAACTGCAAGAGGGCCATGGGGGTTTCGATCGCAGCATCGGCCTCCCAGCGGGCCACTTCGGCCTGTTCGCCCATGTAGCCGTAGGTGGCGGCCACCGTCCGCATGCCGGCGGCGCGGCCGGCCACGATGTCGCGCTCGTCGTCGCCGACGTAGACACAATGCACCGGCGCCACGCCCAGCCGGCGTGCGGCCTCGAACAGGGGCTCGGGGTGCGGCTTGGCATACGGCGTGGTGTCGCCACTGACGATCGCCCGGGCGCTCTCGAACAGCGGCATCGCACGCGTCAGCGGCGCGGTGAACCGAACCGATTTGTTGGTGACGACGCCCCAGGGAAGCCCGCGTGCGCGCAGCGCCTCCACCAGTTCGGCCACGCCGTCGAAGACTTGCGTGTTGCGCAGCATCCGCGACTCGTAGTTGACGAAGAATTCCTCGCGCAGCGCCGCAAACTCGGGGGCCTCGGGCGTGAGCCCGAAGGCCACCCCCAGCATGCCGCGGGCGCCGGCACCGGCCATCGGCCGGTAGCGCTCGAGCGGCAGCGAAGGCAGGCCACGCTCGGTGCGCATCTGGTCCGCCGCAGCGCCGAGATCGGGGGCGCTGTCGATCAGGGTTCCGTCCAGGTCGAACAGGACGGCGTCGATACGGCCCTCCATCACAGGCCCGCCGCCGGCTTCTGGGTGGCGAACATGTAGTTCACGCTGGTGTCGCCGCTGAGCCAGTAGCGGCGGGTCAGCGGGTTGTGCTCCAGGCCGCGGGTATGGCGCAGGTCGAGCCCGGCGGCGCGGCAGTGGCCAGCCAGTTCGCTCGGGCGGATCAGCTTCTGGTATTCGTGCGTGCCGCGCGGCAGCATGCCGAGCACATACTCGGCGCCGACGATCGCCAGCATGAAGGCCTTGAGATTGCGGTTGATGGTCGAGAAGAAGACCCAGCCGCCGGGCTTCGCGAGATCGGCGCAGGCCTTGACGACCGAGGCCGGTTCGGGCACGTGTTCGAGCATTTCCATGCAGGTGACGACATCGAAGCTGGCCGGCTGTTCGGCCGCCAGCGCCTCGGCGCTGACCGCACGGTACTTGACGCCGCGCGTGCCGGCCTCGAGCGCATGCAGTTGCGCCACCTTCAGCGCCTTGTCGGCGAGGTCGATCCCCAGCACCTCGGCGCCCTTGCGCGCCATCGAATCGGCCAGGATGCCACCGCCGCAGCCGATGTCGAGCACCCTGCGGCCGGCGATCGGCGAAATGCCGTCGATCCAGTCGAGGCGCAGTGGATTAATTTCGTGCAGCGGGCGGAATTCACTTTCGAGATCCCACCAACGGTGCGCAAGTTCGGAGAATTTGGCGAGCTCTGCCGGATCGGCATTCACGGGTTCGGTCATGCAGCGATTATGAATCGCCGCGAATTGCTTCGGAATCCAGCGGGTCGAAACCAAATGCCGACATCGGACCGGCCATAAAAAAACCCCGCCGGGGCGGGGTTTTTTTCAGTGATTCTTGCAAATCACTTGTTGGGGCGGGTACCGACCACTTCGATTTCCACGCGGCGGTTCTTGGCGCGGCCTTCGGCGGTGCGGTTGTCAGCGATCGGCTGGCTCTTGCCCTTGCCTTCGGTGTACACGCGGTTCTTTTCGATGCCCTTCGAGACCAGATAGGCCTTGACGGCTTCAGCGCGGCGGACCGACAGCTTCTGGTTGTACTGCACGGTACCGATCCAGTCGGTGTGACCCACGGCGATGATCACTTCGAGGTTCACGTCCTTGATCTTCGAGACCAGGTCGTCCAGCTTGGCGCGGCCTTCAGGCTTCAGGACGTACTTGTCGAAGTCGAAGAAGGCGTCAGCAGCGAAGGTAACCTTCGAAGCAGCGACTGCCGGGGGAACCGGAGCCGGTGCAGGGGCGGGAGCAGCCACAGGAGCGACAGGCACCAGAGCACCGTCGCAACCAGCTGCAGCCGTTGCGGGCGTCCAGTTGGCATCGCGCCAGCACAGTTCGTTGGTGCCGTTCTTCCAGACCAATTCGCCAGTGCCGTTTTGCCAGTTATCGATCGCCGGGCCGCCATTCGCGGCGGTGACACGGGTCTGCGCGCCGGCGGCAGTGGCGAGCGCAGCGACTGCAAACATCATCGCCACTTTATTCAGTTTCTTCATGGTTCTCCTCTTGGGGAAAAAGCCGCAGCCGCGCTGCGAATCAAGGACGCTTTAAGTGACCACCACCCAAAACGTTGAGGCGATTGTGCCATAGGGTCTTTGGCAAACACCCCGGCAGACGCCCCGGAAGCGTGGGACTGGGGCCGAATACAGGCCATGTGTTGCGGCGGTGCGACACCCTTCGCAGCGTAAAATTCCGCCTCCCTTGCCGTCTGCGTGCCGCCCATGACCTCGTTCGCCAAAGAAACACTCCCCATCAGCCTCGAAGAGGAAATGCGCCGCAGCTATCTCGATTACGCCATGAGCGTGATCGTCGGGCGGGCCCTTCCCGACGCCCGGGACGGCCTCAAACCGGTGCATCGGCGCGTGCTGTTCGCCATGCACGAGCTCAACAACGACTGGAACCGGCCCTACAAGAAGTCGGCCCGTATCGTCGGCGACGTCATCGGCAAGTACCACCCGCACGGCGATCAGTCGGTCTACGACACGATCGTGCGGATGGCGCAGAACTTCTCAATGCGCCACATGCTGGTCGACGGCCAGGGCAATTTCGGCTCGGTCGACGGTGACATGGCGGCCGCCATGCGCTATACCGAAATCAGGCTGGCCAAGATCGCTCATGAAATGCTGGGCGATATCGACAAGGAAACCGTCGATTTCGGTCCCAATTACGACGGCTCGGAAAAAGAACCGCTGGTATTGCCGAGCAAGTTGCCGAATCTGCTGGTCAATGGCGCCGGCGGTATCGCGGTCGGCATGGCGACCAATATTCCGCCGCACAATCTGAACGAGGTGGTCGACGCCTGCCTGCACCTGCTGCGCCATCCCGAGGCCAGCATCGACGACCTGATGGAGATCGTGCCGGCGCCCGACTTTCCCACGGCCGGGATCATCTACGGCATCAACGGCATCAAGGACGGCTACCGCACCGGCCGCGGCAAGGTCGTGATGCGCGCCAGGTGCCATTTCGAGGACATCGACCGTGGCCAGCGCCAGGCGATCATCGTCGACGAGCTGCCCTACCAGGTCAACAAGAAGACGCTGCAGGAGCGCATGGCCGAACTGGTGCACGAGAAGAAGATCGAAGGCATCAGCCACATCCAGGACGAGTCGGACAAGTCGGGCATGCGGCTGGTGATCGAGCTCAAGCGCGGCGAGGTGCCCGAGGTCGTGCTGAACAACCTCTACAAGCAGACCCAGCTGCAGGACACCTTCGGCATCAACATGGTGGCCCTGGTGGACGGCCAGCCCAAGCTGTGCAACCTGAAGGACCTGATCGAGGTCTTCCTGCAGCACCGCCGCGAGGTGGTGACCCGCCGCACGGTGTTCACGCTGCGCAAGGCGCGCGAGCGCGGCCACGTGCTCGAGGGCCTGGCGGTGGCGCTGGCCAACATCGACGAGTTCATCGCGATCATCCGCAACGCACCGACGCCGCCAGTGGCCAAGGCCGAACTCATGACCCGCGCCTGGGACAGCAAGCTGGTGCGCGAGATGCTGACCCGTACCCGCACCGACGGCGGCGTCATCAACGCCGACGACTACCGGCCGGACGGGCTCGAGCGCGAATACGGCATGCATGCCGACGGGCTCTACAAGCTGTCGGACACGCAGGCCCAGGAAATCCTGCAGATGCGCCTGCAGCGCCTGACCGGCCTGGAGCAGGACAAGATCGTCGCCGAGTACAAGGAAGTGATGGCGGAGATCGACGACCTGCTGGACATCCTCGCCAAGCCGGCGCGGGTCTCGGTGATCATCGGTGACGAACTCGCCACCATCAAGCAGGAGTTCGGCCAGAGCAAGCTCGGCGCGCGCCGCAGCCTGGTCGAGCACAGCGCCTTCGACCTGTCGACCGAAGACCTGATCACGCCCAC
This sequence comes from Variovorax sp. P1_G12, assembly GCF_056405555.1. NCBI lineage: Bacteria > Pseudomonadati > Pseudomonadota > Betaproteobacteria > Burkholderiales > Comamonadaceae > Variovorax > Variovorax sp. P1_G12. The sequence continues at coordinate 119,951 of NZ_JBFUBW010000013.1, read as the reverse complement.
CGACATGGTCGTGACCCTGTCCCACAGCGGCTACATCAAGAGCCAGCCGCTGGGCGAGTACCGGGCGCAGAAGCGCGGCGGCCGCGGCAAGCAGGCCACGGCGACCAAAGAGGACGACTGGATCGACCAGTTGTTCATCGCGAACACGCACGACTACATCCTGTGCTTCTCGAACCGCGGCCGGCTCTACTGGCTCAAGGTCTGGGAAGTGCCGGCGGGATCGCGCGGCTCGCGCGGCCGGCCGATCGTCAACATGTTCCCGCTGCAGGAAGGCGAGAAGATCAACGTGGTGCTGGCGCTCACGGGGGAGAAGCGCACCTTCCCGGCCAACCAGTACGTCTTCATGGCGACCTCGATGGGCACGGTCAAGAAGACCGCGCTCGACGAGTTCAGCAACCCGCGCAAGGCCGGCATCATCGCGGTCGACCTCGACCCTGGCGACTACCTGATCGGCGCCGCGCTGACCGACGGCGCGCACGACGTGATGCTGTTCTCCGACGGCGGCAAGGCGGTGCGCTTCGACGAGAACGATGTCCGTCCGATGGGCCGCAATGCCCGCGGCGTGCGCGGCATGACGCTGGAGGACAGCCAGGGCGTGATCGCCATGCTGGTGGCCGAGGACGAAGCCCAGAGCGTGCTCACGGCGACCGAAAACGGTTACGGAAAACGTACAAGCATTACCGAGTACACGCGACACGGCCGGGGAACCAAGGGCATGATCGCGATTCAACAAAGTGAACGTAACGGCAAGGTGGTGGCTGCGACTCTCGTGCATGCCGACGACGAGATCATGCTCATCACCGACAAGGGTGTCCTCGTGCGCACCCGAGTCTCCGAAATCCGCGAAATGGGGCGTGCGACGCAAGGCGTCACCCTGATCGGACTCGACGAAGGCGCCAAGCTCAGCGGGCTGCAGCGCATCGTCGAGAATGACGCGAATATCGAGAATGAACCCGGCGCCGACGACCCTACCACCCCATCTTCAACGGAGAATCCCCAGTGAAAAAAATCAAACTCGCGCTTCTGACGGTTGCACTCGCCGGCAGCTCGCTCGCCATGGCCCAGGACAAGGCGACGCTGATCAAGCAGTTCATCGACATGCAGCGCCCCGGCATCGAATCGCTTGCGCGCGGGCTGGTCGAGCAGTCGAGCGCTCCGATCGCGCAAGCCGGTTCGCAGTACCTGCAGACCCAGGTGCCGGCCGACAAGCGCGAAGCCGCCGCCAAGGCAGCTGACGCCGAGCTCAAGAAGTACTTCGACGACGCCTACCCGATCGTGCGCGACAAGGCCGTGCAGCTCGCCCCGGGCGCGCTGACCCCGATCATGGAGCAGAACTTCAGCGAAGAAGAACTGCGCCAGCTCATGGCCTGGATCAGCTCGCCGCTGAGCAAGAAGTACCAGGAAATCAACCCCAAGCTGCAGACCGCGCTGACGGAGAAGCTGGTGGGCGAAACCCGCGCCACCATCGAACCGAAGATGGTCGCACTCGACGCCAGTGTCGCCAAGGCGCTGGGCGCACCGACCAACGCGGGTGGAGCAGCCAAGGCAGCGCCGGCCAAGGCGCCCGCCAAGAAGTGACGCAGCGCGCGGGTCCGCGCCCGTACAACTTCTCCGCCGGTCCGGCCGCAATGCCGGAAGCGGTGCTGCAGCGCGCCGCCTCCGAGATGCTGGACTGGCACGGCAGCGGCATGGGCGTGATGGAGATGAGCCATCGCGGCAAGGAGTTCGGCGCGATCTGCACGCAGGCCGAGGCCGACATCCGCAGCCTGCTCGCGGTGCCGTCGCAGTTCCACATCCTGTTCATGCAGGGCGGCGGGCTCGGCGAGAACGCGATCGTGCCGATGAACCTGTCGCGCGGGACCCGCGCCGACTTCGTCCTCACGGGCAGCTGGAGCATCAAGTCGCAGAAGGAAGCCCAGCGCTACTGCGAAGCCAGGGTGGTCGCGAGCAACGCGGCAGACGGGCACACCCGGCTGCCGGACCCGGCCGGCTGGCAGCTGTCGGCGGATGCCTCGTACGTGCACGTCTGCACCAACGAGACCATCAACGGCATCGAATTCCAGCAGTTGCCGGACCTGGCCGCGCTCGGCAGCAAGGCGCCGCTGGTGATCGATTTCTCCTCGCACGTGGCGTCGCGGCCGGTCGACTGGTCGCGCGTGGGCCTGGCCTTCGGCGGCGCCCAGAAGAACCTCGGCCCGGCCGGCCTCACGATCGTGATCGTGCGCGACGACCTGCTTGGGTCTGCCCTCGAGATCTGCCCGAGCGCCTTCAACTACAAGACGGTGGCGGACAACCACTCGATGTACAACACGCCCCCGACCTGGGGCATCTACATCGCCGGGCTGACCTTCCAGTGGCTCGCGCAGCAGACCGAAGGCGAACTCACGGGCATCGCGGCCATGGAAGCTCGCAACATCGCCAAGGCGCGGCTGCTGTACGACTTCATCGACGGCTCGGACTTCTACGCCAACAAGGTCGACCCTGGTTGCCGCTCGCGCATGAACGTGCCTTTCTTCCTTGCCGACGAGAGCCGCAACGAAGCCTTTCTCGCGGGCGCGCGAGAGGCCGGACTGCTGCAGCTCAAGGGCCACAAATCGGTCGGCGGCATGCGCGCGAGCATCTACAACGCGATGCCGCTGGCCGGCGTGCAGGCCCTGGTGGGCTACATGCGAGAATTCGAACGGTCGCGTGCGTAGAGGCACGCGCAACTGACCGAATGACCGCACCTGAACCCACGCCCTCCGTCCCTGACACCTCCTCCGGCCTGGCCGATCTGCGCGTGCAGATCGACTCGCTCGATCAGCAGCTTCTCGACCTCCTGAACCGGCGCGCCCGCGTCGCCGAACAGGTTGGCGAGGTCAAGAAGCGCGAAGGCACGCCCTTCTTCCGCCCCGATCGGGTCGCGCAGGTGATCGAGAAGATGCAGAACAGCAACGCCGGCCCGCTGAAGGCGCTGCACGTCGCGGCCATCTGGCGCGAGATCATGTCGGCCTGCCTGGCCCTCGAATCGCCGCAGCGCGTCGCCGTGCTGGGCCCCGAGGGCACCTTCTGCGAACAGGCCGCGGTCGAGTACTTCGGCGGCGCCGCCGACCTGGTGTATTGCGCCAGCTTCGACGAGGTCTTCCATGCCACGGCGGCCGGCAGCGCGCAGTACGGCGTGGTCGGCGTCGAGAACTCCACCGAAGGCGTGGTCACCCGATCGCTCGACCTGTTCCTGCATTCGCCCACCCACGTGGTCGGCGAGGTCAGCCTGCTGGTGCGCCATCACCTGCTGCGCTCGAGCAATTCGCTCGAAGGCGTCGAGGCCGTGCTGGCCCATCCGCAGGCGCTGGCGCAGTGCCAGACCTGGCTCGCGAAGCACCTGCCGAACGCGGAGCGGCGTGCCGTCTCCAGCAACGCCGAAGGCGCCCGGCTGGCGGCCGGCAATCCGGCCTGGGCCGCGCTCGCCAGCGAGCGCGCGGCGACCCGCTTCGGGCTGCACATCGTCGCCCACGCGATCCAGGACGACTCCTACAACCGCACCCGTTTCGCCATCATCTGCCTGCCCCAGACGCTCGCGATGCCGCCGGCCTCGGGCCGCGATTGCACCAGCCTGGTGGTGTCGGTGCCGAACCAGCCCGGCGCGGTCCACGACCTGCTGATGCCGCTGAAGACCAACAACGTCTCGATGACCCGCTTCGAATCGCGCCCCGCGCGCACCGGCCAGTGGGAGTACTACTTCTACATCGACCTCGACGGGCATCCTTCGCAGCCCAACGTCGCCGCCGCGCTCGTCGAACTGCGCAAGCTGTGCGCGTTCTACAAGGTTCTCGGCGCCTACCCCATCACTGCCTGAGGCCACCGGACGATGTTCGAACAGTTGGGTCTGATCGGCTGCGGATTGATGGGCGGCTCGTTCGCGCTGGCGCTCAAGCGCGCCAAGCTGGTCAAGCGGGTGGTGGGCTACAGCAAGTCGCCCTCCACCACCGAACGCGCCCGGCAGCTCGGCGTGATCGACGTCGCGGCGCCCTCGGCGCTGCTCGCGATGTCGGGCGCGGACCTGGTGCTGATCGCGGTCCCCGTGGGTGCTTCCGAACAGACCTTCAAGGCCATCCGCCACGGCATCACGGAGCAGATGCTGGTGATGGACGTCGGCTCGACCAAGGGCGATGTCATCGAGGCCGCGCGACGCGGGCTGCAAGACCAGATCGGCGCCTTCGTCCCCGCGCATCCGATCGCCGGCAAGGAAGTGGCGGGCGTGGAGCATGCGGATGCCGGCCTCTACACCGGACGCCAGGTGGTGCTGACGCCGATCAAGGCCACCCTGCGCTCCAACGTCCAGCGCGCCACGCAGGTCTGGACCAGCATCGGCGCCAAGGTGGTGACGATGACGCCTGAGGCGCACGACAGCGCCTTCGCCGCCGTCAGCCACCTGCCCCACCTGCTGGCCTTCGCGTTCACCAATGCGATCGCCGCCAACCCGCAAGGCGGGCGCTTTCTGGAACTGGCCGGCCCGGGTTTCCGCGACTTCACGCGCATCGCGGCTGCCGACCCGACCATGTGGCGCGACGTGCTGCTGGCCAATCGCGACCAGGTGCTGCTGCAATCGCGCGCCTTTCGCGATGCATTGGCCGAGCTCGAAGCACTGATGAGCGCGGGCAACGCACAGGCGCTCGAAGATGCGATCGCAGCCGCCAGCCGGGTGCGGGCCCAATGGCAGCCAGGCGCCGCCGCTTCGCCCGACTGAGACGACACCCCTCCCCAGGCCTGCCCACCTCGGCTGACATGTTCTCAACACCTTTCCTCGACATTCCGCCGCTGGCGGCGGCGGCCGGCACGGTTCGCCTGCCGGGCTCCAAGAGCATCTCCAACCGCGTGCTGCTGCTGGCCGCGCTGGCCAGCGGCACGACCACCGTGCACGACCTGCTCGACTCGGATGACACGCGGGTCATGCTCGACGCGCTGGCGGCACTGGGTTGCGGCATCGAGCGGGCCGGCGACAAGCTGCGCATCGAAGGCCTCGGCGGAAAGCTGCGCACGCCCTCGGCCTCCCTGTTCCTCGGCAATGCGGGCACCGCGATGCGACCGCTGACCGCCGCACTCTCGCTGCTCGGCGGCGAGTTCGAGCTGCGCGGCGTGCCGCGGATGCACGAGCGGCCGATCGGCGACCTGGTCGACGCGCTGACGCAGCTCGGCTGCCGCATCGACTACCTCGGCAACCCGGGCTTCCCGCCGCTGCGGATTCACCCGGTCGCGCTCGATGCGCTCCAGCTCGACGGCCCGATCCGCGTGCGCGGCGACGTCTCGAGCCAGTTCCTGACCGCCCTGCTGTTGGCGCTGCCACTGGCGTCCAATGCACCGGCCCCCACGCTCCCCGCTGCGCGTGGTTCGCTGCCCCCCGAGGGGGCTGTCCCGCCTGGGGGCGGCCAGGCGGCGGGACGCGACATCGTGATCGACGTGGTCGGCGAACTGATCTCCAAGCCCTACATCGAGATCACGCTGAACCTGCTCGCGCGCTTCGGCATTGCGGTGCAGCGCCAAGGCTGGCAGCGCTTCACGATTCCGGCCGGCAGCCGCTACAGCTCGCCCGGCGACATCCACGTCGAAGCCGATGCCTCGTCGGCCAGCTACTTCATTGCGCTGGGCGCCATCGCCAACGGCGCGGGCATCCGGATCGAAGGCGTCGGCGCCGACTCGATCCAGGGCGACATCCGCTTCATCGATGCCGCGCGGCAGATGGGCGCGCACATCGACAGCGGGCCGAACTGGCTCGCGATCTCGCGCGCGGCCTGGCCCCTGAAGGCGATCGACCTCGACGCCAACCACATTCCCGATGCCGCCATGACCCTGGCCGTGATGGCGCTCTACGCCGACGGCCCGAGCACGCTGCGCAACATCGCGAGTTGGCGCGTGAAGGAAACCGACCGCATCGACGCCATGGCCAACGAATTGCGCAAGCTCGGCGCCACGGTCGAGGACGGGCCGGACTTCATCCGCGTCCATCCGCTGGCGGCGGCAGACTGGCGGGCGGCCAGCATCAAGACCTACGACGACCACCGCGTGGCGATGTGCTTTTCGCTGGCGGCCTTCAATCCGGCCGGCGTCGGCGTGCGGATCCTGGAGCCGCACTGCGTTGCCAAGACCTTCCCGGACTATTTCGAGACCTTGTTCTCGGTGGCCGAGGCCGCCGAGGTGCCGGTGATCTGCATCGACGGCCCGACCGCGTCCGGCAAGGGCACGCTGACGGTCGAGGTCGCACTGCGGCTCGGCTACCACTACCTCGACTCGGGCACGCTGTACCGCGTGACGGGGCTCGCGATGCGGCGCGAGGGCCTCGACGCGCTGCCCGAGCACGAGACGCACATCGCCGAGCTGGCACGCGCGCTGCCCCTGGTCTTCAGCGAGGGCAAGGTGCTGCTGGCCGGCGAGGACGTGAGCGACGCGGTCCGCACCGAAGCCGCCGGCATGGACGCCTCCCGCGTGTCGGCGCTGCCGGCCGTGCGCGCCGCCCTGCTGGCACTGCAACGCAGCTTCCGGCGCCTTCCCGGCCTGGTGGCCGATGGTCGCGACATGGGCACGGTGATATTCCCCGACGCCGATCTCAAGATCTATCTCACGGCGAGCGCCGGCCAGCGCGCCGAGCGGCGCCATAAGCAGTTGATTTCAAAGGGTATTTCAACTACAATAGCCAGCCTTCGCGCCGACCTGGAAGCGCGCGACCGGCGGGATTCGTCCCGCAAGGTGGCGCCACTCAAGCCGGCGCCTGATGCCCGCCTCCTGGACAACTCCTTGCTTTCGGTCGAGCAATCGATCGAACAGGTGCTGCACTGGTGGCAGGAAGTACAGCCTTTCAAGTCTTCTTGATCGGCATTTCGATCCAGCAGGTCCCCGCCGCGCGACAGCGCACCGGCCTGCTGGTTGTTCAACCCTAACCGGGCCCCAAAGCCCACACAACCGCCGTCTCCAGACCCAAGCCAGTCGCAATCGTGCTGCTGCAAACCCTGCGTGACGGAAGGAAAAACACATGTCTGAATCTTTTGCCGACCTATTCGAAGAATCCCTGAAGCGTTCGGAGATGCGCACCGGTGAGGTCATCACCGCCGAAGTCGTGCGCGTCGAACACAACCACGTCGTGGTCAACGCAGGCCTCAAGTCCGAAGCCTACGTGCCGATCGAAGAGTTCAAGAACGACAAGGGCGAGCTCGAAGTCCAGGCCGGCGATTTCGTTTCGGTTGCCATCGGCAGCGTCGAAAACGGCTACGGCGACACCATCCTCTCGCGCGACACCGCCAAGCGTCTGGCTTCGTGGCTCGCGCTCGAGAAGGCCCTCGAATCCGGCGACTTCGTCACCGGCACCACGAGCGGCAAGGTCAAGGGCGGCCTCACGGTGCTGGTCAACGGCATCCGCGCCTTCCTGCCGGGTTCGCTGATCGACACGCGTCCGATCAAGGACCTGACCCCGTACGAGAACAAGACCCTCGAATTCAAGGTCATCAAGCTCGACCGCAAGCGCAACAACGTGGTGCTCTCGCGCCGCGCCGTGGTCGAAGCCAGCATGGGCGAAGAACGCGCCAAGCTGATGGAAACCCTGAAGGAAGGCGCAGTCGTGCGCGGCGTCGTCAAGAACATCACCGAATACGGTGCGTTCGTCGACCTCGGCGGCATCGACGGTCTGCTGCACATCACCGACATGGCATGGCGCCGCGTCCGCCATCCGAGCGAAGTGGTGCAGGCCGGCCAGGAAATCACCGCCAAGATCCTCAAGTTCGACACCGAGAAGAACCGTGTCTCGCTGGGTCTGAAGCAAATGGGCGACGACCCGTGGATGGGCGTTTCGCGCCGCTACCCGCAATCGACCCGCCTGTTCGGCAAGGTCACGAACATCGCCGACTACGGCGCGTTCGTCGAGCTCGAACCCGGCATCGAAGGCCTGGTGCACGTCTCCGAAATGGACTGGACCAACAAGAACATCGCTCCGAACAAGATCGTCTCGCTGGGCGACGAAGTCGAAGTCATGGTTCTGGAAATCGACGAAGACAAGCGCCGCATCAGCCTCGGCATGAAGCAGTGCAAGGCCAACCCGTGGCAGGAATTCGCGCAAAACACCAAGCGCGGCGACCGCGTCAAGGGCCCGATCAAGTCGATCACCGACTTCGGCGTGTTCGTGGGTCTGGCTGCCGGCATCGACGGCCTGGTTCACCTGTCCGACCTCTCGTGGAACGAGCCCGGCGAAACCGCCGTGCGCAACTACAAGAAGGGCCAGGAAGTCGAAGCGATCGTGCTGGCCGTGGATGTCGACCGCGAACGCATCTCGCTGGGCATCAAGCAGCTCGACAGCGATCCGTTCACCACCTTCACGACCGTGAACGACAAGGGCCAGATCGTGACCGGCAAGGTCAAGACCGTGGACGCCCGCGGCGCTGAAATCGACCTCGGCGAAGACATCATCGGCTACCTGCGCGCCAGCGAAATCTCCCGCGACCGCGTGGAAGATGCACGCAACGTGCTCAAGGAAGGCGACGAAGTCACGGCCGTGGTGGTCAATGTGGATCGCAAGACCCGCAACATCCAGCTGTCGATCAAGCAGAAGGACATGGTCGACGAGCAAGGCGCCATGGCCAGCCTGAGCCAGCAGTCGGCACGCGAGAACGCGGGCACGACCAGCCTGGGCGCCCTGCTGCGCGCCAAGCTGGACAACAGCGACAAGTAAGCTGCGTCCGGGGACAGAGCTGGCGCCCGGCGCCGCTCTGTCCTTTTTTTTCGTCCTACATTTCTCTTTGCCATGACCCGCTCCGATCTTGTCGAGGAACTCGCAGCCCGCTTCGCGCAGCTGACGCACCGCGATGCCGAATACGCCGTCAAGACCATCCTGGACGCGATGGGCGATGCGCTGGTGCGCGGGCATCGCATCGAGATCCGCGGCTTCGGCAGCTTCACGGTCAACCGGCGCCCGCCACGCATCGGGCGCAATCCGCGTTCGGGCGAGAGCGTGCAGATCCCCGAGAAGCGCGTGCCGCACTTCAAGCCGGGCAAGGCCCTGCGCGAAGCGGTCGATGCGCGCACGGCGTTGCTCGACGCAGAGAAGCAGAAACACGGCTGACGATCCAGCCGACATAGAATTCCCCGGCCAACGGGGACCCGCATGAAATATCTCCTGTGGCTGCTCAAGGCAGCCATTTTTTTTACCCTCTTCGCCTTCGCGCTGAACAACCAGCACGACGCCACCGTCTACTTCTTCTTCGGCACCTCGTGGCGCGCGCCGCTGGTGCTGGTGGTGCTGGCCGCCTTCGCGGGCGGCCTCGTGGTGGGTGCGCTCGGCATGCTGCCGGGCTGGTGGAAGCACCGCAGCGCGGCGGCGCAACTGCCCGCGGCCCCGGTCCCTCCCGTGACCGCCTCCGCCGCCCCGGCGCCGCCCGCGGCCACCACCGACCTGCCCGCCGTGCGTCAACATGGACTTTGACTTCAGCTGGTTGCTGCTCGGCCTGCCGATCGCCTTCGTGCTCGGCTGGCTGGCTTCGCGCTTCGACCTGAGGCAGCTCAGGATCGAGAACCGCCAGGCCCCCAAGGCCTACTTTCGCGGCCTCAACTTCCTGCTCAACGAGCAGCAGGACCAGGCCATCGACGCCTTCATCGAGGCGGTGCAGAACGACCCCGATACGCAGGAGCTGCACTTTGCGCTCGGCAACCTTTTTCGGCGCCGCGGCGAATACCAGCGCGCGGTGCGCGTGCACGAGCATCTGCTGGGCCGGGGCGACCTGAGCCGCGCCGACCGCGACCGCGCACAGCACGCGCTGTCGCAGGACTTCCTGCGCGCCGGATTGCTCGACCGCGCCGAAGCCGCGCTGCAGAAGCTCGAAGGGACACGCTACGAGAACGAGGCCCGGCTGTCGCTGCTGGCGATCTACGAACGCTCGCGCGAATGGGCGCAGGCCAAAGACGTCGCCCAGAAGCTCGACGAATCCGAGCAAGCCAGCTACAGCACGCGGCGTGCCCACCACCTGTGCGAACAGGCGGCCGAGCGCGTGGCCGGCGGCGACCCGGACGCCGCGGCGCGGCTGCTGCAGCAGGCCGTGGTGCTGGCGCCGGAGGCGCCGCGCCCGGCGATCGACACCGCTACGCTGCAACTGCGCAAGGGCGACGCGGCGGCGGCTTTCGACACGCTGGCGGCACTGAGTGAGACCGCCCCGCTGGCGCTCCCGCTGTATGCGGCGGCCATGCAACAGGCCGCGGTCGCGTCGCAGCGCTCGGGCGAGGCGCTCGCGCTGCTGCAGCGCCGCTATATCGCATCGCCCTCGATCGACGTGCTCGAGGCGATCATCGCGCTCGGCGGCACGCCGGCATTGCCCGAGGACGCCTCGTCGGACGACGCGGCGACCTCGCCCGAGCCGCGCGACGGCTACATCGCCCATCTGGCGCACCACCCCTCGCTGGTGGCGGCGTCGCGCTGGCTGGCGGGCGAACGCTTCGAGAACGAACAGTTCCACCCGCAGGTGCAGCGCTCGCTCGACCAGGCGACCCGGCCGCTGATGCGCTACCGCTGTGCGGCCTGCGGCTTCGAGGCCCACCAGTACTTCTGGCATTGCCCGGGCTGCCAGGCCTGGGACAGCTACCCGCCGCGGCGCGTCGAGGAACTTTGAATCTTCCGCCGGCGGCGCTTCGTCGCTATCATCTTCCGCGCCGGGCGCACTCGGCGCGCGGTGGGGCGTTTCGGCGCTTCTCACACCATGTCAGGGAGAGAAAAAATGATGAAGAAGATCGTGGCCGTTGCGGCCATGTTGTTTGCGGTCGCCTCCTGGGCGGCGGTCGATGCCAACAAGGCGACCGATGCGGAGCTCGATGGCGTCAAGGGCGTGGGTCCGGCGCTCTCCAAGCGCATCATCGAAGCGCGCAAGGAGGCGCCGTTCAAGGACTGGCCGGACTTCATGACCCGGGTCAAGGGCGTGAAGGAGAAGGCGGCGGCCAAGCTGTCGGCCGAGGGCCTGACGGTGAACGGCCAGGCTTTCGGTGCAGCGCCGGCGCCGGCGCCGGTTGCCACGAGCGAGCTCAAGGCCGAGCCGAAGAAGGCCGCCACCGGGGCAGCCAAGGCGGCTTCCAAGCCGTGATCGCACGCACGGCGCACGAGCGCCGTTGCTGAACCAAAGCCGCCCCAGGGCGGCTTTTTCATGGCCGCGTTCTTCCGGCGCGGCGCCGCTGATGGCAGGGAAATGCCCGAGCAGTGGCCCGATATTTGCACGTATGCTGCCCGTCGCCTGTTCCACTTTCGCACGTTCCGGAGAGCCCATGAATCACAAGTTCGGTATCGCACTCGCTGGCCTCACCCTCTGCGCAGCGACCTTCGCGCAGACCAAGTGGGACCTGCCCACGGCATACCCCGCCACCAATTTCCACACCGAGAACATCACGCAGTTCGCCGGTGACGTCGACAAGGCCAGCGGCGGCAAGTTCAAGATCACGGTGCATCCCAACGCGGCCCTGTTCAAGGCGCCGGAGATCAAGCGCGCGGTGCAGGGCGGCCAGGCGCAGATGGGCGAGATCCTGCTCGTCAACTACCAGAACGAGTGGCAGATGTTCGGTGCCGACGGCATTCCCTTCCTGGCCGACAGCTACGACGCCGCCTGGAAGCTCTACCAGGCCCAGAAGCCGGTGCTCGAGAAAAAGCTGGCCGAGCAGGGCATGACGCTGCTCTATGCGGTGGCCTGGCCGCCTCAAGGCATCTTCGTGAAGAAGGAGATCGCCTCGGCCGCCGACCTCAAGGGGGTGAAGTGGCGCGCCTACAGCCCCGCCACCGCGCGCATCGGCGAGCTCGTCGGCGCCCAGCCCGTGACGGTGCAGCAGGCAGAGCTGTCGCAGGCCATGGCCACCGGCGTGATCGAGTCCTACATGTCCTCCGGCTCGACCGGGTACGACACCAAGACCTACGAATACATCAAGAACTTCTACGATACCCAGGCCTGGCTGCCCAAGAACGCGGTGCTGGTCAACAAGAAGGCCTTCGACGCCCTGGACAAGCCCTCGCAGGAAGCGCTGCTCAAGGCCGGTGCCGAAGCCGAGAAGCGCGGCTGGGAGGTGTCGAAGAAGAAGAACCTCGAGTACCTCGACCTGCTGAAGAAGAACGGCATGACCATCCACGCCCCCTCGGCCCAGCTCAAGTCCGACATGAAGAAGGTCGGCGACACCATGATCAAGGAATGGATCGAGAAAGCCGGACCCGAAGGACAGACCGTGATCGACGCCTACAAGAAGATGTAGGGACGAAAGTCCGGCCAGCGATGCGCAAGACACTCGATTTCCTCTACGACAGCGCCGCCGCCCTGGCGGCGCTTTTCATGGTCGGCCTGCTGGTGATGGTGCTGCTGTCGATCATCGGACGGCAACTGCACTTCAACATCCCCGGCATCGACGCCTATGCCGGCTACCTGATGGCCGGCACCGGCTTCCTGGCGCTGGCCCACACGCTCAAGCGCGGCGAGCACATCCGCGTCACCCTGATTGTCTCGCGGCTGAATCCGGCCGGCCGCCGCTGGCTGGAGCGCTGGGCCTGCGGCGCCGCCGCGCTGCTGGCGGCGCTGTTCGCCTTCTACAGCGTGCGGCTGGCCTGGCAATCTCATGGCTACAACGACATCTCCACCGGCAACGATGCGACGCCGCTGTGGCTGCCGCAACTGAGCATGGCCCTCGGCGCGGTGGTGTTCGCGATCGCCACCGTCGACGAATTCTTCGTCGAATGGTACGGACGGCCGCTGCAGATGAACGCCGAGGCGCTGCGCCATGAGTGACATCGCGGTTGCCGGCCTGCTGATTCTCTCGCTGTTCCTGATCCTGGGCAGCGGCGTCTGGATCGGGCTCACGCTCTCGGGTGTCGCCTGGATCGGCATGCAGCTGTTCTCCGCCCGCCCGGCCGGCGACGCGATGGCGGTCACGATCTGGGGCTCGGCCTCGGGCTGGACGCTGACAGCGCTGCCGCTGTTCCTCTGGATGGGCGAGATCCTGTTCCGCACCAAGCTGTCGCAGGACATGTTCAGGGGGCTCGCGCCCTGGATGCAGAGCCTGCCCGGGCGGCTGCTCCACACCAACGTGGCCGGCTGCGCCGTGTTCGCCGCGGTGTCGGGCTCGAGCGCCGCCACTTGCGCGACCATCGGCAAGATGACGCTGCCCGAGCTCAAGCGGCGCGGCTATCCGGACGACATGGTGATCGGCACCCTGGCCGGCGCGGGCACGCTGGGCCTGCTGATCCCGCCCTCGATCATCATGATCGTCTACGGCGTGAGCGCCGACGTCTCGATCGCCCGGCTCTTCATCGCCGGCGTGGTACCGGGCATCATGCTGGCCGTGCTGTTCTCGGGCTACATCGCCGTCTGGGCCCTGCTGCATCCGGACCGGGTGCCGCCGGCCGATCCGCCGATGCCGTTCATCGAGAAGCTGCGCGCCTCGCTGAGCCTGATCCCGGTCGCGCTGCTGATCCTCTCGGTGCTGGGCTCGATCTACGCCGGCATCGCCACCGCCACCGAGGCCGCCGCCGTGGGCGTGGTCGGCGCGCTGGTCATCTCGGCGCTGCAGGGCTCGCTCGACTGGGGCACCTTCAAGGAATCGCTGCTGGGCGCGACACGGCTCTATTGCATGATGGCGCTGATCCTCGCCGGCGCCGCCTTCCTGACGCTTTCGATGGGCTACATCGGGCTGCCGCGGCACCTGGCCGAATGGATCGGCTCGCTCGGGCTGTCGAAGTTCCAGCTCATCATGATGCTGGCCCTGTTCTACATCGTGCTCGGCTGCTTCCTGGACGGCATCTCGATGGTGGTGCTGACGATGGGCGTGATCATGCCAACCGTGACGGCCGCGGGCATCGACCCGGTGTGGTTCGGCATCTTCATCGTGCTGGTGGTGGAGATGGCGCAGATCACGCCGCCGGTGGGCTTCAACCTGTTCGTGCTGCAGGGCATGACCGGCCGTGACCTGATCTACATCGCGCGCGTCACGCTGCCGATGTTCTTCCTGATGGTGGCGGCGGTGCTGATCATCTATTTCGTGCCGCAGGTCGTGACCTGGTTGCCGCAGCAGATGGCGCCGTGAGAGCATTGCGCCCCACATGCCTCTTTACATCATCGCCATTTGTGCCGGCGCCTCCATCGGCGCCCTCAGCCGCTGGGGCCTCAACAACTGGCTGTCGGCGCCCGGGTCGCTGCCCTGGGGCACGCTGGCGGCGAACCTGGTCGGCGGCTACCTGATCGGTATCGCGGTCGCGGTGTTCCAGGCCATGCCGCAACTCGACCCGGTCTGGCGGCTGGCGCTGATCACCGGCTTCCTGGGTGGGCTCACCACCTTCTCGAGCTTCTCGGCCGAGGTCGTCGCCATGCTGATGCACGACCGCCTCGCGCTCGCGCTGGGCACCGCCGCGGTGCACGTGGCCGGCTCGCTGGTCCTCACCTGGCTCGGCATCCGCACGGCGCAGCAGTTCATCGCCTGATCCGGGGATGGGCCGCGGGGTCGGTCGATAGAATCGACCGCAATGCCCCTTGTTGCCCTCGTTGCACTCCCCTTCATCGCCAGCGTGCTCGCCGCACTGCTGCCATCGAACGCGCGCAACCGGGAGTCGACACTGGCGGGCCTGGTCGCGCTGGGCTGCGCAGTGCAGGTCGGGTGGCTGTTTCCGAGCATTTCCAACGGCAACGTGATCCGCCAGCAGGTCGAGTGGCTGCCCGCGCTCGGCCTCGACCTGTCGTTCCGCATGGACGGCTTCGCCTGGCTCTTCTGCATGCTGGTGCTGGGCATCGGCGCGCTGGTGGTGCTCTATGCGCGCTACTACATGTCGGCCTCGGACCCGGTGCCGCGCTTCTTCTCGTTCCTCCTCGCCTTCATGGGCGCGATGATGGGCGTGGTGCTGTCGGGCAACCTGATCCAGATGGTGATGTTCTGGGAGCTCACCAGCCTGTTCTCCTTCCTGCTGATCGGCTACTGGCACCACCGGCGCGATGCGCGGCGCGGCGCCAGCATGGCGCTCACCGTGACCGCCGCCGGCGGCCTGTGCCTGCTGGCCGGCGTGCTGCTGCTGGGCCGCATCGTCGGCAGCTACGACCTCGACGTGGTGCTGGCCTCGGGCGACCTGATCCGCGCCAGCACGCTCTATCCGGTGGTGCTGGTGCTGGTGCTGCTCGGCGCCTTCACCAAGAGCGCACAGTTCCCGTTCCACTTCTGGCTGCCGCGCGCCATGGCGGCGCCGACACCGGTCTCGGCCTACCTGCACTCGGCCACCATGGTGAAGCTCGGCGTGTTCCTGCTGGCGCGGCTGTGGCCGGTGCTCTCGGGCACCGAGCAGTGGTTCTGGCTGGTGGGCGGCGCCGGCGCGATCACGCTGCTGCTCGGCGGCTACATCGCGATGTTCCAGCGCGACCTCAAGGCGCTGCTGGCCTATTCGACCATTTCCCACCTCGGGCTGATCACGCTGCTGCTCGGCCTCAACAGCCCGCTGGCAGCGGTCGCGGCGGTGTTCCACATCATGAACCACGCGACCTTCAAGGCCTCGCTGTTCATGGCGGCAGGCATCATCGACCACGAGACCGGCACCCGCGACATCCGCAAGCTCAGCGGCCTGCTGAAAGTGATGCCGATCACCGGCACGCTGGCGATCATCGCCAGCGCGTCAATGGCCGGCGTGCCGCTGCTCAACGGCTTCCTGTCGAAGGAGATGTTCTTCGCCGAGACCGTCTTCATCCAGTCGACGCCCTGGGTCGACAAGAGCCTGCCGGTCATCGCCACGCTGGCGGGCATCTTCAGCGTCGCCTATTCGGCGCGCTTCGTCTTCGACGTCTTCTACGGCCCGCCCTGCGGACCCGACGTACCGAAGCAGCCCCATGAACCGCCGCACTGGATGCGCGTGCCGGTGGAGCTGCTGGTGCTGGTCTGCCTGGTGGTCGGGGTGGCGCCGGCCTGGTCGGTGGGCGCCTTCCTCGCCGCGGCGGCCACGCCGGTGGTGGGCGGCGAGCTGCCCGCCTACAGCCTGGCGCTGTGGCACGGCTTCAACCTGCCCTTGCTGATGAGCTTCATCGCGCTGGCGGGCGGTGCCCTGCTCTATCTGATGCACCGACGCGGCCGCCGCCGCGGCGCCCTCGAGTACACGCCGCTGCTGCACGGTCTCGATGGCCAGCGCGTCTTCGAGAACGTGATGGCCCGGCTCAGCGAGGCCGGCCGCCGAAGCCGGCGCCTGCTCGGCACGCGCCGGCTGCAGACGCAGCTGATGCTGCTGGTCGCGGTCGCAGTGGCCGGCGCCGGCGCCGCGCTCTGGATCACGCCGGTGGCCCGCGGCGCACGCGCGCCGCTGCCGTTCTCGCCGATGTTCGCGATGACCTGGCTGATCGGCGCGGTCTGTGCGCTGAGCGCGGCCTGGCAGGCCAAGTTCCACCGGCTCGCCTCGCTGATGCTGGCCTCGGGTGCGGGGCTGGTGTGCTGCATCACCTACATCTGGTTCTCGGCGCCCGACCTGGCGCTCACGCAACTGGTGGTGGAAGCAGTGACCACCGTGCTGATCCTGCTCGGCCTGCGCTGGCTGCCGATGCGCGATGCGCAGGCCGATCGCTATCGCCACGGCCTGCGGCCGCTGGCGCGACGCGGGCGCGACCTGGGGCTGTCCATCGCGGCCGGCGCCGGCCTCGCCGCGCTGGCCTGGACCGTGATGACCCGCAATTTCCCGCAGAGCATTTCTCCCTTCTTCCTCGACCATGCACTGACCGACGGCGGCGGCAGCAACGTGGTCAACGTGATGCTGGTCGACTTCCGCGGCTTCGACACCTTGGGCGAGATCACCGTGCTGGGCGTGGTGGCGCTGACGGTCTACGCGCTGTTGCGCCGCTTCCGTCCGGCGCCCGAATCGATGGCGCTGCCGATCCAGCAGCGCCTGCAGCCGGACGACGGCAGCAGCGACCTGATCAACCCGCGCCGGGCCAAGGACACCGCGGTCGGCTACCTGATGGTGCCGGCCGTCCTGGTGCGGCTGCTGCTGCCGCTGTCGGTGCTGGTGTCGGTCTATTTCTTCATGCGAGGCCACAACCAGCCGGGCGGCGGCTTCGTCGCCGGGCTCGTGATGTCGGTGGCGCTGGTGCTGCAGTTCATCGTCTCGGGCACCGAATGGGTCGAGGAACACCTGCGCATCTACCCGCGGCGCTGGATCGCGGCCGGCTTGTTGCTGGCGCTGGCCACTGGCGGCGGCGCCATGGCGCTGGGCTACCCCTTCCTCACCACCCACACCGCGCACCTGCACCTGCCGCTGCTGGGCGAGGTGCACGTGCCGAGCGCGCTGTTCTTCGACATGGGCGTGTTCTCGCTGGTGCTCGGAGCAACCATGCTGATCCTGACCGCCCTCGCCCACCAATCGATCCGCAGCCATCGCTGGGTCGACGAACAGGAAGAGAAGGAAGCCGCGCGCGTCGCGGCCGAAGCGGAGGCCGCCGCCTGATGGAAATCGTGCTCGCCATCGCCATCGGCATCCTGGCCGGCTCGGGTGTCTACCTGCTGCTGCGCCCGCGCACCTTCCAGGTCATCATGGGCCTGACCCTGATCTCCTATGCGGTCAACCTCTTCATCTTCAGCATGGGCCGGCTCAAGGTCGACAGCGAACCGGTGCTGACGCCGGGCGTGCGCGCCACGCTCGCCAACACCGCCGACCCGATGCCGCAGGCGTTGGTGCTGACCGCGATCGTGATCGGCTTCGCGATGACCGCGCTGTTCCTGGTCGTGCTGCTGGCCTCGCGCGGCCTCACGGGCACCGACCACGTGGACGGCGAGGAACGCCGGGAGCCGCAGGAATGAACGAGCTGTTCGCCTTCCTCGACCGCCTGCTCGACTTCAGCATGCCGCACCTGATCGCGGTGCCGATCCTGGTACCGATGCTCACCGCCGCCCTGATGCTGCTGCTCGGCGAGCAGCGCCGCCGCACCAAGTCGGCGCTCAGCGTGGTCTCGGGCCTGATCGGACTGCTGGCCGCGCTGGCGCTGCTGCGCTGGGTCAACGCGCCCGACACCGGCGGCGGGCCCGGCTCGATCGGCGTCTACCTGCCGGGCAACTGGCGCGCGCCCTTCGGCATCGTGCTGGTGGCCGACCGGCTGTCGACGATGATGGTCGCGCTGACCGGCGTGGTGGCCTTCGCCGCCTCGATCTACTCCACCTCGCGCTGGGACCGCGCCGGGGTTCACTTCCACCCGCTGCTGCAGCTGCAGCTCATGGGCCTCAACGGCGCCTTCCTGACCGGCGACCTGTTCAACCTGTTCGTCTTCTTCGAGGTGATGCTGGCCGCCTCCTACGGCCTGCTGCTGCACGGCTCCGGCCGGCTCCGGGTGCAGGCCGGACTGCACTACGTGGCGATCAACCTCGCGGCCTCGTCGCTGTTCCTGGTCGGCGCCGCGCTGCTCTACGGCGTGACCGGCACGCTCAACATGGCCGACCTCGGCGTGCGCATCGCGCAGATCGCGCCGGCCGACCGCGGACTGGTGCATGCCGCCGCCGCCATCCTGGCCACCGCCTTCTTCGCCAAGGCCGGGGCCTGGCCGCTCAACTTCTGGCTGGTGCCGGCCTACAGCGCCGCGGTGTCGCCGGTGGGCGCGGTGTTCTCGCTCCTGACCAAGCTCGGCATCTACACGCTGCTGCGCCTGTGGACCCTGCTGTTCGCGCCCGACACCGGCGCCTCGGCCCAGTTCGGCCAGGGCGTGCTGGTGGTGATCGGGCTCGCAACGCTGTTCGTCGGCGCGCTCGGCATCGTCGGCACGCAGCGGCTGTCGAACCTCGCGGGCTTCAGCGTGCTGATCTCGGCCGGCACCCTGCTGGCTGCGATCGGCTTCGGCCAGCCGGCCGTCTGGGCCGGTGCGCTCTATTACCTGCTGAGCTCGACGCTGGCGGCCAGCGCCTTCTTTCTGCTGATCGACATGGTCGAGCGCTGGCGCAACGCCGGCTTGAGCGTCGCGCCGCACGAAGCGGCCGGCGGCGCCCCCTTCCTGTCGGAGGACCTCCAGAGGCTCGACGACGTGAACCTCGACGACGATGCCCAGGCGCTCTACGGCCGTGCCATCCCGGCCGGCGTGGTCTTCCTCGGCCTCAGCTTCGTCGGCTGCACGGTGCTRCTGGCGGGCCTGCCGCCGCTGTCGGGCTTCGTGGGCAAGTTCGCGATGCTCTCGGGACTGCTCGACGCCGGTCATGTCACTTCGGCGGCCTGGACCTTCATGACGCTGCTGCTGGTGTCGGGCTTCCTGTCGCTGCTCGCGCTGGGCCGCACCGGCATCCGTCATTTCTGGACCCAGGCCCACGCGACCATGCCCGCGCTGCCCGCGCTCGAGGTGCTGCCGGTCGCCGCGCTGCTGGGGACCTGCCTTGCGCTCACACTCGCCGCCGGCCCGGTGATGCTGCATGCCGCCGCCACCGCCGAGGGCCTGCTCAGGCCGACCGCCTATCGAAACGCCGTGCTCGGCGCGATCCAGGTCCCCAATCCGGTCGCCCCTGCTGCGAAAGCCGCCAAATGATGAAGCGCTGGCTGCCCTCCCCGTCGCTGTCGCTGGCCCTGTTCGTGGTCTGGCTGCTGCTGAACCAGTCGCTGGATGCAGCCACGCTGCTGCTGGCGGCGATCCTCGCGCTGGCGGTGCCGGTGCTGACCCAGTCGCTGCGCCCTGCCAGGGTCCGGATGCGCCGCCCCGCGGTGGCGCTGCGCCTCTGCGGTGTGGTCACCTACGACCTGGTCCATTCGGCGCTGACGGTGGCGCGCCTGCTGCTGACCCGGCGCAACGACCAGATGGCGCCGCGCTTCGTGCGCGTGCCGCTCGAAGTGCGCGATCCCAACGCGCTGGCGGTGCTCGCGATGATCATCTGCCTGACGCCCGGCACCGCCTGGGGCGAGATCTCCCTCGACCGCTCGACCCTGCTGATCCACGTGTTCGACCTCGACGACGTGCCGGCCTTCGTCGCGATGGTCAAGGCGCGCTACGAACGGCCGCTGATGGAGATCTTCGAATCATGACGCCCGTCCTCCTGTGGGCGCTCAAGCTCGCGCTGCTGCTGCTGGCGGTGGCCATGCTGTGCGCGCTCTACCGCCTGCTGATCGGCCCCACCGCGCAGGACCGCGTGATGGCCCTCGACTGCCTCTACATCAACGGCATGCTGATGATGCTGGTGCTCGGCATCGTCTATGCCAGCAACGTCTACTTCGAGGCCGCGATGCTGATCGCGCTGTTCGGCTTCGTCGGCTCGACTGCGATCGCCAAGTTCCTTCTTCGCGGCGAGGTGATCGAATGAGCGCCGCGCGTGGAGGATGGAATGACTGAAGCCCTGCCGCTGTGGGCGGAGATACTCACCGCGGTGTTCGCGGTGGTCGGCGCCGCCTTCGCCGCCATCGGCTCGTTCGGGCTGGTGCGCGTGCCCACCTTCTTCCGCCGCATCCATACGCCGACACTCGGTGCGACCCTGGGCGTGTGGTGCATGACGCTGGCGACCATCATCTACTTCTCGGTGCAGGGACACAGCCTGTTCCTGCACGCCGTGCTGATCGCGCTCTTCGTCGCGCTGACGGCACCGGTCACGACCATTTTCCTCATGCGTGCGGCACTGTTCCGCGAGCGGCAGAAGAAAGGCGACGTTCCGCCGGAGTGAAGCAGCTCCCCCCCAGGTTGCCCGCACTTCGTGTCGGGCGCCCACCCCCTACCGGGGGCGCAGTCAGCGGCCCGGCGAAGCCGGTTCCGCGACTGCCCACGAACCGGCGCGCTGCGCGCGGCCGTAGGACAACCACTGCGCCGTTTGCTTCGACCGGCGCAGCCAGGGCCGTTGGTGAAGCACCGCGGACTGGCTTTGCCAGGCGCGCACGAGCGCCACGGCTTTGCCACCCCAACGCCAACTCCATGATCATGGTGCCGTCGGCACCAGCAAGACGCACGTCTTCGAGGCGAGAGCCCGAACGAGCCCGGTTCGGAAATGCCAAGTCGGAGGAGATCTGCAGCATGGTTGTTGTACGTGGTGCGCCATGGCGGCAGTAGGCGATCTGGATCTGAACCCATGCCGCCGATCTTGACCTCGGCCGGCATGAACGCTCCGTGAAGCGCAGCGTGACTTACATCGAGCATGGTTCGACCGCCTATCGCTTGTAGCTGAGGTGACCCTCCTCGCGGTTTCGCCCGCGAGTCTGCGTCACCTTGGCCAAGAGATTTTTCTCAGTTGCACAGCGGAATCGTCCCATCTTCAACCAGTGCCGCTACCGCCGCGATCACCCCGGGGATGATGGGCAGGCTACCGCCCTGCAGTCAGCGAAAGCATCGCGGCTCGCTCAAAGCAACGACCGAGCAAGAACCAGAATTTACGACAAGAGACCAATGACAGTCTTCAACCTCGGCACAGGTCGAGCGAGCACGCTCAAAGTTCAGAGCGCAGCCATTCCGGTTTCGATGGGCCAGCCCGCGCTTGAGCCCATACGCCTTTCGGGCCACGAGGGCATGAACCGCCTGTTCGAATACGAACTACTGCTCCAGACGCCCGATGCGTTGAATTTGGTCGCCAGCGAAGCCGCCGACTTCGACCTCGACGCCTTCATCGGCCTCGACATCAGTTGCTCGATCGACCTGGATGGCTCGGGCGAGTTCCGCCCCGGCACGGTCGGCCGCAGCATGGACCACATCGGTGCGGGCACGCGTCAGATCAACGCCCTCATCACCAAGGCCGTCATGCTGGGCGAGGAAGGCCGGCACATCCAGTACGCGCTGACGCTGCGCCCCTGGCTTCACCTGACGACACTCAGCACCAATTCCAAGATCTACCAGAACAAGACAGTCGTCCAGATCCTCGATGAAATGCTGGCGGACTATAGCTATCCCGTCCACAAGATCCTGTACGACACCTACCCGGTGCGCGACTACCAGACCCAGTTCAACGAGACCAACTTCGAGTTCTTCGAGCGCCTGTGTCAAGAGTGGGGAATCAGCTACCACTTCGAACATTCGGAGGGCAAGCATCGCCTCGTGCTGAGCGATGCGATGGGCGCGTACGCAAAGAATCCCAGCGAGGCCTACCATGAAGTCGAATACCACGCCCCCGGCTGGAAGGTCGACGCCGAGTATGTGCACAGCTTCATGCCGGAGAACCGCCTCACCAGCGGGCGCTACGCCACGCGCGACTACGACTACACCCGCCCCAGGGCAGACCTGAGCGCCAGCCGACGGGACCCGAGGCCGACCGGACAGGCCGACAGCGAGGTCTACCAGTGGCACGCCGATGCGGGCGGCAGCCACTACGCGCAGCCGAAAGCGGGCACCGCCGAGGCGAACGACCCCCGGGAGGAAGGCAGCCACCTCGCCCTGCTGCGCATGGAGGCGCTGCGTACCCATGGCGCGCGTGCACAGGGCCGCGGCAATCTCAGAGGCATGGTGCCCGGCTGCACATTTCGGCTGCAGCGGCACCCACGTGACAAGGCGAACGCCGAGTACCTGATTCTCGACACCCACTTCCTGATCCAGGACGTGGCGCAGAACAGCCAGTCCCAGAATGCGGAGCCAGGACACAAGGCGGGCTGGAGGGTCGAGGTCGAGTTCACGGCGCATCCCGTGAAGGAGCCGCTGCGCCCGGCGCTGACCCAGCCCAAGCCGCGCCCGGGACCGCAGACCGCGCGCGTCGTCGGGCCCGCCGGCCAGAACATCTGGACCGATTCGCTTGGGCGCATCAAGGTGCAGTTTCCATGGGACCGCATGGGCGAGAACGACCAGCGCAGCAGTTGTTGGGTGCGGGTGAGTTCACCATGGGCGGGCAATCAGCTCGGCGCAATGCACCTGCCGCGCATCGGGCAAGAGGTGCTGATCGAATACGTCAACAACGATGCCGACCTGCCGGTCTGCACCGCCCGGCTGCACAACCAGGTCAACATGCCGCCCTGGTCGTTGCCGGACCAGGCCGCGTTGTCGGGCTACCGCAGCCGCGAGTTGACGCACGAAGGCGGCAACAGCGCCATGGGGCGCTCGAACCACCTGATCCTCGACGACACCATCGGCGAGATCCAGGTCCAGGCGAAGTGCGACCACCAGAGCAGTTCGCTCAGCCTCGGACGCATCGTGCGAATCGACGACAACGCAGGCAGGAAGGATGCGCGCGGCGAGGGCCTCGAGCTGCGCACCGACGGTCACGCCGCCTTCCGCTCGATGATGGGCACGCTGATCACGACCTATGGCCGTGAACGCGCGCAGGCCCATGTGAAGGACATGGGCGAAGCCGTGCACCGCTTCACCCAGGCGCGCGACCAGCACGAGACGCTGGCCTCGCTCGCGCAGCAGCATGACGTGCAGGATGCGAAGAAGGACCAGGAGACGGTCAGCGAGCAACTCAAGGCGTTGAACGACGAGATCAAGGGAGGCACGGCGGGGCCAGGAGAGTTCCCGGAACTCACTCGTCCCCACCTCGTCCTGGCCAGCGCGGCCGCCATTGCGGCGACGGCTGCGGACAACCTGCACCTGGCATCGGGTGCGCACCTTGCCGCCACGAGCGGCGGCCACACCAGCGTCAGCAGTGGCAAGAGCCTTCTTGCGAGCGCGATGGACGCGATCCGCCTCTTTGCCTACAACACCGGCATTCGCATTTTTGCGGCCAAGGGCGCGGTGCAGGTGCAGGCCCAGGACGACATGATCGAGCTGGTTGCAAAGAAGGCGATCGAACTCATCAGCTCCACCGACTGGATCAGGCTCAAGGCGAAGAAGGGCATCTCGTTTGAAGCCGCGGAGAGCGCATTCCAGATCGACGCCAAGGGCTTTCAGTTCTTCACGCCCGCCGCGCACCACGTCTGGGCTGGCGACCATCAGACCTTCGGTCCCAAGTCGCTGACCCCGCTGTTGCCCGAGTTGCCGACCAGCGTCTGCATCCCCTGCCTGCTCAAGGCGGCCCGCAGCGGCAGCGCCATCGCCAAGATCTGAGGCACGACGATGAACGGGTATTGCCTGATGGATGGTGCCATGGTCTACGGCATGGTCAGCCGATCGAAGATTTTTGCCGACAAGAAGTCACCGTGGTTGGCCCCTCTGCTGGCCCATGACGATCTGCGTCTGGCGGGACCTTTTCTGGTGGCCTACGAGATGTTCGAAAAGGACTCTCCGGAGTGRCAGGAATTTTTGCGCGCGGTGAACGCATTCCCATACCCGATCCACACCTCCGAGATTCAAAGCGAACTGAGGCTCCAGGACTTGGCAAAGCACATGCGCCAGTTCGCGTCCTTTCGTGACAGCGACGGCGACACCTACGGTCTGCGCATCGCGGACGGCCGGGTGCTCGCCTATCTCCCACAGGTGCTCACTCAGGAGCAGTGGGACGCCTTGACGGCGCCAATGGTCTCCTGGACGGCAAAAGACCGCCGGAATGAGGCGGTCACGCTGCCGCTGAGCGAAACCCGCCTCGGCAACACCGGCCTGCCCGATGCGATCCAGCTCAGCGAGGAGCAGATTGCCAAGCTGATTCAGGCGGGCGAGCCCGATGCGCTGCTTGCCCATCTGGAGCTCGACCCGCCTCGCATCGAGGCCAAGTACCTGCAATGGCATTACGACACGGCGAACTATTGCGTGACGCTCTGGCGGCGGCACGAGGCGCAGAGGGGCGAAGGCGCACGCCGGGGCATGTTGTGGGACTTTGCTCGACGAGTCTTCGCGAGCAACGGCGCCTGGCTCAAGGACGACGTTCGCGTCAGGCAAGAGCTTCGCGCAGCAGCTGCGTCAGCGCATTGACGCCCGCGCGCCGACATGGCGGGGATCGGCATCAACACGGACATACAAGGAGACGTCGGGCCATGAGCCTTTTCCAATCCGCGGGCCCAATCACCCGTCGCCTGATCGCTGCCTTCGCAGTGACCGCACTCGCTACCGGTTGCGCCACGAGCGCCGATGACCTCGTGCCGGACAAAAACATGGTGGGCGTCACCGTCTCGGCGGTGGGGCACTACGGAAAAAAGATCGGAGTGCCCAGCTTCTACCTGAACGGCCACTCGTACGGAAACAGTTCCGGATGGGGCGGCGGAGGTGGCACGTCTTGCTGCGTCCTTCTGCCGCGCAAGATCACCAAGCCCGTGCTGGTGAATGTGAAGTGGCAGACCTGTGACATAGGCGGTATGAAGTTCGTGAACGGCCGACTCGAAGATCTGAGTCAACAATGCAAAGAAGAAGAACACGAGGCCACGGTCCCCGTCCACTTCGAGGTCCAACCGGGGGAAGGAGGGGCCGGGCTTTTTGTCCATTTCCTCCCGGGCAACAGGGTCGAGCTTTGGTACGCAGACACATTGCCGTCGGGGCCGAGGTACCCCGGCCCGAAGTACCCATTTGGCCCAGCCCCTGACTATGCATCGCTTCCGAGCGAGGGGCCTCAGCCAACCACCAAGATCAAGTGATCGAGCAAGCGAGGGAGCACCACGACATGAGCGAGTTCAAACAAGGAGACATCGGGCCATGAGCCTTTTCCAATCCGCGGGCCAAATCGCCCGCCACCTGATCGCTGCCTTCGCAGTGGCCGCACTCGCTACCGGCTGCGCCACCAGCGCCGATGACCTCGTGCCGGACAAAGACATGATCGGCGCCCCCGTCTCGGCGGTGGGGCACTACGGAAAAAAAATCGGAGTGCCCAGCTTCTACCTGAACGGCCACTCGTACGGCCGCAGTTCCGGTTGGGGCGGCGGAGGTGCCACCTCTTGCTGCGTCCTACTGCCGCGCAAGATCACCAAGCCCGTTCTGGTGAATGTGAAGTGGCAGACCTGTGACATAGGCGGTATGAAGTTCGTGAACGGCCGACTCGAAGATCTGAGCCAACAATGTAAAGAAGAAGAACACGAGGCCACGGTCCCCGTCCACTTCGCGGTGGAGCCGGGCGACAGTTCCGGTCTGTATGTGCACTTCATGCCGGGCAATCATGTCGAACTCTGGGTGAGTTGGCTCTGGCCCAACAGCACAAAGTATCCCGGCCCCAAATACCCTTTTGGCCCCGCCCCTGACTATGCACCGCTTCCGAGCGAGGGGCCTCAGCCAACCACCAAGATCAAGTAGTCGAGCAAGCCAGGGAGCAACACAACGTGAGTGATTTCAAGACAGTTCTTCAGCCTGCCGACGTGAAGCGCACGCAGCCCTTGGCCCATGCGCAGGCGTGCAAGTGCCAGAGCAATCTCAATATAGGGATCTTCTTCGATGGCACGGACAACAATAAAGAAACAGATGTCAGTGCTAATAACAACACCAATGCTGTAAGGCTCTGGCAAGCCTACAAGGATCGAAACGATGATGGCTTTTTCGCTCACTACGTTTCAGGAGTCGGAACGCCCTTCCGCGAGATTGACAAGACCGTAGCCGAAGTTTTGGGCGGGCCCGCGGGTGCTGGCGGTGAGGCTCGCATCCTCTATGGACTGCTGCAGATCATCAATTCGGTTCACGGCTTTATCAACGGAAAGCAGCGGCGCTTGGGATTGAAGCAACTCGCCGCCCTCTGCTCCTCAACCCGCGTCCCCGATGCCAGTCAGGATCCCGCCAATCGCCAGTACCGGCTGACCGCGGAGCAAAAGATTCTCGATGACCTCGGCCTGGACCGGGGACTGGTTGGGAACGCCCGCGGGTTGCGCGAATTTCTCTCCAAGGTGCGCAACGAACTGAGCCAGCAGGTCACGGCGCGCGCGACGCGCCCGCAGATCGGGGCGATCTACATCGACGTGTTCGGCTTCAGCCGCGGCGCGGCRCAGGCCCGCGTGTTCGTCAACTGGCTGCACGAGCACCTGCTGATCGGCGGCAATCTGTTCGGCGTGCCGAGCTATGTGCGCATGCTCGGCCTGTTCGATACCGTCGCCTCGGTGGGYCTGACCAATGCCATCGGCAACACCGGGCACAACGGGTGGGCGCAGGCGAAGGACCTGCTCATCCACCCCGAGGTGAAGAACTGCCTGCACTACGTGGCGCTGCAAGAGTTTCGTACCAACTTCCCGGCCGACAGTGTGGCCATCGCCGAGGGCACCATCCTGCCGGAGCACTGCCACGAGCACCATTGCCCCGGCGCGCACAGCGACGTCGGCGGCGGCTATGCGGCCGGTGAGCAGGGCAAGGGCTTCTACTTGGTGGCCATCGACCCGCGTTACCCGCCACCCCAAGGTGGAGTGAAGGCAATCAAGGACGAAGGGTTGAAACTGTCGATCCTGCCGCTCAATGAGATGTACGAGGCGGCCGTCAAGACCTGCACAACGCATCAGGACATGCCTTGGATTGCGTTGCGCTCGGAGGATGGTGTCGCCGCAAAACTCCCCCACCGCTTCGGGCTGGAGCGACTCGATGCGGTTCGAAAAGCCGTGGATGACTACTTTCGAAACTCTGGCGTCTCCACCACCCCCGTGCCCAACACGAACGTGGCGCTGCGGGAGCACGGCCTTCGCTATCTCGCATGGCGCTACCAGGTCACCAACAACAAGCGCTTCGATGACCTGCAAAGCGCGCAATGGTGCAGTTCGACCGACCCGGACCCGTCCGGCCACGACAATTACCGGGCCGGGGAAGCGATCTTCAGGAAGCAGATCATGCTGCTGGGCGATCCGCCATCGCCGCGTGGGCGTGACTGGATGGGTGACCGAGAGGCTTATCAGGGCTTCAACCCGAACGCGCGCGACATCTTCGCCCAGATGAAGAGGACGGGCTCCAGCCGCGGTCTGGAACAGTTCTTCGATGCCTGGGTGCACGACTCCTACGCGGGCTTCATCGGCAAGTTTCACAAAGGCGTTCCGACGTGGGCCAGCATCACCGCGGACATGGCGCATATCGTGGCCGAGGGGCAGCGCTACGTGCGATGGCGTCAACTGTATGCGGGGAGCGAGGTGGGATTGAACGCCCAGTCAGACAGCGATGACGGGAGGGAGCTCGCATGACGGACGACGACGAAACGTTCATCCCGGAAGCTGTGTGGAAGGGCCTGCTCCTGGAAGTCCTGGCCCGCATGAAGCGGGAAGCGCCCCATCAGGACGATCCGCTCATTCAAATGGGCTGGCCTGACGAAGACAAGGACGAGACCAGCAAGGTGGTCCTCAATCTCAAGGATTTCAAGCACGTCGGGCGCCCAGTGGTCACGGTGTCGGGACATGGGATCTTCGTCGCCGACGAGGGCGGGATGACGGTGTACCTCTACGACGGCAGTCACTTTCACCATGGCCTCGATGGGACGGTGGCAACGAAAGGTGGGCACGTGGAGCGCATCGAAGTACACGACCTCAGGCAGGTGACCCGCTACGAGATCACCCATGTGTACCAGACGGCCTCTCATGCATTGCAATTCGCCGGTGGCGGAAACTTTTCATTCCTGATGGACCGCAATGGCAAGGTCCTCGAGACGCTCGCGCGACGGATGTGCCTCCGCACCGACAAGGAGACGGGCGTGATTCGCCTGTTCGGTGAGTCCTTTTCAGAAGGCTTCGAAGAAGATGCGTGACGCACTCGGACGCGGAGTGATTCGGCTCGGTGATCCAACGGATCACGGCGGGAAGGTCACGACGGCGTTCCGCGAACTGGGGGTGCTCGGCATAGCGGTCGCGGGAGAACGCTGCCTGGCCTGGTGCCCGCGATGTCAGGGCGAGTTCCGCCTGATTCCGCCGGCGGGCCGCCGCCACCATGGGCGGTCGATCGCCTACGACGGCGATCTCACCGAGTGCGGCGCCCGCCTGATCTCGACCCTGAAGGGCTCTTGAGACGGCTCAGGCCGACATTCGCTTTGCCAGGCCGCTGGTGTTGCCCCCGGTAGGGGGTGGGTGCCCGGACACGAAGTGCCGGGCAACCTGGGGGCGAGCAACAATACCCCATGCACCTGTCCGACCTGCTTCAGCAATACGGCTACTACGCGGTCTTCATCTTGGGGATGTTCGAGGGCGAGACGATCCTGATGCTGGGCGCCTTCGCAGTGCACCAGGGCTATCTCTCGTTCTGGCCGCTGATCGCCTGCGGTGCGGCGGCCGCCTTCCTGACCGACCAGTTCTATTTCCACCTGAGCCGCCGCAAGGGCGCCGAACTGCTTGCGACACGAGCCAAGCTGCGGGGCCACATCGAGCGGGTCAACGGCTTCGTCGGCCGGCATCCGGTGGCAACGATCTTCCTGATGCGATTCGCCTGGGGCCTGCGCATCGCGCTGCCGGCCACGCTGGGCATGGGTCCGATGCGCGCGGCGGTCTATGCGGCACTGGACGCGATCGCGGCCGTGCTGTGGGCGACCGTGGTCAGCCTGTTCGGCCTCAAGCTCACGGCCTGGGTGCATGCGTCGATCGGCCACCTGCGGCCCTACGAGCACCTGCTGATCGCCGGCGCCCTGGCGGTCACGCTGGCCGTGGGGCTCTTGAGCCAATGGCGCTCGCGGCGCTGAAAGCGCCGCGCGGGAGGACCTCTACTCCCGTTCTTCGAGCGCCCGGTTGACCCGCAGCGCGGCGAGCGTACAGACCGCGCCCGACAGCAGGTAGACGCTGACGTAGCCCAGCCCGAAGTTGGCCGACAGGCCCAGCGCCACCAGCGGCGCGAAGGCGGCACCGATCAGCCAGGCCAGGTCGGAGGTCAGCGCGGCGCCGGTGTAGCGGTACTTCGGCTCGAAATTGGCCGTCACCGCGCCGGCCGCCTGGCCGTAGGAAAGTCCCAGGATCACGAAGCCCACCAGGATGAAGACGTCCTGCCCGAGCTTGCCGCCGTCCAGCAGCGTCGGCGCAAAGCCGCTGAAGACCGCGATCAGGACCGCCAGGCTGCCAAGCGTGCGGCGCCGTCCCATGCGGTCGGCGATCACGCCGGAAGCCACGATGCCGGCGGCGCCGAGCACCGCGCCGATCATCTGGATGACCAGGAATTCGGTCACCGACTGGGTCGAGTAGAGGGTGATCCAGGACAGCGGGAACACCGTGATCAGGTGGAACAGCGCATAGCTCGCCAGCGCCGCGAAGGCGCCGATGAGCAGGTTGTAGCCCTGCGAGCGCGTCATCTCGACGACGTCGGTCGGCTCCAGCTCACGCTGCTCGAGGAGCCGGTCGTACTCGTTGGTGGCCACCAAACGGAGCCGGGCGAACAGCGCCACGACATTGATCGCAAACGCCACGTAAAAGGTGTAACGCCATCCCCAGTCGAGGAAATCCTCGCTCGACAGGCTCGAATAGAGGTACGCGAACAGCGCGCTGGCAACAAAAAAGCCCACCGGCGCCCCCAATTGGCCCAGCATGGCGTACCAGCCGCGACGGTTTTCGGGGGCATTGAGCGCCAGCAGCGAGGGCAGGCCGTCCCAGGAGCCGCCGAGCGCAATGCCCTGGCCGACGCGCAGGATCGACAGCACCACGATGGAGGCGAAGCCCATGCTCGCGTAGCCCGGCAGGAAGGCGATGCCGGCCGTGGAGACACCGAGCAGGAACAGCGCCGCGGTCAGCTTGGCCTCGCGGCCGAAGCGGCGCTGGATCGCCATCGAGGCCACGGTGCCGAAGGGCCGCGCGATGAACGCGAAGGAAAAGATCACGAAGGCGTAGAGCGTGCCCTCGAGGCGGTTCTCCATCGGGAAGAACACCGACGGGAACACCAGCACCGAGGCGATGCCGTAGACGAAGAAGTCGAAATACTCGGAGGCGCGGCCGATGATCACGCCGACCGCGATCTCGCCCGGGGCGATCGGCGAATGGTCCGACGCGGCTTCGGAGCTGTCGTGCTGGGTGCCGTGCAGCGCGGAGGCGTCGCGCGAAGGACTGATGCTGGACGTCGTCATTTCTGCTTTGGGGTCGTATTCAACTGGATACTCCGAGCGTCTCACCGAATCGAGATTGCCGCCATAGGACAAAACGTCCAATATCCCGCAGTCGCCAAACGAAGTAGATTGTGGTCCCTTTTGCGCACCAAACGCTCATTCTCCGGCATGCCTCCCCTCAAGAACTTTCGCGGACTGCTCCTGCTCCCGCTCGCCCTGCTGGCGGGCTGCGACATGGTGCTGTTGAACGCATCCGGCGACATCGCCCGCCAGCAAGGCCAGCTGATCATCGTCTCCACGGTCCTGATGCTGCTGATCATCGTGCCGGTGATCGGGCTCACCATCTATTTCGCCTGGCGCTATCGGCAGTCGAACAAGGAGGTGAACTACTCGCCCGACTGGGACCATTCGACCGAACTCGAACTGGCCATCTGGGGCGCCCCGCTGCTGATCATCATCGCCCTCGGCGCGATCACCTGGATCAGCACCCACACGCTCGATCCCTACCGTCCGCTGCGCCGCATCGAGGTGGGTCGTCCGGTCCCGGCCGAGGTCAAGCCGCTGACGGTCGAAGTGGTTGCGCTCGACTGGAAATGGCTCTTCATCTACCCCGAGCAGGGCATCGCCACGGTGAACGAGCTGGCGGCGCCGGTCGACCGTCCGATCGTCTTCAAGATCACCGCTTCCTCGGTGATGAACTCCTTCTACATCCCGGCGCTGGCCGGCCAGATCTACGCCATGCCGGGCATGGAGACCAAGCTCAATGCGGTCATCAACAAGCCGGGTGACTTCGAGGGCTTCTCGGCCAACTACAGCGGCGCCGGCTTCTCCGGCATGCGCTTCCGCTTCCACGGCGTGAGCGAGCCCGACTTCGAGGCCTGGGTCCAGAAGGCCAAGGCCGCCGGCGGCGAGCTGAGCCGCGACGCCTACCTGGCGCTCGAGCGCCCGAGCGAGCGCGATCCCGTGCGCCGCTTCGCCACCGTCGCGCCCGACCTCTACAACGCCATCGTCAACCGCTGCGTCGATCGCAACAAGATGTGCATGGACCAGATGATGGCCATCGATGCGGACGGCGGACTCGGCAAAGTCGGCGCCTACAACGTCTCGCCGCGACCCTGGCAGCCCGAGGCCAGCATTCCGCCCCGCACCTACGTCGCGGCCATGTGCAGCGTCAACGATCCCACCGGACTTTCGCTTCCGCTTTCCACCGCTCGCATCCGCGAAGAATAACGATGCTCGACCATCCTGATCTGACGAAGCTCATCTTCGGCCGCCTCTCCTGGGAGGCCATTCCCCTTCACGAACCGATCCTGCTGGCGACCTTCATCGCGGTCGTCCTCGGCGGCCTGGCCCTCGTTGGCGCGATCACCTATTTCCGCGTCTGGGGCACCCTCTGGCGCGACTGGATCACCAGCATCGATCACAAGAAGATTGGCGTCATGTACATCATCCTCGGGTTGGTGATGCTGCTGCGCGGCTTCTCCGACGCGATCATGATGCGGGCCCAGCAGGCCTTCGCCTTCGGCGACAACGCCGGTTTCCTGCCGCCGCACCACTACGACCAGATCTTCACGGCCCACGGCGTGATCATGATCTTCTTCGTCGCGATGCCGCTGGTCACGGGCCTCATGAACTTCGTCGTGCCGCTGCAGATCGGCGCCCGCGACGTGGCCTTCCCCTTCCTCAACAACTTCAGCTTCTGGATGACCACCTTCGGCGCCGGGCTGGTGATGGCCTCGCTGTTCGTGGGCGAGTTCGCGCGCACCGGCTGGCTCGCCTACCCGCCGCTGTCGGGGATCGAGTTCAGTCCCGACGTGGGGGTCGACTACTACATATGGTCCTTGCAGATCGCGGGGGTCGGCACCTTGTTGTCGGGCATCAACCTGATCGCCACCATCGTGAAGATGCGCGCCCCGGGCATGACGCTGATGAAGATGCCGGTGTTCACCTGGACCGCGCTGTGCACCAACATCCTGATCGTCGCCGCCTTCCCGGTGCTGACCGCCGTGCTGGCCCTGCTGTCGCTCGACCGCTACGTCGGCAGCAACTTCTTCACGAACGACTTCGGCGGCAACGCCATGATGTACGTGAACCTGATCTGGATCTGGGGCCACCCCGAGGTCTACATCCTGGTGCTGCCGGTGTTCGGCGTGTTCTCCGAAGTCGTCGCCACCTTCAGCGGCAAGCGCCTGTTCGGCTACGCCTCGATGGTCTATGCCACGCTGGTGATCACGATCCTGTCGTACCTGGTCTGGCTGCACCACTTCTTCACCATGGGGTCGGGCGCCAGCGTCAACTCGTTCTTCGGCATCACGACGATGATCATCTCGATCCCGACGGGCGCGAAGATCTTCAACTGGCTGTTCACGATGTACAAGGGCCGCATCCGCTTCGAGCTGCCCATGATGTGGACGATCGCCTTCATGATCACCTTCGTGATCGGCGGCATGACCGGCGTGCTGCTGGCCGTGCCCCCGGCCGACTTCGTGCTGCACAACAGCCTGTTCCTGATCGCGCACTTCCACAACGTGATCATCGGCGGCGTGCTGTTCGGCCTCATGGCCGGCATCACCTACTGGTATCCGAAGGCTTTCGGCTACAAGCTCGAACCGTTCTGGGGCAAGTGCTCGTTCTGGTTCTGGGTGATCGGCTTCTACTTCGCCTTCATGCCGCTGTACGTGCTGGGCCTGATGGGCGTGACCCGCCGCGTGAGCCACTTCGAGGATCCGTCCTACCAGATCTGGTTCCAGATCGCCGCCTTCGGCGCGGTGCTGATCGCGCTGGGCATCGGCTCGTTCCTGATCCAGCTGGTGGTGAGCTACGTGCGCCGCGATTCGCTGCGCGACGAGACCGGCGATCCGTGGGACGGCCGCACCCTCGAGTGGTCGACCTCCTCGCCGCCGCCGGCCTACAACTTCGCCTTCACGCCGCGGGTGTACGACAACGACGCCTGGACCTACATGAAGAAGCACGGCTATGTGCGCCCGCTCGAGGGCTTCATCCCGATCCACATGCCGAAGAACACCGGCGCCGGCTTCATCATCGCGGCCCTGGCCGCGGCCTGCGGCTTCACGCTGATCTGGCAGATGTGGCTGCTGGCCGGCGTGTCCTTCGTCGCCATGCTGCTCGCCGTGATCGTCCATACCTTCAACTACAAGCGCGACTACCACATCCCCACGGAGGAAGTCGTCCGCACCGAAGGCGCCCGTACCCGCCTGCTTGCCGGCCATGTCTGATACCACCGTCCTTTCCCCCCATGGCGCGCTGAGCGCCAGCCAGCAGCCGCGCTTCCACGTGCAGGGCGAGCATCACCCCGAGAACGGCACCCTGCTCGGGTTCTGGCTCTACCTGATGAGCGACTGCCTGGTGTTCGCCTGCCTGTTCGCGATGTACGCGGTGCTGGGCCGCAGCTACGCCGCCGGCCCTTCGGGCGCCGACCTGTTCGATCTCAGGCTGGTCGCGCTCAATACCGCCTTCCTGCTGCTGTCCTCGATCACCTACGGCTTCGCGATGATCGAGATGCAGCGCAAGCGCATGCGCGCCACGCTGGTCTGGCTGGCCATCACGGGCCTGTTCGGCGCCGGCTTCATCGCGATCGAGCTCTATGAATTCGCGCAC
Source organism: Variovorax sp. P1_G12 (assembly GCF_056405555.1). Lineage (NCBI taxonomy): Bacteria > Pseudomonadati > Pseudomonadota > Betaproteobacteria > Burkholderiales > Comamonadaceae > Variovorax > Variovorax sp. P1_G12. The sequence goes on along the minus strand of NZ_JBFUBW010000013.1, from coordinate 85,667 downwards.
CTGATCCACGAAGGCGCGGTGCCGCAGCGCAGCGCCTTCCTGTCGTCCTTCTTCGCGCTGGTCGGCACCCACGGCCTGCACGTCACCTTCGGCCTGGTCTGGCTGGTGGTCCTGATGGTGCAACTGGCGAAACACGGCTTCATCGCCGACAACCGCCGCCGGCTGATGTGCCTGTCGATGTTCTGGCACTTCCTGGACGTGGTCTGGATCGGCGTCTTCACCTTCGTGTACCTGATGGGAGTGTTGCCATGAGCACGCACAACGAACACGCCGGTCACGGCGGCCACGACGCCCACGACGCCCACGACGACCACGCCCACGACGACGGTGCGCCCCACGCCACCTTCAAGGGCTACATGACGGGTTTCATCCTGTCGCTGATCCTGACCGCGATCCCCTTCTGGCTCGTGATGGGCAACGTGTTCGACAAGAGCAGCACCACGGCCTTCGTGGTCCTCGCCTTCGCCGCGGTGCAGATCGTGGTCCACATGGTGTATTTCCTGCACATGAATGCCAGGTCCGAGCACGGCTGGACCATGCTGGCCCTGATCTTCACGGTGGTCATTGTCGTGATCACGCTGAGCGGCTCGCTGTGGGTGATGTACCACCTCAATCACAACATGATGCCCGGGTTGATGCCCGAGACGCACAAGATGCCGTGACCCGGGCAGCAGGCGCGGCGCTTCGGTGAGACGGCTTCTTCCGCGGCTTGCGCTGGCCCTGGGCGCGCTGCTGGCCTTCGCGGCCTTCTTCGCGCTCGGCACCTGGCAACTCGAGCGCCGGGCCTGGAAGCTGGACCTGATCGAGCGCATCGACCAGCGGGTCCACGCCCCCGCGACCGACGCGCCAGGGCCCGCGCAATGGTCGCGGATCAACCGGGCCGACGACGAATACCGGCGCGTGCGCGCCAGCGGCACTTTCCTCCATGACCGCGAGACCCTGGTCCAGGCCACCACCGAACTCGGCAGCGGCTATTGGGTGCTGACGCCGCTGCGCCTGTCCGGCGGCCAGGTGCTGCTTGTCAACCGCGGCTTCGTGTCGCCGCCGCAGCAGAAGGAACGCCTGGCGCGACGCGCCGACGAACCCGCAGGCGAAGTCGCCGTCACCGGCCTGCTGCGCATGACCGAGCCTCGCGGCGCCCTGCTGCGAACCAACGACCCGGCCGCCGATCGCTGGTACTCGCGCGACGTTCAGGCGATCGCGGCGGCGCGCGGCCAGGGCCAGGCGGCGCCCTACTTCATCGATGCGGACGCCGCCGCGCCGGGCAGCCCTCGCGGCGGGCCGGTCGGCGGCCTGACCGTGATCGCCTTCCCCAACAACCATCTGGTCTACGCCCTCACCTGGTACGCGCTGGCGCTGATGATCGCCGGCGCGGCCTGGTTCGTCGTCCGCGAGCGGCGCCGGCCGCAGAATGCCGGCGAGGAGGACCACGATGGCCCGCGAGACTGACACCGGCGACGCCACCGGCCTGGACAACATGCAGCAGCTGATCCAGCTGCGCTGGCTGGCCGTGGTCGGCCAGGTGGCCACCATCGCGGTGGTGCACTACGGCTTCGGCATCCGCCTGCCGCTCGACCAGATGCTGGCGGTGCTGGCCTTCCTGGCCGCCTTCAACGCCGCCAGCCAACTGCGCTGGCGCATCCACCGCGACGTCAGCAACGGCGAACTGTTCGTCGCGCTGCTGGTCGACGTCGCGATGCTGACCGCGCAGCTCTACCTGAGCGGCGGCGCCGCCAACCCCTTCGTCTTCCTCTACCTGCTGCAGGTGATCCTGGGCGCGGTGCTGCTGGAGGCCTGGTCGACCTGGACCATCGTCGGCATCACCAGCGTCTGCTTCGCCGGCCTCGCGATCTTCAGCGGCCCCCTTGAGCTGCCGATCGACCACGGCAACGGCCTGCTGAGCCCGTACATCCTGGGCATGCTGATCTGCTTCGGGCTCAACGCGGCGCTGCTGGTGATCTTCATCAGCCGCATCAGCCGCAACCTGCGGGCGCGCGATGCGCGTCTCGCGGCCCTGCGCGAACGCGCCGCCGAGGAGGAACACATCGTGCGCATGGGCCTGCTGGCCTCGGGCGCCGCGCACGACCTGGGCACGCCGCTGGCGACGCTGTCGGTGATCCTCGGCGACTGGCGGCGCATGCCCGCCTTCACCGCCAATCCGGAACTGCTGCAGGAGATCGGCGAGATGCAGGCCCAGCTGCAGCGCTGCAAGACCATCCTGAGCGGCATCCTGCTGTCGGCCGGCGAGGCGCGCGGCGAATCCTCGCTCGAGACCACCGTCAGCACCTTCCTCGACGACCTCGCCGAAGAGTGGCGCAGCACCCGCCCGGTGCTGGCCTTCGAGTATGAGAACCGCTTCGGCCACGACCTGCCGATGGTTTCCGATTCGGCCCTGAAGCAGACCATCTGCAACGTGCTGGACAATGCGCTCCAGGCCTCGCCCGATTGGGTGCGGCTCGAGGCGATCCACGACGACGACACCCTGCGGCTCACGGTCACCGATGCCGGCCCCGGCTTCGCACCCGGGATGCTGGCCGATTTCGGCAAGCCCTACCTGTCGACCAAGGGGCGTCCGGAAGGTGGCCTCGGCCTGTTCCTGGTCGTCAACGTGATACGCACGCTGGGCGGCAAGGTCAGCGCCCGCAACCGGCCCGAAGGCGGCGCCGAGGTCACGCTCACCCTGCCGCTGGCGGCAATCATTCTCGAAGAGGAAGAGGACGAAGGAGATGGAAGCTGAACGCCTGCTGCTGATCGTCGAGGACGACGCGGCCTTCGCGCGCACGCTCGGCCGCTCGTTCGAACGCCGCGGCTATGCGGTGCTGCTGGCCGCCAACCGCGACGAGGTCGCCGTGCTGCTGCAGACCCATTCGCCGCGCTATGCGGTGGTCGACCTCAAGCTCAGCGGCGAGGCCTCGGGACTGGCTTGCGTCCAGACCCTGAACCGGCACGATCCGGCCATGCTGATCGTGGTCCTGACCGGCTTCGCGAGCATCGCCACCGCAGTGGAGGCCATCAAGCTGGGCGCCTGCCACTACCTGGCCAAGCCCTCCAACACCGACGACATCGAGGCCGCGTTCGGCCGCGCCGAAGGCGATACCGACGTCGAACTGACCAACCGCTCGACGTCGATCAAGACGCTCGAATGGGAGCGCATCCACGAAACCCTGGCGGAAACCGGCTTCAACATTTCCGAGACCGCGAGACGGCTCGGCATGCACCGCCGCACGCTGGCGCGAAAGCTGGTGAAGCAGCGCGTCAAATAGAGAGGCGCAAAGGCGCCCGGCCCCGCCGACTTGTGCCTTGCTTCTGTGGATAACACTGTGCGAAGTGCGTGGAGGCCGTTGCACCGGCCCAGGCCCCATGCGGGTTCCCACTGCATTGCCTGCAAAACGGGCAGCCCGGCGACCCGGGCATAACTCGCCGACTCAGCCCTTGATGAAGGCCAGCAGATCGGCGTTGAATTCGTCGGCCTGCGTGGTCGCCAGGCCGTGCGAGCCGCCCGGATAGATCTTCAGGGTCGCGCCTTTCACCAGCTTCGCCGACAGCAGGCCGGAGGCGCCGATCGGCACGATCTGGTCGTCGTCGCCATGCGCGATCCAGGTCGGCACGTCGAACTTCTTCAGGTCCTCGGTGAAGTCGGTCTCCGAAAACTGCTTGATGCAGTCCAGCAGGCCCTTGTGGCCGCCCAGCATGCCTTGCAGCCAGAACGCGTCGCGCACGCCCTCGGACACCTTGGCGCCCGGCCGGTTGTAGCCGTAGAAGGGCGTCGTGAGGTCCTTGAAGAACTGCGAGCGGTCGGCCGTGACGCCGGCGCGGATGCCGTCGAAGACCTCGATCGGCAGGCCGCCGGGGTTGGCTTCGGTCTTCAGCATGAGCGGCGGCACGGCGCCCAGCAGCACCGCCTTGCCGACCCGTGCGGTGCCATGGCGGCCGATGTAGCGCGTGACCTCGCCGCCGCCCGTGGAATGGCCCACCATCACGGCGTCCTGGATGTCCAGCGTGTTCATCAACTCGGCCAGGTCGTCGGCGTAGGTGTCCATGTGGTTGCCGTCCCAGGGCTGGCTGGAGCGGCCATGGCCACGCCGGTCGTGCGCGATCACCCGGAAACCGCGTTCGCCGAGGAACACCATCTGCGCGTCCCAGGCGTCCGCGGTCAGCGGCCAGCCGTGCGAGAAGACCACCGGGCGTCCCCTGCCCCAGTCCTTGTAGTAGATCTGCGTGCCGTCCCGGGTGGTGATGATGCTCATGCGCTTCGCTCCTGAGGTGAGAGGCCGCGGATCGGCGGCGGTCGCCGCAGCGGGATTCGCTGCGAAGGGTAGTCCATCCACCCGCGCAAGGAAAGCAAGGGGCGCGCCTTGAATGAACCCTGCAGCCTGGCCCCGTTATTGCACACTCCCGACGGCCCGCCCCGCGGCCTACATCCAAGGAGTTCCCTCATGTTCTATGGTCTGACCCCCCTGGGTATCGTCCACACGGCCATCAGTCTCGTGGCGGTGGCCGCCGGACTCATCGCCCTCTTCCACTACCGGGAAATCTCGCCCGCCACCCGCGCAGGCCGTGCCTATGTGATCGCCACCGTGCTCACCTGCCTGACCGGCTTCGGCATCTTCCAGCACGGCGGATTCGGCAAGCCCCATGTGCTGGGCGTCGCGACGCTGGTGGTGCTGGGGGTGGCGATGCTCGCGGGCCGATCGGGCTTCGGCCGGCTGTCGGCCTACGTGGCGGTGGTCGCCTACTCGCTGACCTTCTTCTTCCACATGATTCCGGGCGTCACCGAGACCGCGACTCGCCTGCCCCTGGACGCGCCCTGGGTGACCGATCGCGACAACTCCGACGCACTGAAAGGCACGATCGGCGCCCTGTTCGTCGTCTTCCTGGCCGGAGCGACGCTGCAGGTGCTCCGCCTGCGCGCCCGCCGCGCCAGCGCCTCAGACCCTAGAGCCCTGCAACGTACTTGAACCCGGCGACCAGCGCGACCGCCAGCACGATCAGAAACCCCAGACGGCCCCATCGCACACGCGGGTGAGCCGACGGACCGTGCAGATCCGAGCGGTGCAGGCCGGAAAACGAGGTCGAATCAGGCTTGTCGCGCGCCCAGTCATGGAAGTTATCTTTGTCGGTGTTCATGTAATACATTTTAACTAACATTACATGAATCACCACAAGCTCCGTGTGCAGGAATCCGCAGCACCGGCGACCCGTGGCGCGACAAAAGCGAAGCAACACGACACAAGATTTCGCGCCGGCATTACGCCCGCTTCACACGCGGCACGCAGCATGAAGGCTCCTTCAAGCCACGAGAGAGAGCCCCCATGAACAAGATCAAAGTCGCCGCTGGTATCGCCGCCTTGCTGTCCCTGACCCTGCTCGCCGCTGCGGCCCAGGCCCAGCCGTATGACGACCGCGTCATGGTGATTCCGGCGCCGCCGCCCCCGCCGCGCGGCTATGTCGTGGTGCCGCGTCCCGCGCAGCCCTCCTACGGCTGGTACGCCCAGGGCGGTGAACGGCACGAACATCGTCGCGGCTGGGGAGACCGCGACCACGACGGCGTGCCGAACCGGTATGACCGGGATCGCGATGGCGATGGCGTGCCGAACCGCTATGACCGCCGCCCCGACAATCCCTACCGCTATTGAGCGCCCGGCAGCTCATGTGGACGCCGTCCAGAATCTCTGCTAAGTTTGTGGATACCGTACACAAACGAGGAGATGCGCATGCTGCTCGAAAACCGGAGCGCAGTGATCTACGGCGCGGGGGGCGCGATCGGCGGTGCCGTCGCACGCGCCTTCGCGCGTGAAGGTGCCAGGGTGTTCCTGGCCGGGCGCACGCAAGCACGACTCGATGCCGTGGCCGCCGACATCCGCGCGTCCGGCGGCCATGCCGAAACCGCCCAGCTCGACGCGCTCGATGCAGCAGCCGTCGAACGCCATGCCGATGGCGTGGCGCAGCGGGCCGGCGGCATCGGCATCGCGCTGAATGCGGTCGGCGTCGCGCACGTCCAGGGCACGCCCCTGGCCGAGCTTTCCCTCGCCGACTTCGAATACCCGGTCACCACCTACGTGCGGACCCACTTCATCACCGCGAAGGCCATCGCCCGGCACATGGCCGCGAAGGGCTCGGGCGTGATCCTCACGCTGTCCACGCCGGGGGCGCGGCTGCCCGGCCCGGGCTACCTGGGCAACTGCGTCGCCAGCGCCGCGGTCGAGGCCATGTCCCGTCATCTCGCGGGCGAGCTCGGCGCCCAGGGCATCCGCGTGGTGTGCATCCGGCCGCATGCGATTCCCGAGGCCATTGCCATGGGCTCTCACACGCTGGATGTGTTTCGCCCCATGGCCGAACGCGCCGGACTGACGGTCGAGGAAATGCTCGCAGCTGCCGCCGGCGGCACCTTGCTGAAGCGCCTGCCGACACTCGACCAGCTCGCGAACACCGCGGTCTTCCTGGCCTCCGAACACGCCGGCGCCATCACCGGCACGGTCGTCAACCTGAGCTGCGGCTTCCTCGTGGACTGATCAGACGGGATGGCCCTGACGGTGCTCTGCCTCGTCTGATTCCTTCGGTAACGTAGGCCTCGTCCTACAGAAAAGCCGCGCCCGAACGCTCACCATCGAGGCATGAAAAATCCGATCAAACTCGTCATCGACGAGCCGGCGCCCGGGTCTTTTCTCTGGACGCTGCTCGAGTGCGACGCCGGTGGCATCCCCTGCAAGGTGTTGCGCGCCGCCGAGTACAGCGCCGACACCTACGAGGCCGCGCTGGCGGCCGGCACGCGCATGATGGACGCCGAGATTCGCAAGAACCTGGCGCCGCGGCCGGCCGACGTTTCCTGACCCTAGGCCAGGTGCGTCTTGAGCGGCACGGCCGGGTCGGCCGCGACCGCCGGGTCGGGGCTGCGACCCGCTTCCAGCAGCTTGCGGCTCATCATGTGGTCCACCGGCGCGTTGACTGATTCGACGCAGCGCAGCGCGCCGTCCACGTAGTGCAGCAGCGAAAACGATGCCGGATTGGCGCCGGGGCGCCGGACCGTGCGATGGCCCGCCGTGCCGGGAGCGGGCACCAGGCCCGCCATCTGCAGCCGCATCCCGCCCTGATCCGACCAGAACCATGGCACTGCATCGTGCGGCCTCGGCGCACCGGTCAGGGTCGCCACCGCGGTGCGGGCCTGGTCGTTGGCGTTCTGCACCGACTCCAGCCTGAGCGCCTGCCCGGCGCGCCGGTCCGGAAAGCGCGTGCAGTCGCCGACCGCGAGCACGGCGCCATCGCTGGTCTGCATGTAGGCGTCGACCACGATGCCGTCGGCACACTCCAGGCCGGCAGCCTCGGCCAGCGCGGTCTCCGGCACGGCGCCGATGCCGAGCAGCAGCAGGTCGATGGCCTGCGGCTCGCCGTCGACCTCGATTGCCGCCAGGCGCGGCCCGTCGACCTGCATCACCCCGCTCTGCACGCCGACGCGCACGTCCATGCCCGCGGCACGATGGGTCGCCAGCACATGCGCCGACAGCTCCGGCGACACCGCGCGGCTCAGCAGTCGCGGCGCGCTCTCCAGCACCAGCACCCGCTTGCCGAGCGCCAGCGCGGTGGCGGCCACCTCGAGCCCGATGAAGCCGCCGCCGAGCACCGTCACGTGCTGCGCCGCCGTGAGCTGCGTACGCAGTTGGGCAGCCTCATCGGCCGCGCGCAGCAGGGCCACGTTGGACAGCCCGGCCAGCGCCGACAGCCGGCGCGCGCGGGTGCCGGTCGCCAGCACCAGCCGCTCCCAGCCGAGCACCGCGCCCGAACGCAGCGTGACCGTGCGCGCGGCGCGGTCGATCGCCAGCGCGGCGTCGCCCAGGTGCATCGTGATGCCGGCCTCGGCATACCAGGCCTCGGCCCGATGGAGTTGCGGCTGCTCGTCGGGACTCTTCAGGAAGGACTTGGACAGCGGCGGCCGGTGGTACGGAATGGCCGCCTCCTCGCAGACCAGGTGGACGCGCGCGCCCTGTCCCGCTTCGGCGAGGCCGGCGCACAGCTGGGCAGCGGCGTGGCCGCCGCCGATGATGACGATGTTCGAATGCATGGACTTCCTGAGGTCGATCCGCACAATGGCGCGGTCGTGCCGGCAACTGTAGCCTTAGGATGCGAGGCGGGACTCCAACCCACGGAGACAAGATGAAGATACGCATCATCGGCGGCGGCCCCGCGGGGCTGTTCTACGCCTACCTCATGAAGCGCGACGACCCGTCGCACGACGTCCGGGTCTGCGAGCGCGACGCCGAGAGCGCCACCTACGGCTGGGGCGTGGTGTTCTCCGACGTGGCGCTGGCCTTCGTGCGCGAACTCGCGCCCGAGCTCTACGGGTCGATGACCGAAAACCAGGAAGTGTTCGACGAGATGGCGGTGGTGCATCGGGGCGTGCAGGTCAGGCTGGCGCACAACACCTTCCATCGCATGGCACGCATCGACCTGCTCCGCGCGCTGCATGTCCATTGCCGCCAGGTGGGCGTCGAGATCGAGTTCGAGCGGCGCGTCGACGACCTCGCGGGCTTCGCCGATGCCGACCTGATCGTGGCGGCGGATGGCGCCAACAGCGCGATCCGCACGCGCTTGGCCGAGCACTTCGGCCCGACCCTGGACGAACGGCCGAACCTGCTCGCCTGGTACGGCACCACCCGGCTCTTCGACCCGCTGTCGCTGATCTTCCGGCAGAACCCCGACGGGCTGGCGATCGCCCACACCTACCGCTACAGCCGCACGCACAGCACCTTCCTGGTCGAGGTCGATCCGCAGACCTTCCGCAAGGCGGGCCTGGACCGCATGGACGAGACGCACAGCCTCGCGTGGTGCGAGAAGGTGTTCGCCGACGACCTGCAGGGCCACAAGCTGCTGTCCAACAAGTCCAACTGGTTCCGCTACACGATCGTCAAGAACCGCCGCTGGCACTGGAAGAACGTCGTGCTGATCGGCGATGCGCTGCGCACCGGGCACCCCTCGGTCGGCTCGGGCACCCGGCTCGCGATGCAGGATTCGATCGCACTCTTCGATGCCTTCAAGACCTGCGGGCCGGACGTGCCGACGATGCTCGATGCGTTCGTTCGAATCCGCCAACCCGGCTCCGACGCGTTGCAGAAGGCGGCCATCAAGAGCACCGAGTGGTATGAGAACCTCGGCCCCAAGCTGTCGCTCGACCCGATCTCCTTTGCCTACGACTACGTCACGCGCAGCGGCCGGGTCGACCATGCGGACGTGCGGCAGCGCGACCCCGAACTCGCGGCTGCCTACGAAAAGCTGCATCCGGAACGCGGCTTCTGAACCGGAGGAACCCACCATGCTCGAAGGCTGCATCCCCTGGCCCGCCGAGGCCGCCCGCGAATACCGCAGGCTCGGCCTGTGGGAAGACCTCACGGTCGCCGAAATGGTCGAACGCAGCATGCGCGCGGCGCCCGACAAGGTGGCGCTGGTCTTCGGCGACCGGCGCATCAGCTATGAGGAGCTGGTCCGTGATTCGCGGCGCCTCGCGGTGGCCCTGCTCGATCTCGGACTGAAGCCGCGCGAGCGCGTCGTGGTGCAGTTGCCGAATGTGCCGGAATTCGTGATCGCCTACCTCGCACTCAACTGGATGGGCGCGATTCCGGTGATGGCGCTGCGTGCGCATCGGCATGCCGAGGTCCGTCACTTCATCCGGGCCTCGGGCGCGAGCGCCTACCTGCTGCCCGACCTGATCGGGAGCTTCGACTACCGCCCGATGGCGGCCGAGCTGGCCGCCGAGTTCTCGTCGCTGCGCCACCTGATCGTCGCCGGCGAACCCGCACCGGGACAGCGCGCGCTGGACCCCTTGATCGCGGGCGACGCGGTCACCGACCACGCATCGATCGCCCGGCTCGCGGCCGTGCGGCCTTCGCCCGACGAGGTCTCGACCATGCTGCTGTCCGGCGGCACCACCTCCGTGTCGAAGCTGATCCCGCGCACCCACAACGACTACGTGCTCAACGCCCGCCTCTGCGCGCAGGCCGCGGGCTTCGACCGCGACACCGTCTTCATGGCCATCCTGCCGCTGGGCCACAACTACAACCTGGCCTCGCCGGGGCTGCTCGGCACCTTCTTCGCCGGCGGCACGGTGGTGATCGCCACCGGCACCGACACCGAAACGCTGTTTGCCGGCGTCGAGCGCGAGCAGGTGTCGGTGATCGCCGGCGTGGTGCCGCTGATCGCCGGCTGGCTCGACAGCGAAGTGCCCAAGCGCTTCGACCTGTCGTCGCTCAAGGTGATCCAGAACGGCGGCGCGCGGCTCGCGCCCGAGCTGCGCATGCGCGTGGCCGCGCAGTTCGGCTGCACCCCGCAGGAGATCTACGGCACCGCCGAAGGCCTGATCAACATGACCCGGCTCGACGATCCGCAGGCGCTGCTGCTCGAGAGCTCCGGCGCGCCGGTCAGCGAGCACGACGAGATCAAGGTGCTCGACGACGACGACCGCGAGCTGCCCGACGGCGAGGCCGGCGAGCTGGTGACGCGCGGCCCCTACACCATCCGCGGCTACTACAACGCGCCCGAGAAGAACGCCGAGGCCTTCACGGCCGACGGCTTCTACCGCATGGGCGACATCGTGCGCAAGCGCGGCCGCCACGTGTTCACCGAGGGCCGGCGCAAGGACCTGATCAACCGCGGCGGCGAGAAGATCAGCTGCGACGAGATCGAGAACCTGATCTTCGGCCTGCCGCAGGTCAAGGGCGTCGCGCTGATCGGCCTGCCCGATCCGGTGTTCGGCGAACGGGCCTGCGCCTGCGTCATCCTGCAGCCGGGCACGACGCTCGGCTTCGACGAACTGATCGCCTACCTGCGCCGGCAGAAGATCGCCTCCTTCAAGCTGCCCGAGCGGCTGGAGATCATGGCGGAGTTCCCGGTCAGCCCGGTGGGCAAGATCCTCAAGCGCGAACTGCGAGAAAAGGTATTGGGATGATCGAGCTCTATCACTGTGTCAGCGCAAGATCGTTCCGACCGCTCTGGACGCTCGAAGAGCTCGGCGCGCCGTACCAGCTGCGGATGCTGCCCTTCCCGCCGCGGGCGCTCCAGCGCAGCTACCTCGATCTCAATCCGCTGGGCACGGTGCCGCTGCTGCTCGACGGCGACACCCGCATGACCGAGTCGTCGGCGATGTGCCAGTACCTGGCCCAGCGCTGCGACCCGGACAATCGGCGCGGGCTGGCGGTGCTCCCGAGCGAGCCCGGCTTCGGCGCCTGGCTCAACTGGCTGCATCACGGCGAGGCGACGCTGACCTTCCCGCAGACCATCGTGCTGCGCTACGGCCACTTCGAGCCCGACGCGCGCAAGCTGCCGCAGGCGGCCGACGACTACGCCAAGTGGTTCATCGCCCGCCTGCGCGGCGTCGACGCGGTGCTGGCCCAGCATGAGTTCCTCGCCGCCGACCGCTTCACGGTCGCCGACATCTCGGTCGGCTACGCGCTGATGCTGGCCAACGAGCTCGAGCTGGTGCCGCGCTTTCCGAATGCGGTGGCGGCCTACTGGGAACGGCTGCAGCAACGTGAAGGCTTCCGCCGCGCGCTCGCGGCGCAGCATGACGCGGCCCTGGCGCAGGGCGTCTCGCCATTGCCCTCGACCCGCCCGGCATGAACTTCCATCACCCGCTGTTCGAGAGCCTGGCGCTGCCGCTCCTGCTTTCTTTCGCGGTGACCGGCCTGCTGCACGCCGGCCTGGGTGCGGTGCACGGCCGACGCTGGGCCGCCGCCGGCGTGGCGCCGGCGATCATCGTCGGCTCGGCCTGGGTGCTCGGATGGCAGTTGTCGCCCGGCACCCTGACGGAGGAACTGCCCTGGATCTACGCAGCCGCCGCCCTGCTCGGCATGGGCCTGGAGGGGATGCGGGCCGTGATGCGGACCACCTGGCTCGCGAGCTGCGTCCTGTGGGCATTGGTGCTGGCCGGGCTCAGCGACCAGCCACTGGCACTGCAGGCCGCCACCTGGGCCGTCGGCGCGGCGGTGACCGGCGCCGTGCTGAGCTCACCGCCCGAGCACGCCGCCGCGCCCGCCAGTCTCGTGGTGGCCAGCCTGGGGCTGGCCGCGGTGGCTTTCATCTCCGGATCCGTGCTGCTGTTCGAGCTCGGGCTGTCGATCGCGGCCGCCATCGCCGGCTGCGCGCTGTGGCTCTGGCCCGCGGCCCGCATCGGCTTCGGCGCCTGCGCGACGGTGGTGTCGGCGATCGCCTGGCTGACGCTGGCGCAGGGCGTGGCCCTGCTGACGCCGGTGCGGCCCGAGGTGCTGCTGCTGCTGGCCGGCGCCCTGCTGTCCGGGCCGATGGTGCGATGGGCACGACCCGGACTTCGGCGCCCTGCGATCGACGTGCTGATCGTCGTGGCGGTGGCGACGCTCTGGGTCGCGGCCGCCGTCGCGCTGGCGCTCCACCGCGACGGCCAGGCCCCGCGGGACGGGCGCGACGACCCCTACTACACGCCTCGCTGGTAGGCCTGTCTCCATGATGAGGACGACTTCTTCCACCCTTCCCGGCATCGATGCCCTGTGGCCCTTGTGCCTGGAGATCGCGGCGCAACGGCGCAGCGGCCGCGCGGCACCACCGCCGGACGCCCGGCCGCTGGTGGCCTGGAGCGCGGCGCGCGGCTTTGCCCTGCAGGGCCTGTGGGACGACCAAGCCCTCGAACTGTTCGACCTGCTCAAGCCCTTGCTCGATCGCCCGCACGCCGGTGCGCCATGGATCATCGGCCAGCTCGGCCAGAGCCTCGACGGCTGTATCGCCACGCACGGCGGCGACTCGAACTACGTCAACGGACCCGAGCTGCTGGTGCACCTGCACCGCCTGCGCGCCTTGTGCGACGCGGTCATCGTGGGCGCCGCAACCGCGGCCATCGACAACCCGCAACTGACCACGCGGCGCGTGCCCGGCCCGCATCCGGTGCGCGTCCTGCTCGACCCGGCGCTGCGGCTGCCGACGACCTTGCGCGCCTTCTGCGACCGCCAGGCCCCCACCCTGCTCGCCTGCGATGCCCTCCGCGCAGCCGAAGCGGTGCAACGCGTGGGCGCCGACCAGGTGCTTGGCGTGCCCGGCCTGACGCGGCCCGATGGCAGCGCCGACCTGCGTGCGCTGCAGGCGGCCTTGCAGCGGCGCGGGCTCGGCGTGCTGTTCGTCGAGGGCGGCGGTGTCACCGTGTCGCGCTTCATCGCGCAGGGCTGCCTGGACCGCCTGCACCTGAGCATCGCGCCGGTGATCATCGGCGCCGGCCGGCCCGGCCTGCAACTGCCGCGCAGCACCGCGATGCGCGACTGCCTGCGACCGCCGGGCCGGGTGTTTCGCATGGGCGCCGACGTGCTGTGGGACCTGGACCTGCGAGCGACAGCGCCCGCCTAGGGCGGCGTCGCGAGCAGTTCGCGGTGCCCGACGCGAAGGCGGGTGCGTGCGAGCAGACGCAGGCGCCGAGCCTCCCAATCGGTGGCCAGTGCGGCAGCCGCTGGATCCTGCTCGCGGACCGCGGCCGCGATGCCCGCCACCATCGCGGCGAGCATGGCTTGCGCCTGCGCACCCTCGCCGCCGTCGATGACCCAGTCGCTGGTCGCCAGCTTCAATTCGCAGCCCCGCGCGCCCAGCCGATCGGCCGCCAGGTCCACCGCGGCACCGCCGAGCGCCGCGCCGAAGCCCTTGTCGCGCCCCTGGTGCGCCGCGAAGCGCCGAGCCAGCCGATCGTCGCCCGCCACGCGCGGCGTCCAGTCCAGGCGCCCATCGACCGTCAGTGCGAACAGCAGCGCCAGCCCGGCGTCGCAGGCGCGGGCCAGCAAGTCGTCGAGCCAGGCCGCCGACACCAGGTCCAGCAGCGCCGACGCCGTGACGAGCCCGACCTGGGCCAGCGGCAACGCCGCCAGGTCCTGCGCAAGGTCGATCCGCAACGGCTCGACATCGGCGCGCCAGCCCGGCCCCTCGATGCCGAACCCCCCGGTCTGGTGGCCGAACAGGAACCCCTCGGTCTCGGCCCAGGCCGCGAGTGCGTGGGGGAGCGTGGCCAGCAGCAGCGGGTCGTGATCGACCAGCAGCCAGCGCTGCGAGCCGCCCAGCCGGGGCGCCAGCTCGCGCAGATTGGCGCCGGTGCCGCAGGCCAGGTCGAGCACCCCGAGGACCGGGTCGTTGCGGCGCCGGCGCAGGCGCCGGGCCAGCGCCGGCAGATCGAAGGCGGCGGCGGACGCGCCGCGCGCCGATCGATCGAAGGGCTCGCGCAGCGCGAGCCAGTCGGCGCTGAAGCCGGTCATCCGGATGCCGCGCGCTCGGCGGCCGTGAGCGCGGCGGCGAATCGCGCCGCACTGTCGGCCCAGGTGGGCAAGCGGCGCCGGGCCTCGCGCGCGCCTTCGCAGAGCCTCGCGCGCAGGCCGGCGTCGCCGAGCACGCGCTGCAAGGCGGCACGCAGGGCGTCGACCTCGCCCGGCGGAACCAGCAGGCCCGCAGCCGCCGGCACCGTGTCCGGAATGGCGCCCGCCTGGGTGCTGATCACCGGCAGCCCGTGCGCCAGCGCCTCGGCCAGCGCCATGCCGTAGCCTTCGTGGAAGGAGGGCAGCACGAAGACATCGGCGGCCGCGTAGAGCGCTCGCAATCCGGCCTCGTCGCGCTCGCCATGGAGCAGCACGCGCCCCTTCAACCCCAGCGCGTCGATGGCCCCGGCCAGTGCCGCCGCGCATGCCGGGTCCATCGTGAGGCTGCCCGCGCAATGCAGCGTCCACGGGCGATCCCGCAGGCCGGCCAGCGCCTCGACCAGCAGCGCGTGGCCCTTGCGCGGGGTCACGGTGGCGACGCACAGCAGCACCGGCCCGGCCGGGCCCGAGCCCTGCGCCAGCGCGGCGGGATCGGTGCCGGGTTCGACCACCGCGATGCGCGCGGCGTCGACGTCGAAGGCCGCCAGCGCCCGCGCGGTGGCGCGACTGGTGACGATCACGCCGCGCGCCGAAGCCAGCGCGCGCCGTTCGCTGTCGAACAGCGCGCGCTGCCGCTCGGGCGCGAGCCCGGTCTCCAGCGACAGCGGGTGATGCACCAGCGCCACCCACCGCAGCCGCTGCGCGTGCGCGGCCGCCAGCTCGGCCAGGACGCCGAACGCCAGGCCGTCCACCACCACCAGCGTGTCGTCGGCGAGGCCCTCGACCACGCGACGCGCCATGGCTTCTGCCGCCGCACCGGGGGCCGGATAGCCGGGGCCCAGCGACTGCACCTCGACCTGCCAGTGCGCCGCGCGCAGGCCGTCGATGATGCGGCGGTCGTAGGCATAGCCGCCGGTGCGGGTGCCGAGATCGCCGGGCACCAGGAAGCTGCAGCGCGCGGTCAACCCGCACGCGCCGGCAATGCGGCCTCGTAGGCGGCCCAGGCCACGTGCGATTCGTTGAGCCGCACGCGCAGGCCCGAGAGCCCGCTCGCATGGGGTCCGAGATCGCCGGCCGCGATGCCTGCGGCGATGCGATCGAAGATCACGCGCGCCAGGAACTCGGTGGTCGTGTTCCGGCCCGCGAAGGCCGGATCGTCGTCGAGGTTGCGCAGGTTGAGCGCGCCCAGCACGCTGCGCAGCACCTCGGTCGCCCGCGCGATGTCGACCACCATGCCGTCGGCATCGAGTTCGGCGCGGCGCAGCTCGAGATCGACCACGTAGGTGGCGCCATGCAGGCGCTGGGCGGGCCCGAAGGCCTCGCCGCGAAAGCTGTGGGCGATCATGAAGTGGTCGCGGACATTGACGCTGTACATGCGGGGGGTTCCTCTGCGGTTCAGGGGTAGTCGATGCGCTGGCACAGCGTGTCCGGCGCACCGGCGGCGAGGCGGGCCAGCACCTCGGGCAACTGGTCGAAGGGCGCGCTGTCGGTGATCAGCAGGTCGAGCGCCGGATCGCGCAGCAGCGACAGGGCCAGCGCCAGGCGGCGCCGGTGCGACCAGCGGGCGCGCTGGGCCGCCGCGATGTGGCCGACCTGCGAGCTCTTGAGCACGAGGCGCTGCGAATGGAAGGCTTCGCCCAGCGGCAGCGGCACCTCGCGCTGCCCATACCAGCTGAGGTCGACCACCGTGGCCTCGAAGGCCGCCAGCCGCAGCGCCGTGACCAGGCCCTGCGGCTGGCCGCTGGCATGCAGCACCAGGTCGGCGCCGGGCCGTGCGTCCTCCGGCATCGCAAAGGCAACGCCGAGCCGCTCGGCCACGGGCCGCCGAGAGGCCCGGACATCCACCAGCTCGACCTCGCAGCCGGGCAGGCGGCCCGCCAGCCACGCGACCAGCAGGCCGACGACGCCGCCACCGACCACCGCGATGCGGTCGCCCAGCCGCGGCGCCGCATCCCAGAGGGCATTGACCGCGGTCTCCATGTTGGCGGCCAGCACGGCGCGCGCCGGCGGCAGGCCTTCGGGCAGCGGATGCACCGCCTCGGCCGGCACCACGTAGCGGGTCTGGTGCGGGTGAAGGCAGAAGACGGCGCGGCCGCGCATCGCCTCGGGGCCCTGCTCGACGATGCCGACGCTCGCATAGCCGTACTTGACCGGGGCCGGGAAGTCACCGTCCTGGAAAGGCGCCCGCATCCGGTGGAACTCGCTGGCCGGCACCTCGCCGCGAAACACCAGCAGCTCGGTGCCGCGGCTGATGCCGCTGTGCAGCGCCCGGACCCGCACCTCGCCGGCGCCGGGCGCAGGCGCCGGCTCGGCGCGAATCGATGCCCGTCCCGGCGCCTCGATCCAGCAGGCGCGGGACTCGGCGGACAAGACAGGAGATGAATATGCTGGCATGCTGTTTTCAGCGCCCGCAGGTCGCGAGCGATCCCAGTGTCAACCCATGGAATGCGATCTTAAGGCGATGCCCTCGCAGACTGTGCTGCGCCGCGATGCCTGGCGCGAGGCGCTGTCCTGCCTGGCACTGCTCCTGCTGCTGGCCGCCGGCGTGAAGCTCGCGGCGGGGCTCGGTCCCTGGTTCGGCGTCCGCGCGCTGGCCGTGTTCGGCCTGGGCTTCGCCCTGGTCCTGCGCGCCCTGCCGGCCCATGCGCCGCATCCACGCTTCGGCGCCGCCAACCGCGTGACGCTGGCACGGCTGGCGCTGGTCGCGCTGCTCGCCGCCGGCGTCGGCGAGCCGCTCACCGACGCCACCGGCCTGGCCTGGGGCGCGATCGCCGTCGCCACCACCGCGGCGCTGTGGGATGCGCTCGACGGTCCGCTGGCGCGTGCCCAGGGGCTGGCAAGCGAGTTCGGGGCCCGCTTCGACATGGAGACCGACGCGCTGCTGGTGCTGGTCCTGTCCCTGCTGGTGATTCACTTCGACAAGGCGGGCGGCTGGATCCTGGCCGCGGGGCTGATGCGCTACGCCTTCGTGCTGGCCGGCCGGGCGCTGCCCTGGCTGGCACGCCCGCTGCCGCCGAGCCAGCGGCGCAAGGCGGTGTGCGTGGTGCAGATCACCAGCCTGATCGTCTGCCTCGGGCCGATCGTGGCGCCGCCCTGGAGCCGCGCCATCGCCGCCGCCAGCCTGGCGGCGCTGAGCGCTTCCTTCGCGGCCGACCTGGCCTGGCTGGCCCGCCGGCGCCGTCGCCCGGGCGCCCGCCGTTCGAGGCCGGAGCCTGCGCCATGACCAGCTCGCGCTTGCGCGCCGCGAGCGCCTTCGCCCTGCTCTGCCTGGGCGCATCGGCCGTGCCGGCCCGGGCCGAGACGGCGCGCTACGAGCTCGACCCGAACCACATCACGGTCGCCTTCATGGTCGACCACCTGGGCTATGCGAAAGTGCTCGGGATGTTCCGCGCGGCACGCGGCAGCTACGACTTCGACGAGGCCACCGGCACGCTGGGCAAGCTGCGCATCGAGGTCGACACCCAGAGCGTGTTCAGCAACTACGCCAAGCGCGACCAACACCTGAAGAGCGCGGAATTCCTCAACACGGCGCAGTTCCCGCGCATGGTGTTCACGGCCGACGGCGCCCGCCGCACCGGCGAACGCACGTTCGAGATCCCCGGCCAGCTCGAGCTGCTGGGGCGGCCGCAGCCGCTGACGCTCACGGCCACCTGGAACAAGAGCGGGCCCTCGCCGATCGACAAGGTCTACACCATGGGCGTGTCGGCGCGCGGCAGCTTCAAGCGCAGCAGCCACGGCATGAGCTACGGCGTCAGCAACGCGTGGGTCGGCGACGAGGTGCCGCTGATCATCGAGTTCGAGGCGCAGCGCAAGTGAGGGCCGCGGCGCCGTGGCCCGGGTGGGGAGGCTGGCTGCTGCGCTTCGGCCTGCCCTTCGCGCCGCTCAACGCGCTGCTGACGCTGGAGAACCTCTGGCCGACCTGGTGGGCGCTGCCGGGCCTGCGCCTGTCGTTCGAGCTCTGCATGGCCGTGGGCGCGCTGGCGCTGTGGATCCGGCTGCGCGGCTACGCCGGCGTCGGGCTGCTGCGCGCGCTCTCGATCCTCACCGTGTTCTGGGTCGCGACGCGCTATGCCGAGGTCACGGCGTCGGCGGTCTTCGGCCGCCAGATCAACCTGTACTGGGACGGGCAGCACGTGTTCGAGGTGCTGCGGATGGGCAACGCGGCCGGATGGCAGATCGCGCTGGGTGCCGCCGCGGTGGCCAGCACCCTGGGCGCGGTGTACGCGATCGCGCACCGCTGCTGGTCGATGCTTGCGCGCGAACTGGCCTGGCGACGGCCGCAGCCCGCGATCGGCCTGGCCGGCGCCGCCCTGCTCGCCGCGTTCTCACTGCAGGGCATCGGCGGCCGCGACACACGCTGGTTCTTCTCGATGCCGGTGGCGCCGATCCTCGCGCGCCAGGCGGAACTGCTCGCAGGCCTGTGGTCGCCCGGGCGCGCGGGCTCGCGGCTGCCCACCAGCCCCGCCTTCGACACCGCGCTCGCGGGCCTGGGCGGCGCCGACGTGCTGCTGATCTTCGCCGAATCCTACGGCGCCAGCACGCTCGACGATCCGCGGCAGGCGGCATGGCTGGCGCCGCACCGCGCGCAGCTGGCGCGCGCGCTGCAGGCCGGCGGGCGCCAGGTGGTGTCGGCGCGGGTGCGTTCTCCGACCTTCGGCGGCGCCTCGTGGCTCGCCCATTCGGCGCTGCTGAGCGGCATCGACACCCGCGAACCGGGCGACTACGAGCTGCTGCTGGCCACCGCCCGCCCGACGCTGGTGCGTCAGTTCAAGCGGCATGGCTACCGCACGGTGAGCTGGATGCCCGGACTGCAGCGGCCCTGGCCCGAAGGCAGCTTCTATGGCTTCGACCGCTACGCCGATGCCCGCAGCCTCGGCTACCGCGGACCGGCCCTCGGCCACTGGCAGGTGCCGGACCAGGCGTCGATGGCGCTCCTGCACGCCCAGGAGCTGGCGCTGCCGCCCGAACGCCGCGCACCGCGGCTGGTCGTCTTCCCGACGCTGGCCAGCCACGCACCGTTCCGGCCGCTCGCGCCCTACGTGGACGACTGGCCCCGGCTGCTGCGCGCCGATGCCTACACGCCGGCCGAGGTCGCCCACGCCCTGGCCGCGCCGATCTCCTGGCTGGAACCGGTGCCCGCCTACCTCGAATCGCTGGCCTATACCTTCCGCTGGCTGGGCGACTACCTCGGCGGCCGCGCGCCGCCGAACATGCTCACCATCGTGATCGGCGACCACCAGCCCATGGCGAGCGTGAGCGGCCGCAACGCCACATGGGAGGTGCCGGTCCACATCATCAGCAACGACGCCTCGTTGCTGAAGCGGCTGGAGGCCGCCGGCTTCACGCCGGGCCTGCTGCCCATGCGGGCCGGGGCGATGGGCATGCACGGCCTCACGCCCTTGCTGCTCGCCGCCTTCGAGGGTCCGGGGGGCGGCGCCCCCAGCGCCGCGGAATAGCGGACCGAGGGCCGGATCCGGCACTAATTCACGCGACAGCGCGCCCCTTGTCTGATAGCCTTTTGCTCCATGCGCGCGCTCATCCTCCTGCTCAACATCGCAGTCATCGCCCTCGCGGGGTATCTGGCCGGACCGCTCGGCCTTCTGGTCGCGGCAGTCCTGTGCTTCGCGCTCATCGCCGGTGCCTTCGTGTTCTCGATGGCCCGGACCGAGGCCCGCGAATCGCGGAAGATGCAGCGGGCCATGGGTCGCAACACGAGCTTTCTCGCCGAACTCCTCGGTCCGCGCAAGCGCTGAGCCGCCCCTCGGGCTGGCGCCCGCACCTGGGTTGACGCGCTCAGGCGGCCGCGGCCTTGGCCACGGCGACCGCGGCCTCGCGCGGCAGGGCCACCGCGTTCTTCACGGCCAGGATCTCCGCCATCACGCTGACCGCGATCTCGGGCGGCGTCTTGCTGCCGATGTAGATGCCGATCGGGCCGCGCAGCCGGGCCAGCGATTGCTCGGTCTGCTCGAAGTGCTCGATCATGCGTTCGCGCCGCGCCTCGGCATTGCGCCGCGAGCCGATCGCACCGACATAGAAAGCCTCGCTCTGCAGCGCCTCGAGCAGCGCCAGGTCGTCGAGCTTGGGGTCGTGCGTGAGCGCCACCACGCAGGTCCGGCGATCGGGCTTGAAGGCGACCACCGCGTCGTCGGGCATCTCGGTGGTGATGGCCACGCCCGGCAGCGTCCAGGCCGTGTGGTACTCGACCCGCGGATCGCACAGCGTGACCGCGAAGCCGCTGAACTTGGCCATCGTCGCCAGGTACTCGGCCAGCTGGCCGGCGCCGATCAGCAGCATGCGGTACTCGGGGCCGAAGGTGTTGACCAGCTCGGTGTCGTCGACCGACAGCTCGGCCGGCGAGCTGGCCTCGGCCAGCGTGGCCGCGCCGTCGGCCAGCCTGACCGTGCGCTGCATCAGGCGCCCCTGCTCGAGCGCCGCCACCAGCGCCTGCAGCGACGCGGCGTCGGGGTCGTACTCGAGCAGCAGTTCGAGCGTGCCGCCGCACGGCAGCCCGAAGCGGTGCGCCTCGTCGGCCGTGATGCCGTACTTGACCAGCGCCGGAGCCCCCGTGGGCATCACGCCGTCGCCATGGGCGCGGCTGTAGCGCGCGATCAGGTCGTCCTCGATGCAGCCGCCCGAGACCGAACCGACCACCGCGCCGTCCTCGGCCAGCGCCATGATCGAGCCGATCGGGCGCGGTGACGAACCCCAGGTGCGCACCACGGTCGAGAGCAGCGCGCGACGGCCGGCCAGCCGCCAGTCGCGCAGGGTGCGCAGCACCATGACGTCGAGATTTTCCATATTGCTTGCTCCCGTTTGCCGCTCGCTGCTCAGCCGGCGTCCTTGTCCGGCTCGGGCGCGGCCTTCTTGCCGATGCCGAGCTTTTGCATGAAGCCCGCCACGGCCCCGGTCTTTTCGGCCGGGGCCGCCGCTTCGTCCGCCGCCTCCTCGGGCGGCGGGCCGTAGCGGCTCTGCATCTCGGCGTCGAAGCGCTTGAAGAAGTCGTCCGCGGTCGACTTGGCGGCGCCATCGATCAGGCGCTGGCCCATCTGCGCGATCTTGCCGCCGACCTGCGCCTGCACCGTGTAGTCGAGCTCGCAGCCCTCGCCGCCATCGGCCACCGGCTTCAGCGACACGCTCGATGCGCCCTTGGCGAAGCCGGCCACGCCGCCCTGCCCTTCGAAGGACAGCTTGTAGCTGTCGGGCGCCTCGATGTCCGCCAGCGTCACCTTGCCGGCGAACTTGGCCGACACCGGGCCGATCTTGAGCGCCAGCCCGACCGTGTACTCGTTGTCGCCGGTGAGTTCGAACCGGTCGCAGCCCGGGATGCATTTCTTGAGCGTCTCGGGATCGTTGAGCGCGTCCCAGGCCTGTTGCTGCGTGACGCCGAGGCGGCGGTTGCCGAGCATTTCCATGGTGGATTCCTTGTGGTCGTTGGGAGGGTGCGGCCCTAGCGGCCGGCGCGCATCAGGGCCGCCAGGCTGGCAGCCAGTTGTTCGAGGGCACTGAGATTGTGAACCGCCAGCATCGCGTCTGCATGGCGGTGCAGCACTGCCGCGCCGCGCGCCAGGGGCGCATAGCCCTCGTAGCGCAGCAGCGGATTGAGCCACAGCAGCCGGCGCGAATGGCGTTTGAGCCACAGCAGCTCGCGCTCGAGCGCCTCGGGCTCGCCGGTGTCCAGTCCGTCGCTGATCACCAGCACCAGCGTTCGGCGGCCGGTCAGGCGGCGCGCATGGCCATGCCGCAGCTCGGCCAGCGATTCGCCGAACCGGGTGCCGCCGGCGAAATCGTCGATGGCCGCGCTGGCCGCGGCCAGCATCGCGTCGGTGTCGGCGATGCGGAAGGCCGGCGTCAGGTCGGTCAGCTGGGTGCCGAAGGCGAACACGTCGCGGCGGCCCGAACGCCGCGTCGCCGCATGCAGGAAGGCCAGCAGCAGCCGGGCATAGCGCTCCATCGAGCCCGAGACATCGACCAGCACCAGCAGCGGCAGCGGCTGCCGGCGGCGCGACAGCCGCGGCAGCCGCAGCATCTCGCCGCCGGTGCGCGCGGCCTCGTGCAGCACGCCGGGCCAGTGCATGCGCGAATGCACGCCGCCGTCGCCGGCGGGCCGCAGCCGCCGCGACGGCAGCGTCGGCACCGGCAGCGAGATGTCGCGCGCGAGCCGTTCGACCAGCCGGTACTCGGCGGCGCCCAGCGCGTTGAAATCGGCATGGTGGACCCGCTGCCGGTCGCTGGCCGTCATCGCGGCATCGAAGTCGATCTCGCGCTCGGTCTGGGCCGGCTTGACCGGGTCGCGCGGCGCCGCCAGCGCCTCGCGCACCCGCGGCCGGCGTTTCGAAGGCTCGGCCTTGCCCTCGGCGCTGGGCAGCATCTGCGCCAGCAGCTTGTTGGCCAGTTCGGGATCGCGGAACCAGGCGTCGAAGAGCTCGCGGAACACCCCCCGGTCTTCCTCGCGGCTGATCATCACGGCCTCCATCGCGGCGGCGAAGTCGCTGCGGCTGTCGACGCCGACCAGCATCGCGGCCTCGGCCGCCAGCCCGATGCGCATCGCGTCGGTGCGCACGCCGGCACGCCGCAGCGCGCGGCCGAAGCCCGCAAGATTGCCCGCCAGCTTGCCGCGGCGCGCATCGCCGAGCTGCTGCACGCGCTCGGTCAAGACGCAGCCTCCTCCTCGGGCTTGAGCAGCTCGGAGGCCAGCTCGCGCGTCAGCGCAGCGACGTCGTCGCGCTGCTTGAACAGGATGCCGGCGGTGTCGACCACCACCTCGGGGTCGAGCTCGACCGTATCGAGCGCGATCAGGGCCTTGGCCCATTCGACGCTTTCGGCGATGCCCGGCGCACGCTGGAAAGCGCTCACGAAGGGCGCGGTGCGCAGCCGGCCGACGAAGGTGGCTACCTGCTCCGAAAGCACCGCCGCGGCCTGCGGCACCTGGGCGCGCACGATGGCGAGCTCGCGCTCCCGCTCCGGATAGTCGAGCCAGTGATAGAGGCAACGCCGCTTGACCGCATCGTTGAGCTCGCGCGTGCGGTTGCTCGTCAGCAGCGTGACCGGCGACACCAGCGCCCGCACCGTCCCCAGCTCGGGGATGCTGACCTGGTACTCGCCGAGGTACTCGAGCAGGAAAGCCTCGAAGGGTTCGTCGGCGCGGTCGACCTCGTCGATCAGCAGCACCGCACCGGGGGCCGGCGCCTGCAGCGCCTGCAGCAGCGGCCGGCGGATCAGGTAGCGCGGCTGGTAGACCTCGGACTCGATGTCGCTCGATGCGCCATGCGCTTCGGCGGCGCGCATGTGCAGCAGCTGCGCCGCGTAGTTCCACTCGTAGAGGGCTTCGCGCTGCTCCAGGCCGTCGTAGCACTGCAGGCGCAGCAACTCGCGCCCGAGCGCGGCCGACAGGGCCTTGGCCAGCTCGGTCTTGCCGACCCCGGGCTCGCCTTCGAGCAGCAGCGGCCGCTGCAGCTTGAGCGCCAGGAACACCGCGGTCGCGAGCCGCCGATCGGCGTAGTAGCCGACGCCTTGCAGCGCCTGCACGACCGCATCGATGGAGGGGAACGGTGATGAGGTCGTGGCAGGCGTGGTGTCGATCATCTCGATGAGCTTATCCGAGCGCCTTCGTCACGGCGCGCTGCGTCAGCACCGAGATCAGGTTGGCCCGATAGTCGGCCGAGGCATGCAGGTCGCTGTTGAGATTGGCGGCGTCGATCTTGACGCCGGCCGCCGACTCGGGCGTGAAGGCCTTGTTCAGCGCGTCCTCCAGGCCCTTGTGGCGGAACACGCCGTTGCCCGCGCCGGTGACCGCCACGCGCACGCCGCTCGGGTACTGCGCAAGGAACACACCGACCAGCGGGAAGTTCGACGCCTTCTGGCGCAGCTTCACATAGGCGGCCCGCTGCGGGATCGGGAAGCGGATCGCCTTGATCAGCTCGCCGTCTTCGAGCGCGGTGGTGAAGAGGCCCTGGAAGAAGTCGTCGGCCGCGATCTCGCGCTTGCTGGTGATGACCGTGGCGCCGGAGGCCAGCACCGCGCTGGGATAGCAGGCCGCCGGATCGTTGTTGGCGACCGAGCCGCCCAGCGTTCCCATGGCGCGCACCTGCCGGTCGCCGATGCCCGACGCCAGGTCGGCGAGCGCCGGATAGGCGGCCTTGATCTCGGCGTGGTTGGCGACGTCGAGGTGGCGCGACATGGCGCCGATCAGGAAGGCATCGCCGGCCTTGCTGATGCCGGTGAGCTCCTTGACAGCGCTGAGGTCGGCCAGTTGCTCGGGCGCGGAAAGCCGCAGTTTCATCGAAGCCAGCAAGGTCTGGCCGCCGGCCAGCGGCTTGGCGCCGGCTTCGGCGAGCTTGACCGCATCGGCCAGGCTGGTGGGACGTTCGAGGGTGAAGGCGTACATGGTGTGATTTCCTTCCGGATGTTCAGGGAGCGGGCCGGCCTTGGGTGCTGGCGGCCAGCGAGGGCTGCGGGGCCGCGGCGGGGCTGGCTTTCTGCATGGCCTCCCAGACGCGGTGCGGCGATGCCGGCATGTCGAAGTCCTTGACGCCCAGCGGTGCCAGCGCGTCGAGCACCGCATTGATCACGGCCGGCGGCGAGCCGATGGCCCCGGCCTCGCCGCAACCCTTGGTGCCCAGCGGGTTGTGGGTGCACGGCGTGCACACGGTGTCGAGCTTGAACTGCGGGAAGTCGGCAGCGCGGGGCATCGCGTAGTCCATGAAGCTGCCGGTGAGCAGCTGGCCGCTCTCGTCGTAGACGCAGTTCTCCATCAGCGCCTGGCCGATGCCCTGCACCAGGCCGCCATGCACCTGGCCCTCGACGATCATCGGATTGATGATGGTGCCGAAGTCGTCGACCGCGGTGAAGCGATCGACCCGCACTTCGCCGGTCTGCTTGTCGATCTCGACTTCGCAGATGTAGGTGCCGCCCGGGAAGGTGAAGTTGGTCGGGTCGTAGAAGGCGGTCTCGTTGAGGCCCGGTTCGAGCTTGTCGAGCGGGTAGTTGTGCGGCACGTAGGCTGTCAGCGCCACCTGGCCGAACGGGATCTTCTTGTCGGTGCCCTTGACCGTGAACTCGCCGTTGGCGAACTCGATGTCGGCGTCGCTCGCCTCCATCAGGTGGGCCGCGATCTTCTTGGCCTTGGCCTCGATCTTGTCGAGCGCCTTCATGATCGCCGCACCGCCGACCGAGATCGAGCGCGAGCCATAGGTGCCCATGCCGAAAGGCACGCGGCCGGTGTCGCCGTGCACCACGTCGACCGCCTCGACCGCGATGCCCAGGCGCGCCGCCACCACCTGCGCGAAGGTGGTCTCGTGGCCCTGGCCGTGGCTGTGCGAACCGGTGAAGAC
Source organism: Variovorax sp. P1_G12 (assembly GCF_056405555.1). NCBI lineage: Bacteria > Pseudomonadati > Pseudomonadota > Betaproteobacteria > Burkholderiales > Comamonadaceae > Variovorax > Variovorax sp. P1_G12. The sequence goes on along the minus strand of NZ_JBFUBW010000013.1, from coordinate 60,001 downwards.
GGTCACGCTGCCGGTGGGATGGACGCGGATCTCGCCGCACTCGAACAGGCCGGCACGCGCGCCGAGCGCGCCCGCGATGTTCGACGGCGCGATGCCGCAGGCCTCGATGTAGCTCGAGTAGCCCATGCCGCGCAGCTGGCCCCGCGCCTCGCTGGCCGCCTTGCGCTGGGCGAAGCCGGCCACGTCGGCCAGCGCCTGCGACTTGGTCATGCAGGCGTGGAAGTCGCCGGTGTCGTACTGCAGCGCCACCGGGGTCTGGTAGGGGAAGGTGGTGATGAAGTTGCGCTTGCGGATCTCGTCCTGGCCCAGGTTCATCTCCCAGGCGCAGCGCGACACCAGGCGCTCGAGCAGGTAGGTGGCCTCGGGCCGGCCGGCACCGCGGTAGGCATCGACCGGCGCGGTGTTGGTGAACCAGGCATCGACCTCGACGTAGATCTGCGGCGTCGCATACTGGCCCGCCAGCAGGGTCGCATAGAGGATGGTCGGCACCGCGGTCGAGAAGGTCGACAGGTAGGCGCCCAGGTTGGCATTGGTGTGCACCCGCAGCGCCAGGAACTTGCCCTGCGCGTCCATCGCCATCTCGGCATGGCTCACGTGGTCGCGGCCGTGCGCGTCGGACAGGAAGCACTCGGAACGCTCGCCGGTCCACTTGATGCTGCGGTTGAGCTGCTTCGAGGCCCAGGTCAGGCACACGTCTTCGGCGTAGAGATAGATCTTCGAGCCGAAGCCGCCGCCGACGTCGGGCGCGATCACGCGGACCTTGTGCTCGGGCAGGCCGAGCACGAAGGCGGTCATCAACAGCCGCTCGACGTGCGGGTTCTGGTTCGACACGTAGAGGACGTATTCCTCGTTCGCACGGCTGTAGCTGCCGATCGCGACGCGCGGCTCCATCGCGTTCGGGATCAGCCGGTTGTTGACGAGATCGAGCTTGGTGACATGCGCCGCATTGGCGAAGGCGGCATCGACCCCTGCCTTGTCGCCGATCGCCCACTTGTAGCACTGGTTGTCGGGCGCCTCGTCGTGGATCGTCACGCCGCTCTGTTTCTTCGCGGCATCGGCCACGCTGACCAGGGCCTGATGGACGTCGTAGTCGACCACCACCGCCTCGGCCGCGTTCTTGGCCTGCTCGACCGTCTCGGCCACCACCATCGCGACGTGGTCGCCGACGTAGCGCACCTTCTTGATCGCGAGGATCGGGTGCATCGGCTCCTTCATCGGCGTGCCGTCGGGGTTGTTGATGAGCCAGCCGCAGGGCAGGCCGCCCATCTTTCCTTCGATGTCCTTGCCGGTGAAGATGCCGACCACGCCGGGCATCTTCAGCGCCGCCGCGGTGTCGACGGACTTCAGGGTGGCGTGCGCGTGCGGCGAGCGCACGAACACGGCATGGGTCTGGTTGGCCAGGTCGATGTCGTCGGTGTACTGGCCGGCGCCGGTCAGGAAGCGGTAGTCTTCCTTGCGCTTGAGTGACTCGCCGATGTGCGGCAGTCCTGCGAAATCGGGTGCGCCCATGTCGTGCTCCTCAGGCCGTGGCGGTGGATTTGGCCGGTGCGGCGGACATCGCCTCGCCGCCCATCTGCACCGCCTTGACGATGTTCTGGTAGCCGGTGCAGCGGCACAGGTTGCCCTCGAGCAGCTCGCGGATCTCGGTCTCGCTCGACTTGGGATGGTGGGTGCACAGGTCGATGGCGCTCATCACCATGCCGGGCGTGCAGAACCCGCACTGCAGGCCGTGGCACTCCTTGAACGCCGCCTGCATCGGGTGCATGGTGCCATCGGGTTGGGCGATGCCCTCGATGGTGGTGATGGTCGCGCCGGCCACCTGGGCCACCAGCACGTTGCACGACTTCACCGCGCGGCCGTTGACATGGACCGTGCAGGCGCCGCACTGCGCGGTGTCGCAGCCGACGTGGGTGCCGGTCAGGTGGAGATGCTCGCGAATCGCTTGCACAAGGAAGGTGTTCGGGGGCGCGTCGACCGTGACTTCGCGGCCGTTGACCGTGAAAGGAACCTGCATGTTGGCTGTCTCCGTATAGGTGATGGCTGAATCGGCCGATTGAATCTTGGACGCCCGACCGGGGCACCATCCTAGGCAAAACCCTAGGCGCTTGCGCGTTGTCCTCGAAATTCTCAAAATGAAACAGCTTGCCGTGCGGCGAGCCTCCGAACAGGCGCCCTTGCGGGCCCGATCCCACACGATGACGCCCCACTCCGCTTCGCCCCTGCCCGAGCGCTCCCTCACCATCGCCCAGGCGCGACGCGAATGGATCGACGGCGAACGCGCGGCCGAACCGCTGGCACCGCGCGTCGAGCCCTGGCTCGTGCGTTCCTGGCAGCGCTGCCTGGCGGCCGGTCACCGACCGCAGCAGCGCGTGAGTTTCGATCCGGTCTCGGCGCCGCACGCGCGGCAGGTGGCCGAACGCAACCGCGCGCTGCTGCTGGCCGCGCGGCCGGTGCTCGACCGGCTGTCGCGCGCGATCGCGGACACGCGCTACTTCGCGATCCTGACCGACGCCGACGGCGTCGTGGTCGACGTCGGCGCCCTGCCCTCCGGCAGCGACGCGGCGGCCCGGCATGCGCGCGACATCGCCCGCATCGGCGTCGACCTGTCGGAGCGCGCGGTCGGCACCACCGCGATCGGCGCCGCGCTGGCCGAGCACGAATCGGTGTGGCTGCATCGCGGCGAGCACTTCTTCGACGACACCAGCATCTACAGCTGCGCCGGTGCGCCGCTCTTCGGTCCGGAGGGCGATTGCATCGGCATGCTGGACCTGACCGGTGTGCAGGTGGTCGAGCGGCCCGAGCTGCGGCACCTCGCGGCGTCCTCGGCCCGCAGCATCGAGAACGCGCTGGTGCAGGGCCACCCCTGCGAGCTGCTGCTGCAGATCGGCTGGCCGGGCAGCAGCGTGGGCGCCGACACCGAGGGCCTGCTGTGCATCGACGCCGACGGCAACGTGACCGGCGCCAATGCGGCCGCACGCCACATGCTGCACCAGCCGCTGGGCGGCCGCCCGGCGCTGCATTGCAACGACCTGTTCGCGCTGCCGCCGCAGATGCTGTTCGATGCCGCGCGACGCGGCGACCCGGTGCTCGAGGTGCCGCTGTGGTCGGGGCTGCGCGTGCAGGCCAGGCCCCGGATGCCACGGCAGGGAACGCCGGCGGCCGCCGCCGCGGCCACCCAGCTTCCGCGGCTGCGCGATGTCGAGTCGGCGATGATCCGCAAGGCCGTGGACGATGCCCGCGGCAACGTGGCGCAGGCGGCGCGCGCGCTCGGCATCAGCCGCGCCACGGTCTACCGCAAGCTGGGCCGGGGTCATTGCTAGTGACTTTTTTACATTTTGTTGCTATTGTCAGCGTTTGTTAAAAATTGATCGCCGACCCGGCGGCGCGACAGGACGTTGACCATGAGCGAATCCAAGGCCCGATCCCAATCCATGCCGTCGAAGCCCGACCGGCGCCAGGCCATCGCGCGCCTGGCCGGCGGCGTCGGCGTGGGTGCCGCTGCCGCCCTGGGATGGCCGGCGTTCGCACAGGCCAGGGCCATCCGCGTCGGTGCCACCTTCGACGACAGCGGCGTCGAGAAGGCCAACGGCGCCGGCCTGTTCGTGGGCTCGTCGGCGTACTTCAACGCGCTCAACCGCACCGGCGGCATCAATGGCACGAAGGTCGAGCTGATCATGGCCGACGACCAGTTCAAGCCCGAGATCGCCAAGGCCAACGCGCTCGCCTTCGCCGCCGACAGCTCGGTGCTGGCGATGGTGCATCCGCTGGGGACACGCCAGGCCGCCGCGGTCATTGACGCGGTTCCCGGCATGGCGGTGGTCGGCCCGAACACCGGCACCGTGTCGCTGCGCAAGAAGGCGGCGCCGAACACCTTCTGGGTGCGTGCCAACTACGACCAGGAACTCGACCGGCTGATCGCCACCGCGGCCGTGCTCGGCCAGTCGCGCATCGGCATCGTCTATTCGGAAGACCCGCTCGGGCAGTCGCTGCTGGCGGGCTTCAAGGCCGCGCTGGCCAAGGTCAAGCTCGAGCCGGCGGTGATCGCCAGCACGCCGGGCACCACCAGCATGGAGGTCGATCCGGCTGCCGCGAAGATCGCCGCGGCCGCGCCGCAGATCGTCATCATCGGCCTGGCCGGCACCGCGCCGGCCTTCGTCCGCGCACTGCGCAAGGCAGGCGGCAAGAGCAGCGCCTATGGCCTGTCGATCACGGCCAGCTCGCTCGGCGCCATGGGCGACCTGGCGCACGGGCTGGGCTTCGCGATCGTCGTGCCCTCGCCGTTCGCCACCAAGTACGAGATCGTGCGGCGCTACCAGGCCGACATGCTGGCCAGCGGCAACAAGGAGTTCTCGCTGCCGAGCCTGGAGGGCTACATGGACGCCTGCGTGCTGGCCGAAGGCCTGCGCCGCGCCGGCCCGTCGCCGACGCGCGCGAGCGTGATCGCCGCGCTCGAGCACATCGAGGCTTATGACCTCGGCGGCATCAAGATCAACTACGGCCGCGGCAACCGTGAAGGCAGCCAGTTCGTGGACGTGGCGGTCATCAGTGCCAATGGAAGGCTAATCAGCTAACCCCCAGGTTGGGCTCACTTCGTGTAGCCCGCCCACCCCCTCTTCGGGGGGCAACACCAGCGGCCCGGCGGAGCCGGTTCCGCGGTGTTTCACCAACGGGCCGGGCTTCGCCGGCCAGCGGAGCGGCAGCGGCGCGGCTACTGCAGAATCCAGCTATGAATTCAAGCTATGCAACGGGCGAGCCTTCGCGTGCGGAGGTCGACGCTCTCTCCGGCCCTACGTTGGTCGAGTTCGGCACCGCGTGGTGCGGCTTCTGCAAGGCGGCGCAGCCGCTGCTCGCCGAAGCACTGGCCGACGCGCCGGCGCTGCGCCACTTGAAGATCGAAGATGGAAGCGGGCGGGCACTGGGCCGCTCGTTCAAGGTCAAGCTGTGGCCCACATTCGTCTTCATGCGCGACGGGCAGGAGCTCGGACGGCTGGTGCGGCCCGGCAGCGCCGAGCTGATCCGGCAGGAACTGGCCCGGCTGAAGGTCGCTGCCTCCTAGCCTGGCAGCGCAACCACGACGGCCGCCTCGTCGACGATCGCGGTGACGCGCTGGCGGGTGCGCAACGCGCTGCCGCTGGGCGCGAATCCGACCAGTTGCAGTTCTCCTTCGAGCGCCACCGAGATCTCGTCGCCGTCCTCGCCGCGCGCGACGCCGGCCACCACGCCGCCGAGCTGGTTGCCCTTGCTCCGGCTCGCAGTGCCGGCGCGCTCGATGCGCACGGCGGTCGCCTTGCACAGCGCGATCGCCGCCATCCCCTCGGCGAGCCCGAGCAACTCGGCGCTCTCCTGCGTGATGCGGGCGGCGATGGTCTGGGCATGTCCCAGCCGCAGGCCGACCCGCACGATTCGGCCCGTGGACTCGATCGCGGTCACGATGGCAGGCAACTGGTTGCGCATGCTGGTGCGGATCGCCAGCCGCGCCACCGCGCTGCCGGCGCCCGCCAGCGCTCCGGCGCCCGCCTGCACCGTGCGCCGTGCCGCCGCCAGCGCGTCGGCGAGTTCGAGCAATTTCGCGCCATGCGAGGTCAGCGACGCGCCACCGCCGCCGGCCCCGCCGACCGCGCGCTCCACCAGCGCAACGCCCGCCAGGTTGGTCAGGGTGGCGACCGCCTGCCAGGCGGCCTTGTAGCTCACGCCGGCCTCGCGCGCCGCTTGCGAGATGCTGCCGGTGCGGCCGATGCCGCGAAGGATGTCGATGCGCTTGTCGCTCAGGCCGTGGCCGAGCGCGTCGCCGAAGCGGGGTGATGCCATGCGCGGATTGTGCCGGCTGGCCTACACTCGCGCTATTCCATTCATGAATAGCGAACCACGCCAGACCTCGACCGCCATGAAAACCAGCCGCTCCCCCCGCCTGATCGCCGCCGGCCTCCTCGCCTTCTGCTTGTCGCTCTGCAGCCACGCGGGCGAAGTGCAGGTGGCCGTTGCGGCCAACTTCTTCGGACCGATGAAGGTGCTGGCCGCCGATTTCGAGAAGGCGACCGGCCACAAGGCGGTGCTGTCCTCCGGCGCCACCGGCAAGTTCTACGCCCAGATCCAGGGCGGCGCGCCCTTCGACGTCTTTCTCGCCGCCGACGACGAGACGCCGGCCCGGCTCGACAAGGACGGCGCCACGGTGGCCGGCAGCCGTTTCACCTATGCCACCGGCAAGCTGGTGCTGTGGTCCGCGAATCCCGACCTGGTCGACGGCAAGGGCGAGGTGCTGCGCACCGCCAGGTTCGCCCACCTCGCGCTCGCCGCGTCCAAGCTCGCGCCCTACGGCGCGGCCGCGGTGCAGACGATCACGCGGCTCGGCCTGCTGGCCCAGCTCGAACCGAAGTTCGTGCAGGGCGAGAGCATCGGCCAGACCTACAGCTTCATCTCCACCGGCAACGCGGAGCTCGGCTTCGTAGCGCTGTCGCAGGTCTGGGAAGGCGGCAAGATCAAGACCGGTTCGGCCTGGATCGTGCCGGCCGAGCTGCACGGCCCGATCCGCCAGGACGCGGTGCTGCTGGGCCGTGCCAGGGACAACGCCGCGGCCTCGGCCTTGATCGCGTTCCTCAAGACCGAGGGCGCGAAGACGGTGATCCGCTCCTTCGGCTACGACATCTGAGGCCGACGCGACGATGCCGTCCGCCGCCGACCTGGGCGCCGTCACGCTGACGCTGGAGCTGGCCTCGGTCACGACGCTGGTCCTGCTGCTGCTGGGCACGCCGCTGGCCTGGTGGCTGGCTCGCACCCGCTCGGCCTGGAAAGGTCCGATCGGCGCGATGGTGGCGCTGCCGCTGGTGCTGCCGCCCTCGGTGCTGGGCTTCTACTTCCTGGTGTCGATGGGCCCCAACGGGCCGCTCGGTGCGCTCACCCAATGGCTGGGCCTGGGCCTGCTGCCCTTCACCTTCACGGGGCTGGTGGTCGGCTCGGTGGTCTATTCGATGCCCTTCGTGGTGCAGCCGATCCAGAACGCCTTCGAGGCCATCGGCGAGCCGGCGCTCGAAGCCGCCGCCACGCTGCGGGCCTCGCCGCTCGACACTTTCTTCAGCGTGGTGCTGCCGCTGGCGCGCCCGGGCTACCTGACCGCCATCGTGATGGGCTTCGCCCACACCGTGGGCGAGTTCGGCGTGGTGCTGATGATCGGCGGCAACATCCCCGACAAGACGCGCGTGATCTCGGTGCAGATCTACGACCATGTGGAGGCTCTCGAGTACACGCAGGCCCATTGGCTCGCGGCCGGCATGGTGGTGTTCTCGTTCCTGGTCCTGCTGGCGCTGTATGCGCTCAATCCGACGGGACGGCGGCGATGAGGGCGCCGCCATCCGAAGGCCTGCGGCTGCGCCTCGCGGTCGACTTCCCCGCCTTCTCGCTGCAGGTCGACCTGGCCCTGCCCGGCCGCGGCGTGACCGCGTTGTCCGGCCCTTCGGGCTGCGGCAAGACCACCTGCCTGCGCGCCGTCGCGGGGCTGCAGTGCGCGCCGGGCGCCCTGGTCTCGGTCAATGGCGAGCGCTGGCAGGACGACGACCGCGCCATCTTCCTGCCGACGCACCGGCGGCCGCTGGGCTACGTGTTCCAGGAAACGCGGCTCTTCACCCACCTGGACGTGCGGCGCAACCTCGAATACGGGATGAAGCGGGTGGCGCCGGCGCTGCGCCGGGTCTCGCTCGCGCAGGCGGTCGAACTGCTGGGCATCGGCCCGCTGCTGGCGCGCCGGCCCGACACGCTGTCGGGCGGCGAGCGCCAGCGCGTGGGCATCGCGCGCGCCCTGGCGACCAGCCCGAAGCTGCTGCTGATGGACGAGCCGCTGGCCTCGCTCGACCTGGCGCGCAAGCGCGAGGTCCTGCCCTACCTCGAACGGCTGCACGCCGAGCTCGACATCCCGGTGCTCTACGTCAGCCACTCGCCCGACGAGGTCGCGCGGCTGGCCGACCACCTGGTCCTGCTGGACGCCGGGCGCGTGATCGCCAGCGGGCCGACCCATGAGTTGATGACCCGCCTCGACCTGCCGCTGGCGCACGGCGACGCCGCCGGATCGGTGATCGAGGCCGTGGTCGCGAGCGTCGATGCGGCCTATGGCCTGGTCCAGGTCGCGTTCGCGGGCTGCACGCTCAGCCTGCCGCACAGCGGCGTCGGCGTCGGCCAGCGCGTGCGCGTGCGAGTCCAGGCCCGCGATGTCAGCCTGACGCTGCGGCCGCAGGAGGGAACCAGCGTGCTCAACATCCTGCCCGCGACGATCACCGACCTCGCCGACGACGGGCCGGCGCAGCGGATGGTCGGACTCGATGTCGGCGGCGTTCGGATGCTGGCGCGCATCACGCGCAAATCGGCCGACCTGCTCGAGCTGGCCGTCGGCATGGGCGTCCATGCGCAGGTCAAGGGCGTGGCGATCGTGGAGTGAGCGCGGGAGGGGCCCGTTCAGCCCTTGTCCGCCTTGCCGGCCGCGTTCGCCAGCTTGCTGAGCATCCTGTCGACGATCCACGGCTGCCGGTCCTGGTCTTCCGCGCGCTCCTTTCGGCGGATCGCGTTGCGAACCGCGATGGAGCCGACATAGCGGATCGGTTCGGGCGGGAAATGCCCCAGCGGCCCCTGCGTCAAGGGGCTGCGGGTCCACGCATTGTCCTGGTCCAGCAGCATGGAGGAAAGGATCTGGCCGCCCATGTAGCTGGGGCCGACCCCGTTGCCGGAATAGCCGAAGCCGTAGCAGATGTGGGGCGCGCCATCGAGCTTGCCGAAGAAGGGAAAGCCGGTGACGGACCGGTCCGACGGCCCGTTCCAGCTGGCCGTGATCGGCGTCTCGCGCAAGGCCGGAAAAAACGAATGCAGCGCGCGCGTCAGCTCCGCCTCGTAGGGCGAACGCTGGTCGAAGACCGGCGCGATGCGGCCGCCCCAGGCGAAAGTGTTGCCGCCCTTGCCCAGCATGATCCGGCCGTCGACCGTGCTTCGGTAGTAGTAGACGAAGGTCCTTGAATCGAGCACCGAGACGCCGCTGTCGAGGCCGATCTCGCGCAGCAGGTCGGGGCACTTTTCAGTGATCACCATGTCGCTCGACACGACCGCGATGGTGCGCTCGAACTGCGGCAGGCTGCGCGCCATCCAGGCATTGAGGGCCAGCACCAGCTTCTTTGCTTCGATGCTGCCGCAGGGCGTGCGCACGACGACCGGATGACCGCGGCTGAAGTCCAGCATCGGGCTGCGTTCGTAGATGCGGATGCCCATGGCGAGTGCGGCGCGGCGCAGGCCGCGCACGAGCTTGCCGGGATGCACCGTGGCGGCGATGGGCGAGTACACGCCCGCGAGGTTGCGCGCCGACCCGGAGCGGCGGACCACCTCTTCGGGCGGCAGCGCGCGGTAGGAATGGATGCCGCAGTCCTCCAGCGCCCGCATCACCGGATCGAGAGTGCCGACCTGGGCCTGCGAGGTCGCGGTATAGAGCGTGCCGTCCTGCCGCAGCTCGGCGTCGATGCCGTGCGCGCGACAGAAGTCCGCGATGTGATCGACCACCGCTTCCGACGCCTTGACGAGCCGGATCGCATCGGCCTCGCCGAAGAGCCGTCGCAAGGTGAAGAATTTCGCCGACCAGGTGAGCAGGCAACCGCCGTTGCGCCCGCTGGCGCCGGCGCCGCACAGGTCGCTCTCGATGATCGCGATGTCCAGCGACGGATCCTGCTGCTTGGCCTGGATCGCGGTCCAGAGGCCGGTGAAGCCGCCGCCGACGATGCAGACATCGGCACGCTGCGCCCCTTGCAAGGCAGGCGCCAGGTCGCCGTCGTTGAAGAGCGCCTGCTCGATCCAGAAGGGCCGCATGGCTGGGCAGGCCCTAGGCCGCGACGCGCCGATGCTCGGCGGCGCAGATTTCCAGGTGGCGGACGAAATGCGCGAGAGCGGGCATGTCGGCATCGGCCGATTTCGCGCGGTCGTCCCAGCGCCGCAGCTCGACCGCATCGCCGGCAAAGGGCAAGGCCTCGAAGGCCGCCGCCTGCGCCTCGCTGAAGACGCCGCCCTGCAGCGCCAGGCTGCGCTTCGAGTCGGGCGACAGCGCCTCGAGATAGCCTGGCTCGCGCGCGCACAGGAAGCGCTTGGCATCCACGTGCAGCCGGATCGGCTCCAGCGTCGCCGGGCCGAACAGGGCACGCAGGAAAGGCAGGCAGCGGTACTGGTGCAGGTCGTCCAGGCCCTGTTGCGTCGGCGTGCCGCCGAAATCGTGCAGCAGATGACCCAGGTCGTGCAGCAGGGACGCCGTGATCAGCGCGCTGCCGGCACCGGCCTGCTCGGCCAGGTGGGCAGACTGCAGCGCATGCTCGAGCTGCGTCACGGGCTCGCCGTCGTACTGGGCATCGCCCTTCGATTCGAACAGGCCGACGATGTCGGAAATGGTGAGGCTCATGGTTACCAGGGGAGCGAATAGGTCTTGCTGTTGGTGAAGCTCTTCATCGCCTCGAGCACGCCTTCCTTGTAGCCCAGGCCCGAGTCCTTGATGCCGCCGAAGGGCGTGAGTTCGAGCCGGTAGCCCGGCACCTCGCGCACATTGACGGAGCCGACGTTGAGTTCGCGGATGAAGCGCGTGATGTAGTCGAGGCGGTTGGTGCACAACGACGACGACAGCCCGTAGGCCGTGCCGTTCGAGATCCGGATCGCCTCCTCGATGCTGCCGAAGCGGATGACCGGCGACACCGGGCCGAACGTCTCGTGCTTGGCCACCGTCATCTCCGGGTCGACGTGGTCGAGGACGGTCGGCGCATACAGGGCACCCCGGCGCACATGGCCGCAGAGCAGCTTGGCGCCGGCCGCGATCGCCTCGTTGACGACCGCCTCGAAATGGATCGCGGCGGCCTCGTCGATCACGGTGCCCATGTCGGTGTCCGGGTCCATCGGATCGCCGTATTTGAGCGCCTCGGTCTTGCGCACCAGCAGCTCGACGAAACGGTCGGCCACGGCTTCGTGCACCAGCATCCGCTTGACGGCCGTGCAGCGCTGGCCCGAGTTCTTGTAGGAGCCGCTGGCCGCGAGCGTGGCGGCCTCCTCGATGTCCGCGTCTTCCATCACGATGATCGGGTCGTTGCCGCCGAGCTCGAGGATCTGCCGCTTGTAGACGGCCTTGCCGGCGATGTACTTGCCGATTGCCACGCCGCCGGTGAAGGTCACCAGGTCCACGTCCGGATGGGTCAGCATCTCGTCGGCGATCTCGCGCGGGTCGCCGGTGATCACCGACAGCATCTGCGGCGGCAGCCCCGCCTCGTAGAGGATGTCGGCCAGGATGAAGGCGGTGAGCGGCGTCTTCTCGCTGGGCTTGAGCACGATGCGATTGTTGGTCGCGACGGCCGGCGCCACCTTGTGGATCACCTGGTTCAACGGATGGTTGAAGGGCGTGATGGCGGTGATGACGCCCAGCAGCGGCTCGCGCAGCGTATAGACCTTGCGGCTCTTGCCATGGTGCGTGAGGTCGCAGGAGAACACCTGGCCGTCGTCGACCAGTGCCTGGTTGGCGGCGAACAGCAGCACGTCGGAAGCGCGGCCCACTTCGTACAGCGAGTCCTTGCGGCACAGGCCGGATTCGAGCGTGATCGTGCGCGAGATCTCGTCGAGGCGCGAGGCGATGATCTCGCCGGCGCGCATCAGGATCTTGTAGCGCTCGTAGCGCGTCAGCGTCGGCTTGTAGTCGCGCGCGATGCGGTAGGCGCGGCGCACGTCTTCCAGCGTCGCCTTGGGTACGGTGGCGATCACCTCGCCGGTGTAGGGATAGCGGACCTCGATGACCTCGTCGCGATAGACGCGTTCGCCGGCGATGCGCAACGCTTCGCAATGGATGTCGGCTGGCTTCGGCATGGGCTGGCTCATGGTGGTGGATCCGGACGATTTACTGGACGTGGTTCAGGGCCAGGTCGAGGGCGTCGAAGTTGCGCAGCCGGCGGCTGCCGGAGATGCCTTCGACCGGACGGTTGCAGATCAGCGGCACGCGCTGCTCGGACACGCCGCCGTGCGAACGCAGCGGCACTTCCAGCGCGGAAAGATCGTGCCGGCTGGCGGACGTGCCGATCACCGTGCTGCGCTCGCTGACGACCACGATGTCGCCGATGCGGTCGGGCGGCAGCTCGAAGCGCTTCGCGGCCTCGGCGCGCGACAGCACGGACTCCATGCCGGGAACCTCCCGGATGCGCAGGATCCATTGCGCCGCGGTCGCCTCGTCGGGCGCATAGACGGTGGCGAAGGAGCCGAGGGCGCCGTGGTGGACCACGTAGGGGTCGGTGATGGGCAGGATGACCCGCGCCTTGCCGGCCCCGTACCAGTCGTCCAGCACGTCCTGCAGGTAGATCACGTTGGGCTTGCCGTCCGTGTCGTGCTTGTCGTTCATGCCATGGTCGGCCGTCAGCACGATGGTGGCGCCGAGTTCGTCGAGCTGCGCCAGGTAGCGGTCCATCATGGCGTAGAAGGCATTGGCGGCCGGGCTGCCCGGCGCGGCCTTGTGCTGCACGTAGTCGGTGGTCGACAGGTACATCAGGTCGGGACGGCGCGTCTCCATCAGCTTGACGCCGGCGGCAAAGACGAACTCGGACAGCTCCGCGCTGTAGACCGACGGCACCGGCAGGCGCACCAGGCCGAGCACGTCCTCGATGCCGTTCTCGGCCAGCGTCACCTGGTCGGCCTTCTCGGAAGAAAAGCAGATCCCTTCCATGCGGTTGCCGAGCAGCTTGCGCAGCTTGTCCTTGGCGGTCACCACGGCCACCTTGGCGCCCGCATCCGCGAACGCGGCCAGCACGGTGCCGGCGCGCAGGTACTTGGGGTCGTTCATCATGACTTCCTCGCCGATCTCGCGGTCGAAGAAGTAGTTGCCGCAGATGCCATGGACCGCCGGCGGCGCGCCCGTGACGATCGACAGGTTGTTCGGGTTGGTGAACGAGGGCACCACGCAATCGGCCAGCAGGTTGGCGCCGGACTTCATGATGCGCCCGAGGTAGGGCGCCACGCCGGCGGCCACCGCGGCGTCGAGGTAGGCGGGCTCGCAGCCGTCGACGCAGACCACCACCACGGGGCGGCTCATCCAGCGGTAGTTCCTGGCATTGACTTCGATCGTCTCCGGTGTCATTTCAAGCTTCCTTGGTGGGTGAGTGAGTCATGGACGGGGGCTGGGCGATGTCGAGGCGGCCGAAGGCCTTGTGCATGCGGGCGCGGCTTCCGGCCACGTGCTTGCGCATCACGCGACCGGCCTGCTCGGCATCGCCGGAAGCGATGGCCTCGACGATCTCGCGGTGCTCGTCGACCGACACGCGCAGCCCGCCGCCGCCGTCGAGCGCGCGCATGCGGAACAGGGACAGCTCCTTGATCAGGCGCTTGTAGGTCTCGGTCAGCTTCTGGCTGCCCGCGGTGTCGAGCAGGATTTCATGGAACTGCAGGTTGAGCTGCGCGTACTGCTCCAGGTCCGAGGCCTGTGCGGCCGACTTCATCGGCTCCAGCATGGCCTTGAGACGAGCGAGCGCATCCGGCGCGATGGCGCGCGTGACGCGCCGGCCGATGATTTCCTCCAGCGCCTCGCGCAGTTCGTAGATCTCGTCGGCTTCCTCGAACGCGATCTCGCGCACGAAGACGCCGCGGTTTTTCTCGTTGCGAACCAGGCCGGCCTCTTCCAGCGCACGCAAGGCCTCGCGGACCGGGCCCCGGCTGGTATTGAAGCGCAGCGACAGCTCGCTTTCATTGATGCGGCTGCCGACGGCCAGCTCGCCCGTCATGATGAGCCGTTCGATTTCTTCCTGCACCAGCATCGGAAGCGAGCTGGACTGCAGGAAAGCCAGCGCCGCGGTCGATTTGTTCGTTTGCATGGGGTGTATTCTTGGCCCCAGATTGCCAACTGTCAACAATTTTTTATTGACAGTCATCAATCGACGTTCTACATTGGATTCACCGACGCACGGCAACGAGCTCGGGCGTGACAAGCCAATCCCCCTACAGGAGTGAACGATGAACGCAAGAAAAAGCACGAGCCGCCTCGCCATGGCGCTGTGCGCCGTGGTGCTGGGCGTCGCCGCCGGCGCCGCGCTGGCACAGCAAAAAACCTCCCTGCTGGTCTACACCGCGCTCGAAACCGATGCGATGAAGCTCTACAAGGACGGCTTCGAGAAAGCCAATCCGGACATCGAGATCAAGTGGGTCCGCGACTCCACCGGCATCGTGACCGCCAAGCTGCTGGCCGAGAAGGCCAATCCCCAGGCCGACGTGGTGGCCGGCGTCGCCGCCAGCAGCCTGGCCCTGCTGGAGCAGGAAGGCATGCTCCTGGCCTACGAGCCGAAGGGCTTCAAGGAACTGTCGCCCGAATACTCGGACAGCAAGCGGCCGCCCGCCTGGGTCGGCATGGACGTCTGGGCGGCCACGGTCTGCTTCAACACGGTCGAGGCAAAGAAGCGCGGCCTGCCCAAGCCGGAGAGCTGGAAGGACCTGACCAAGCCCATCTACAAGGGTGCGATCGTGATGCCGCATCCGGCCTCCAGCGGCACCGGCTACCTCGACGTGGCCGCGTGGCTGCAGATGTGGGGCGAAGCCGACGGATGGAAGTACATGGACGCGCTGCACGAGAACATCGCGCAGTACGTGCACTCCGGCTCCAAGCCCTGCAAGCAGGCCGGCGCCGGCGAGTTTCCGATCGGCATCTCCTTCGAGTTCCGGGCCCACCAGGTCATGAAGTCGGGCGCGCCGGTCGAGCTGGTCTTTCCGAAGGAAGGACTGGGCTGGGACATCGAGGCCACCGGCCTCATGAAGACCAGCAAGAAGATGGAGCAGGCCAAGCGCCTTGCCGACTGGATGGCCAGCAAGGAGGCCAACCAGATCACCGCCAACTGGTGGGCCGTGGTCGCCTATCCGGGGGTGGCCAAGAAGCTCGAAGGCATTCCCGAGAACTACGAAAAGCTGCTGGCCAAGAACGACATCAACTGGGCGGCGAAGAATCGTGAACGCATCCTGGCCGAGTGGAGCAAGCGCTACGAAGGCAAGGCGGAAGCCAAGTCTAACTAGGCTCGCCCCCAGGTTGGCTCACTTCGTGTAGCCGCCCACCCCCTACCGGGGGCAACACCAGCGGCCCGGCAAAGCCGGTTCCGCGGTGGCATTGTTGCTCGCCCCCAGGTTGGCTCACTTCGTGTAGCCGCCCACCCCCTACCGGGGGCAACACCAGCGGCCCGGCAAAGCCGGTTCCGCGGTGTTCCTGGAAGGGGTCCGCGTTTCGTGCGTCTCGGAGTTATCGAAAAATGGATATGACCGCCGCCAAGTTCATCGCAGACGAACTGCAAGCCACCGCCGCGCTGGAAGTCGTCGGAATCCGCAAGGACTTCGAATCCTTCAGCGCCCTGCGCGACGTGCATCTGCGCGTGAAGCCGGGCGAGATGCTGTGCTTTCTCGGCCCCTCCGGCTGCGGAAAGACCACCTTGCTGCGCATCATCGCCGGGCTGGAGACGCAGACCTCGGGACAGATCCTGCAGAACGGGCGGGATGTCTCCTGGCTGCCGCCCGACAAGCGCGACTACGGCATCGTGTTCCAGTCCTACGCCCTCTTCCCCAACCTGACCATCGCCGACAACGTGGGCTACGGCCTGGTCAACGGCAAGGCCAGGAAGGCAGAGATCAAGGCGCGCGTCGACGAGCTCCTCACGCTGGTGGGCCTGCCGACCTCGGGTGCGAAGTACCCGAGCCAGCTCTCGGGCGGCCAGCAGCAGCGCGTCGCGCTGGCGCGCGCGCTGGCCACGCGGCCGGGCCTGCTGCTGCTGGACGAGCCGCTGTCGGCGCTCGACGCGCTGGAACGGATCCGCCTGCGCGGGGAGATCCGCCGGCTGCAGAAGCAGGTCGGCATCACCACCATCATGGTCACGCACGACCAGGAGGAAGCGCTGTCGATGGCCGATCGCATCGTGGTCATGAACCACGGCGTGATCGAGCAGGTCGGCACGCCGATGGACATCTACGAGCGGCCCGCCACGCCTTTCGTCGCCGATTTCGTCGGCAAGGTCAACGTGCTGCGCGGCCACGCGCTGGGCGGCAATCTCTTCCGCGTCGGCGACATGGAACTGCAGTGCGACGCCTGCGACAGCGGCTTCGTGCCCGGCGACGCCGTGAACCTCTACCTGCGGCCGGAAGACCGCATCGCCGAGCACCTGGGGCCCGACACGCCCAACCGCCTGAGCGCGCTGGTCACCAAGGTCGAATTCCTCGGCGGCCTGTGCATCGCCGAAGTCACGGCCGACGAGTTGCACGGCCAGAGCCTCGGCCTGCACTTCTCGCTCAACCAGTTGCACGACCTCGATATTCGCGAAGGCAACCGCATCGACATCGCGCTGCGCGCGAACCGCATCCGGGCTTTCTGCGAGAGGAAGGGAAAGGCATGAACACGCTGGCACGCGTTCATCCGGCGGCCGCCGCCCGGCCTCGCCGCGCCGGCCTGCGCTGGAGCCGCGACGAGCTGATCGCCCGCGCCGTGCTGCTCGCCGTGATGGCGATGCTGTTCGTCTTCCTGATCGCGCCGCTGTTCTCGATCCTGGTCAACGCCGTGCTGGGCAAGGACGGCCGCTTCGTCGGCCTGGCCCACTTCATCACCTACTTCCAGACGCCGAGCCTGATGCGCGCGGCCTGGAACTCGATCTGGGTGTCGACGGTGGTGGTGCTGATCTCGGTGCCCGCGGCCTTCGTCTGCGCCTACGCCCTGACGCGCACCTGCCTGCCCACGCCCTTCAAGGCCACCTTCCGGCTGATCGCGCTGATCCCCTTGCTGGCGCCCTCGCTGCTCTCGGCGATCTCTTTCGTGCAATGGTTCGGCAACCAGGGCGCGCTCAAGTTCCTGCTCGGCGGCGCCTCGATCTATGGCGCGCCGGGGATCATCCTGGCCGAGGTCTACAACACCTTCCCGCACGCGCTGATGATCCTCGTCACCGCGCTCTCGCTGGYCGACGGGCGGCTCTATGAAGCGGCGACGGCGCTGCGCACGCCCGGCTGGCGGCAGTTCACGACGATCACCCTGCCCTCCTGCAAGTACGGACTGATCAGCGCCGCCACCGTGGTGTTCACCTACGTCATCAGCGACTTCGGTGCGCCGAAGGTGATCGGCGGCAACTTCAACGTGCTGTCGGTGGACGTGTTCAAGCAGGTGGTCGGCCAGCACAACTTCTCGATGGGTGCGGTGGTCGGCCTGCTGCTGCTGGTGCCATCCATTCTCTCGTTCGCCATCGACTACACGGTGCGGCGCAAGCTGAAGGCGCAGCTGACGGCGCGCTCGGTGCCGTTCAGCCCCAAGCCGCGCCGCCTGGCCGATTCGCTGCTGGCACTGTTCTGCGTGGGGGTCTGCACGCTGCTGCTGGCCACGATCGGCATGGCGGTCTACACCTCGCTGATCACGCTCTGGCCCTACAACCTGTCGTTCACGCTCAAGCACTATCACTTCGCGCTGGTCGACAGTGACATGGCGGCGGCCTACACGAACAGCCTCATCCTCGCGATCTCCACCGCGATCGGCGGCTCGCTGATCGTCTTCGTGGGCGCCTACCTGATCGAGAAGACGCGCAACCTCGGCCTGATGCGGCGCGCGATGCACCTGATGGCGGTGCTGTCGATGGCGGTGCCCGGCCTGGTGCTGGGCCTGGGCTACGTGATGTTCTTCAACCACCCGGCCAACCCGCTCAACTTCCTCTACCAGACGATGGCGATCCTGATCATGTCGACGATCGTCCACTACTACACCTCGAGCCACCTGACCGCCGTCACCGCGCTCAAGCAGATCGACAACGAATTCGAAGCCGTGTCCGCCTCGCTCAAGGTGCCCTTCTTCAAGACCTTCCTGCGCGTCACGGTGCCGGTCTGCCTGCCCGCCATCCTGGACATCGGCCGCTACTACTTCGTCGTCTCGATGGCCAGCCTGTCCTGCGCGATCTTCCTGTATTCGCCCGAAACCATCCTGGCGTCGGTCGCGATCATGCATCTGGACGAAGCCGGCGACATCGGTCCGGCCGCGGCGCTCGCCAGCCTGATCGTCATCACCTCGGCTGTCGTCTGCGTGGCCTATGCGCTGCTCACGCGCGTGATGCTCGCCCGCACCCAGGCCTGGCGCAACCTGCGACGCGCCTGACCCCCTCGCCTTCATCCGGACCTTCCCTCACCTGGAGACACCATGAGCCAAGCCTCTCACCCGATCCTTCTCACCCCCGGCCCGCTGACCACCTCCGACCGGACCCGGGCCGCCATGCTGCGCGACTGGGGATCGTGGGATTCCGATTTCAACCAGATCACCGCGCGCATCCGCCAGCAGGTGCTGCGCATCGTTCGCGGCGAGGGCACGCACGAATGCGTTCCGCTGCAGGGCAGCGGCACCTTCTCGGTCGAGGCGGCGATCGGCACCCTGGTGCCGCGCAACGGCCATGTGCTGGTGCCGAACAACGGCGCCTATTGCCAGCGTATCGCCCGCATCTGCAAGGTGCTGGGCCGCAAGCTGACGACCATCGACTACACCGAGGACAAGCAGGTGCTGGCCGCCGACGTCGACCGCGCGCTGGCGGCGGACCCGACGATCACCCACGTCGCGCTGGTCCACTGCGAGACCGGCACCGGCGTTCTCAATCCGCTGCACGAGGTCGCGCTGGTGGTGGCCAGGCATGGCCGCGGACTGATCGTCGACGCGATGAGCTCCTTCGGCGCGCTCGACATCGATGCGCGCAAGACGCCCTTCGATGCCGTCATCGCGGCCTCCGGCAAGTGCCTGGAAGGCGTGCCCGGCATGGGCTTCGTGATCGTCAGGCGCAGCATCCTCGAGAAGTGCGAAGGCAACTGCCATTCGCTCGCGATGGACCTGTACGACCAATGGGTCTACATGGAGAAGACGACGCAGTGGCGCTTCACGCCCCCGACCCACGTGGTGGCCGCGCTCGACGAGGCCATCGCGCAGTACGTCGAGGAAGGCGGCCTCGAGGCGCGCGGCGGCCGCTACGCGCGCAATTGCAAGGCCCTGATCGCGGGGCTTGCGGCGCAGGGTTTCCGCAGCTACCTCGACCCGGCATTGCAGGCGCCGATCATCGTCACCTTCCACGCGCCGGACGATCCGAAGTACGACTTCAAGACCTTCTACCAGGAGGTGAAGAAGCGCGGCTACATCCTCTACCCGGGCAAGCTCACGCAGGTGGAAACCTTCCGCGTCGGCTGCATGGGCCACTTCGGCGAGGCCGGCATTCCGGGCGCGGTCGCGGCGATTGCGGACACGCTCGAGGCCATGGGCATCCGGCAGGTGTCGGCGCCCGCCCTCGCTTGAACCGACGCCGGCCTGAGGCGGGGCCGGCGATTCGCCGGACGCCCAGGCCGGTTGCGGTTCAGGCCGGAACGCCGGCCGGCCGGCTTGCGCTCCGCGGGCCCGACACCGCCGGCTGGTAGCGATCGATGGCCAGCCCGTCGGTGCGGATGTCGGGCCGCCGGCCCATGACCTCGTCGGCCACCAGCTTGCCCGAGCCGCAGGCCATGGTCCAGCCGAGGGTGCCGTGGCCGGTATTGAGGAACAGGTTGCCGTAGCGCGTCGGGCCGACGATCGGCGTGCTGTCGGGCGTCATCGGCCTGAGGCCGGTCCAGAAGGTGGCACGCGGCAGGTCGCCACAGGGGAACAGGTCGGTGATGACGCGCTCCAGGGTCTCGCGCCGGCGCGGGTTGAGGCGCAGGTCGAAGCCGCCGAGCTCGGCCATGCCGCCGACCCGGATGCGATCGTCGAAGCGCGTGACCGCCACCTTGTAGGTCTCGTCGAGCACCGTGGACTGCGGCGCCAGCGAGGCGTCGACCAGCGGCACGGTCAGCGAATAGCCCTTGACCGGATACACCGGAATGTCCAGTCCCAATGGCGCGAGGAAGTCGCGCGAATAGCTGCCGAAGGCCAGCACATAGCGGTCGGCGGTGAGCACCTCGTTCGCGGCGCCGCCCAGGCGCACGCCGGTGATGCGGCCGCCGTCGGTGACCAGGCCGTCCACCGACTGATGGAAGCGGAAATCGACGCCGAGCCCGCGCGCGATCGCGGCCAGGCCCTGGGTGAACAGGTTGCAGTCGCCGGTTTCGTCGTTGGGCAGGTGCAGGCCGCCGGCCAGCAGATCGCCGGTGCGGGCCAGGGCCGGTTCCACCGTGGCAAGCCGGCTGCGGTCGAGCAGGGTGTAGGGCACGCCGCACTCCTCGAGCACGGCCAGGTCGCGCTGCACGGCGTCGAGCTGGGCCTGGCTGCGGAACAGCTGCAGCGTGCCTTGCGTGCGCTGCTCGTAGTGGATGCCGGTCTCGGCGCGCAGTTCGCGCAGGCAATCGCGGCTGTACTCGGCCACGCGCATCATGCGTTCCTTGTTGAGCGCGTAGCGTTCGGGCGAGCAGTTCTTCAGCATCTGCGCCATCCAGCGCAGCTGGAACAAGGTGCCGTCGGGCCGGATCGCGAGCGGCGCGTGCTTCTGGAACATCCACTTCAGCGCCTTGAGCGGGATGCCCGGCGCGGCCCACGGCGTGGAATAGCCGGGCGACACCTGGCCTGCGTTGGCAAAGCTGGTTTCCTGCGCCGGGCCGCCCTGGCGATCGATCAAGGTGACCTCGGCGCCATTGCGCGCCAGGTAGTACGCGGTCGTCACGCCGATCACGCCGCCGCCCAAAACGATCACTTTCATCGCCAAACTCCCAGAGAACAGGTAAGGAGTCAATGGTATGAATTCAATCCCGATAAACTCCACTGAAATAATGCCTCTCTGCAGTGATTTCAGCTGCCTTCCTGCCTCCAACCGCCCTCCGGGAGTGAAATGACCGAACTCGACCGCACCGACCGGAAAATCCTCGACATCCTGCAGCGCCAGGGCCGCATTTCGATGACCGATCTGGCCGAGCAGATCGGCCTGTCGACCTCGCCCTGCTCCGAGCGCGTACGGCGCATGGAGCGCGAGGGCGTGATCACCGGCTACCACGCGCGCATCGATCCGCAGGCCGTCGGCAAGACCTTGCTGGTGTTCGTCGAGATCACGCTGTCGTCGAAGTCGGGCGACGTCTTCGACCAGGTGCGCGAGGAGCTGCTGCTCGTGCCCGAGGTGATGGAATGCCACCTGGTGTCGGGCGGCTTCGACTACCTCATCAAGGCGCGGCTGCGCGCCATGAGCGACTACCGCGACCTGCTGGGCGGCCTGCTCAAGAAGCTGCCCGTGACCGCCGAATCGCGCAGCTATGTCGTGATGGAAGAGGTCAAGGAAAGCCTCTACCTGCCGATGGACCGCTGAGTCTGCACCTAGAATCCCGCCCCTCGTCCCCGAACCCCGCCTCCATGAACATCGTCGTCAACGAAGACCTGAAATCCTATATCGACCCCCTGACCCCGGAGGAATACGAAGCGCTCGAGCGCAGCATCCTGGCCGAAGGCTGCCGCGATGCCCTCGTGCTGTGGGGCGAGGTGCTGGTGGACGGCCACAACCGCTACGGCATCTGCCAGAAGCACGGCCTGCCGTTCCAGACGGTGCAGAACACGCGCTTCCAGTCCCTGGAGGACGTGCACCTGTGGATGATCGACCAGCACCTGGGCCGGCGCAGCGTCTCGGACTTCCTGCGCGGCGTGCTGGCGCTGCGAAAGAAGGAGATCGTGGCCGGACGGCAAGCCCGCGCATCCGCGGCCCCGTCCGATGCCGCCGACGATCCGCCCTTCGATGCCGATCCGGCACTGCCGCCGCAAGCGCCCCTGAACAGCCGCGAAGCCATCGCCAAGGCGGCGCGCCTGAGCAGCAGCCAGGTGGTGATGATCGAGAAGATCCAGAAGCAGGCGGCGCCCGAGCTGGTGGCCGCGGTCAAGTCCGGCACGATCTCGATCAATGCCGCGGCGGCCGTGGCCAGCCTGCCGGCCGAAGAACAGGTGGCCGCGGCCAACGGCGGCAAGGACGAGCTCAAGCAGGCGGCGAAGCGCGTGCGCGAGGCCAAGCGCCCCACGCGTGCGGAACCGGAAAAAACGCAGACGTCGGAAGAACCGGACGCCGTCGAGCGGCTGACGCAGCGCGTCGCCGAGTTGACGGCCGAGAACGAAGACCTGCGCCGTCAGGTCGCCGCGCTGCACGCGCTGTTGCAGGCCGCGGAGGCCTGAGCCTCAGGGCGGCAGGGACTCGGCTCGGCGCTCCACCGGCCGGCGAAGCCCGGCCCCTTCGTGAAACACCGCGGAACCGGCTTCGCCGGGCCGCTGGTGTTGCCCCCCGGCAGGGGGGTGGGCGGCTACACGAAGTGAGCCAACCTGGGGGGCGAGCCCTATTCAGCGTTCGGGAAAAACAATTGCTCGCCGCCAATCTTGTAGGCCGCGATGGTCGACTGGCCCACGGGAGAGATGATCCAGTCGACGAACTTCTGCGCGCCCGCGCCGTTGAGCTGCGGGAACTTCGCCGGGCTCACCACCATCACGCCGTACTGGTTGAACAGGCGCTTGTCGCCCTCCACCAGCACCGCGAGATCGGCGCGGTTCTTGAAGCTGAGCCAGGTGCCGCGGTCGGCCAGCACATAGGCGCCGCTCGACGCCGCGATGTTGAGCGCCGGACCCATGCCGCAGCCGCACTCCTTGTAGCCCGTGCCCTTCCTGTCGTTCGCCAGCGGCTGGCCGGCCTTTTCGCCGATGCCGGTCTGCGACCACAGCCGGCGCTCGGCGGCATCGGTGCCGCTCTTGTCGCCGCGCGAGACGAAGGGCGCATTGGAGGCGGCGATCTTCTTCAACGCCGCGGCGATGTCCTTGCCCTTGATGCCGGCCGGATCGCCCTTGGGGCCGACCAGCACGAAGTCGTTGTACATCACCGGGAAACGCCTGGCGGCGAAGCCGTCGGCGACGAACTTCTCCTCGGCCGCCGTGTCGTGCACGAACAGCACGTCGGCATCGCCGCGCTTGGCCATGTCGATCGCCTGGCCGGTGCCGACCGCGACCACCTTGACGTCGATGCCGCTGGCCTGCCTGAAGGCCGGCAGCAGGTGCGAGAACAGGCCCGACTGCTCGGTCGAGGTGGTCGAGGCCATGGTGAGGGTCTCGGCGTGGGCCGACAGCGCGCTCGCCGCGACGACCACCGCGCCCAGCACCGACATCAGGCTTCGGGACAGATTGAACGACTTCATACCAGTTCTCCTTTGACGAACAGACGGGCTTCGGCGGGCAAGGGACCGCCGAAGAAATCCCGGACCGGGAGGTCGGCCAGCACGCGGCCGTGCTCCAGGTAGATGACACGGCTCGCGAGACGCTTGACCTGGCCGAGGTTGTGGCTGGCGAATACCAGCGTGCGGCCCTGCGCGGCCTCGGCGATCAGGGCCTCGACCTCGCGCTTGGCGGTCGGGTCGAGGCTGGCGGTCGGCTCGTCGAGCAGCAGCACGTCCGGGTGCAGCGCCCAGGCCCGCGCGAGCGCCAGGCGCTGCTGCTGGCCGCCCGACAGCGTGCGCGCGTTGCGGCCTTCGAGCTCGGCCAGGCCGACCCGTGCCAGCGCCGCCACGGCCTCGCGCTGCGCCAGGCGCCACGGCACACCGTGCAGCCAGAGCGCCAGCGCGACGTTGTTGCGCACGCTGGCGCGCAGCATGTGCGGCCGCTGGAACAGCATGGCCTGCGCCTTGCGCGGCACCCGGCTCGCGAAGACGCCCGCCGCGTGCGGGACCAGGCCATGCAGCATCCGCAGCAGGCTGCTCTTGCCGCTGCCGTTGGCGCCGATCAGCGCGACCCGCTCGCCGGCATGGATGGTCAGATGGGTGGGCGCCAGCGCCTGCACCTCGCCGAAGCGCACTTCGGCCGCATGGAGACTGAACAGAGGCGTGCCCGCAGCCGGGCCTTTTGCCGTTCGGCTCATGGCGCAACCTCCAGCCGCCGCGCGCCGGCCGCGTCGACCATGCCGCCGTCGACCCGCTCGCGCCAGCCGCGCACCGCCGCGATCGCCAGGTTGAGCACCAGCACCACGGCGAGCAGCACCAGGCCCAACGCCAGCGCCAGGGGCAGGTCGCCCTTGCTGGTTTCGAGCGCGATCGCGGTGGTCATCACGCGCGTGAAGCCGTCGATGTTGCCGCCGACGATCATCACCGCGCCGACTTCCGACACCGCGCGGCCGAAGGCGGCGATCACCACGGTGATCAGCGCATAGCGCTCGTCCGCCACCAGCAGCAGCGAACGCACGAAGTTGCCGGCGCCGAGCGAGCGCAGCTGCTCGCCGTGGGCGCGGTCGGCGTCCTCGATGGTCTGGCGCGTCAGCGCCGTGACCACCGGCAACACGAGGATGGTCTGGGCCAGCACCATCGCCTTGAACGAGAACAGCCAGCCCAGGAAACCCAGCGGACCCGAGCGCGAGAGCAGCAGGTAGATCACCAGGCCCACCACCACCGAGGGCAGCGCCAGCAGCGTGTTGAGCAGCGTCAGCAGCAGGCCGCGCCCCGGAAAACGCGCCACCGCGAGCCAGGCGCCCAGCAGCAGGCCGAAGCCGCAGGCCAGCACGCAGGCCGTCGCACTGACCGCCAGCGAGCGGCCGACGATGGCAAGCAGCAAGGGGTCGGCGGAGACGACCAGGTGCCAGGCGGCAGCGGCGCTGTCGGCGAAGGTGTTCATGCAAGGCGTGGAGCGGGAAGCGGGGAGCGCAGCAGTATGGGCAGGCGTGCGCCGCCAACCTATGCAATCACTTGCATAGGTTGAAGGGCGGCTCTGCATAATCCTCGGTGCTCTCTCTTCTCTTTTCCTCCCTCGTGCAGCAGATCGAACTCTCCTACGCCATCGCACCCCGCCGCCACGGCCGGACGCTGATTCGCAACCCGCTGATGGAGTTGCTGCACGCGGTGCGCGAACACGGATCGATCTCGGCCGCCGCACGGGCCGTGGGCTATTCGTACCGCCACGTCTGGGGCGAGCTCAAGCGCTGGGAACAGACACTGGGGCACCCGCTGGTGACTGGCGACCAGGGCCGCTCGGCCCAGCTCTCCGAGTTCGGCGACAAGCTGCTGTGGGCCGAACGCCAGGCCCAGGCCCGGCTGGCACCCCAGATCGAGGCGCTGCATGCCGACCTCGAACGCGCCTTCGCGCTCGCCTTCGACGACAGCACGCACGTCCTGAGCCTGCACGCCAGCCACGACGATGCACTGGTGCTGCTGCGCGCGCACGCGGCGGCCACCGCCCGGCTGCAACTCGACATCCGCTTCACCGGCAGCGTGGATGCGATCAGCGCGCTGAACCAGGGACGCTGCGTGATGGCGGGTTTCCACACGCTGGAACGGCCGCCGACCGGCTCGCTCGCGCAGCGCACCTACAAGCCGCTGCTCAAGCCCGGACTGCACAAGATCATCGGTTTCGCGCGCCGCACCCAAGGCCTGATCGTCGCGCCCGGCAATCCGCTCGGCTTGCGGAACCTGGCCGACGTCGCCGCCCGCCGCGCTCGCTACGTGAACCGGTCGATCGGCACCGGCACGCGCGTGTTGCTCGATGAGCTGCTGGAGCGCGACGGCCTGACGGCCGACGCCATCGACGGCTATGCCCGGCACGAGCCCTCGCACGCGGCCGCCGCGCATGCGGTGGCCGCCGGCGAGGCCGATGCGGCGCTCGGGATCGAATCGGCGGCGCTCGGCGCGGGCCTGGGCTTCGTGCCGCTGGTGCAGGAGCGCTACCACCTGGCCTGCCTCAAATCGGCGCTCGAACAGCCGGCCATCCAGGCCCTGCTGGTGCTGCTGCGCGGCGCCGCCTGGCAGCACCAGCTCGGCACGCTGCCGGGCTACGAAAGCGCCAGCAGCGGCGAGGTCGAGTCGTTGAGCACGCTGCTGCCGTGGTGGAGCTTCAAGGCGAAAAAGGCCCCCTCGCGCGCCAAGGCGTAGCCCCGGCCCGCGTGCACGCTCAAGCGGGATCGAGCGGGAAGACCGGGCGCCGTACCTTGGAAAACGGAAACAGCCCATAGTCCGAACTCGTCACCCCCGGGCTGTCGCACTCGACCAGCGCGGCGGACAGCGGCTCGAACACCGGTCGGCAGTACATGCGCGACTTGAGCAGCAGGAAGCGCTCGCCGCGCGGATCGAGGCCCGCGCATTCGAAGACACCGATGTCCCAGGGTTCCTGGGTGCGCTCGGTGACGACGATGCGTGCCGCGCCGATGTCGAACAGCACCGTGCGGCCCATGCTGGCGCGCTGGCCGGTGTAGGTGGGACCGGTGATCACGTACTCGCCGTTGCTGATGGTGCGCACCGTGCCTGTCAGCTGCAGCGGCGTCTTCACGAGGCCGATGCCTGCCAGCGACACCTTGTTGCCGAGTGCCACCGTCACCGTCGCGCCCACGCCCGCCGCGATGAGCTCGCTCACGGCCTGCGGATCGCACAGCGGCCCGACGCCGATGCCGTCGAGTCCCTGGGCCAGCGCTTCCTGCAGCACATCCATGGTGTCGCAGCTGCCGCCGGACATGCAGTTGTCGCCATGGTCGAGCAGCAGCACCGGGCGCGTGGCGCCCTGCGCGATCACCTTGGCGCGCGCGATCGATGCCGCCAGGGGTTCACTGCGGTAGACGAAAGCCTCCCGCTCGCTCCACATCTGCGCCGCGATGCGATCGGCCGTGGCCTGGGCGCGCTCGGGCGACTGCGCATCGACCACCACCACGCTCATGCAGGGCGCCTCGATGTCGGACAGCGAGAAGCCCGCGAAGATCGACACCGCGAGCGATTCGGCCTTTTCGGCTTCGCGCGCCGCTTCGATCGCGCGCTGCATCGCGCCGGTGAAGGAGGCGCTGCGCAGCGTGTGCGCCATCAGCGGCAGCGAGTGCCACCGCATCGCGGGTCGGCTCCGACCGGCGAGCAGGTCCAGCAGCAGGCGGCCCGCGTGCTCGCCGGTTTCGTACATGTCGATGTGCGGGTAGGTCTTGAAGCCGACGATCACGTCCGCGTTGCCGACCATCGCCGCCGTCACGTTGGCATGCAGGTCGAGCGCCACGCCGATCGGCACGCCGGGCGCCGCGGCGCGCAGCCGCGCGAGCAGCTCGCCTTCGCCGTCCACGCTGTTCTGCGCCACCATCGCGCCGTGCAGGTCGAGCAGGATCGCATCGCACCCCGGCGCGGCATCGAGGATGCTCTGGCACAAGGTGGTGTAGGCCTGCGCGTCGACCGGCCCGCTGGGATTGGCCGAAGCGGACACCGGCGTGACCAGCGTCGCACCCGCCTGCTCGGCCAGGTCGATGAAGGCCGACATCGCGGTACGCATGCCCTTGTTGTCGCGATAGGCCTGCTCGCCGAAGCTCGGGCCGTCGGGCCCGAAGGCGGCCAGCGGCGTGGGCACGGGCGAGAAGGTGTTGGTCTCGTGATTGAGCCGGGCGATCAGGATTTTCACGATGTCACCACCCCCGCGCTTTGCAGCATCGCCTGCATCAGCACATTGCATCCGGCCTCCAGGTGGTCGGGCTGCGCGTCCTCGATCTCGTTGTGGCTGATGCCGTCGAGACAAGGCACGAAGATCATTGCGGTCGGGCAGACACGCGCCAGGTACACCGCGTCGTGGCCGGCGCCGCTGATCACGTTCATCCAGGTCATGCCCTGCTGCTGCGCGGCGTCGCGCACGGCCGAGACCAGCGCCGGCGCAAAGGCCTGCGGCGGGAAATACACCACCTGCTCGACGCTGAGGTCCACCTTGTGCAGCGCGCCGATGCGCTGAGTCGCTTGCTTCAGCGCCGCGTCCATGGCCAGCAGCACGGTGTCGTCGGCCGCGCGCAGGTCGACGCTGAGCCGCACCCTGCCCGGGATCACGTTGCGCGAATTCGGGTAAGCATCGATCCAGCCGACGGTGCCGCGCCCATGCGGCGCCTGCGCGAGCGCGATGCGATTGACCTCGATCACCAGCTCGGAGGCGGCCAGCAACGCGTCGTGCCGAAGTTCCATCGGGGTGGGACCGGCATGCGCTTCCATGCCCTGCACCACCACGTCGTACCAGCGCTGGCCGAGCGCGCCCTCGACCACGCCGATCACGCGCTCGTTGGCTTCCAGCACCGGCCCTTGTTCGATGTGCGCTTCGAAGTACGCACCCACGGGGGATGCGGCCGCCGATGCGGGCGCCGGGCCGGCATGGCCGATGGCGGCCAGCGCATCGGCCACGCTGACGCCCTCGTTGTCGCGCTGCGAGAGCGCGTGCTCGAGCGTGAAGGCGCCGGCGAAGACGCCCGAGCCCATCATCACCGGCACGAAGCGCGAGCCCTCCTCGTTGGTCCACACCGCCACCTCCAGCGGCGCTTCGGTGACGACCTGCGCATCGTTGAGGCTGCGGATCACCTCGAGGCCCGCGAGCACGCCGTAGTTGCCGTCGAACTTGCCGCCCGTGGGCTGGGTGTCGATGTGGCTGCCGGTCGTGACCGGCGGCAGCGCGTTGTTGCGTCCGGCACGGCGCGCGAAGATGTTGCCGATCTGGTCCACGCGCAGCTCGCAGCCGGCCTCGCGGGCCCAGCGCGCGAAGAGCTCGCGGCCCTGCCGGTCGAGCTCGGTCAGCGCGATGCGGCAGACGCCGCCCTTCTCGGTGGCGCCGAGCTCGGCGAGCTGCATCAGCGAGTTCCAGAGACGCCGGCCGTCGACGCGAAGATGGCGCACGTCCGGTGCGTCGGACACGGGGGAAAGTTCGGGGGATGTAGTCATGGCTTTGCGAGAAAGAGACGGATCGGATGCATTCAGACCAGGCCGACGCCCAGGTAGCGGTCCTTCACTTCGTGGTCGGCGACGAAGTCCGCGTTGCCGGCCTCGTGCACGATCACGCCCTGCTCCAGGATGTAGTGCCGGTCGGCCAGCTGCACGCAGACCTCCAGGTTCTGCTCCACCAGCAGGATCGCCACGCCGGCGGCCTTGATCAGCTTCAGCTGGGCGACGATCTCTTCGACGATCACCGGCGCCAGGCCTTCCACCGGTTCGTCGAGGATCAGCAGGCGCGGGTGGTTCATCAGCGCGCGCCCGATGGCCAGCATCTGCTGCTCGCCGCCCGAAAGCTGGCCCCCGCCGTTGCGGCGCCGCTCCTTCAGGCGCGGAAAAATGCGGTAGATGTCGTCGAGCTGCCAGGGCGAATCGCGCCGCTGGCCGAGCAGCAGGTTCTCCTCCACGGTCAGCAGCTTGAAGATGCCGCGGTGCTCGGGCACCAGGCAGACGCCGCGGGCCGCGATGCGGTGCGGCGGGAGACCCGCGATGTCGGCCCCCTGGAACCGCACGCTGCCGCGGGTGGGTGTGACGGCGCCGGCAATGCTCTTCAGGGTGGTCGACTTGCCCGCGCCGTTGCGGCCCAGCAGCGTGACCACCTCGGCCTCGCCCACGGTCATCGAGACGCCCTGCAGCACGTGGCTCTTGCCGTAGTGGCTGTGCAGGTTCGCGACTTCGAGAATGCCGCTCATGCGCGCCCCCCGGTGATCATGTTGCCGAGGTAGGCCGTGCGCACGCGCGGATCGGCGCGGATGTCGCCCGGCAATCCCTCGGCCAGGACGCGGCCCTGCTGCATCACGGTGACGGTGTCGGAGATGTCCATCACGATGTTCATGTTGTGCTCGATCAGCACCACGGTGTGCGCGTCGCGCAGGCCGCGGATCAGTTGCTTCATGTCGTCGAGGTCGTCGATGCCCATGCCCGAGGTCGGCTCGTCGAGAAAGATCGCCTTGGGCCGCGCCGCCAGCGCCATGCCGACTTCGAGGCGCCGCTGCTGGCCGTGCGAGAGCACGCTGGCCGGCGTGTCGGCCAGCCGCTCGAGGCCGATGCGCTGAAGCACTTCCGCCACGGTGTCGGCGCAGGACAGTTCGCCGACCGGCGCGCGCCAGCAATTGAGCGCGCGGCGCGGCGTCACGCCCTGCGCCGCGAGCCGCAGGTTCTCGCGCACCGGCAGGCTGGCGAACAGGCTCGTGACCTGGAAGGAACGCGCCATCCCGCGCTGCACCCGGCGGTAGTCGGGCTCACGCGTCACGTCGTGGCCGTCGAACACGATGCGTCCGCCCGTCGTGGTGCCGGTGCCCGTGAGCATGTGGAACAGCGTGGTCTTGCCGGCGCCGTTGGGGCCGATCACCGAATGCACGGTGTTGGGCAGGATCCGGAGGTCCACGCCGCCGAGGGCGGCGAACTTGCCGTAGTGCTTGGTGACACCGACGGCTTCGATCAGTGCGGTCTGCGTCATGCCTTCTCTCCCTGTCCGGCCAGGACCTCCGGCTGCGGCACCTGCGGCGACCTGCGGAACAGGCGGCGCCACGCGCTTTCGCCCAGCCCCCAGAGGCCGCGCTGCATGCCGATGCTCACGCCGATCAGCAACAGCCCCAGCAACAGCAGCCATCGCGGCCACAAGGACGAGAGCCAGTCGGCCAGCAGCACATAGAAAGCCGCACCCAGCACCGAGGCGAAGAGGTTGCCGGTGCCTCCGATCACGGTGATGACCAGGATCATCTCGCTCGTGTGGTATTCGGCATTCGAAAGCGGCGCGATGCCGGTCATCATCGCGTGCAGCCCGCCCGCCAGGCCGGTGACCGCGCCCGAGATCACGAAGGCCAGCAGCTTGAAACGCCGGAGGTTGTAGCCCACCGCGGCGGCCCGGTCCTCGTTGTCGCGGATGGCCAGCAGCGTGCGGCCGAAGATCGAATCCGACACGCGCAGCAGCAATCCGAACGCAATCAGGAACACCACGGCGACGAAGGCGTAGTACGTCCACGGCGTGTCCATGGACCACAGCGTGCGGCCGAACAGCGACAGCGGCGGACGCGGCACGTCGAGCAGGCCGTTGTCGCCGCCCGTGAGATCGGTCGCCGTGTAGGCCAGGAAGTAGAACATCTGCGCGAAGGCCAGCGTGAGCATCACGAAGTAAGTGCCGCGCTGGCGAATCGCGACCCAGCCGACCAACGCGGCGCCGACCGCGCCCATGGCGGTCGCCGCGGCCAGCGCGACCGGCATCGGCAATTGCAGGCGCGTCAGCAGCAGCGCCAGGGTGTAGCTGCCCAGGCCGAAGAAGATGCCCTGCCCGAACGACAGCAGGCCGGTGTAGCCCAGCAGCAGATTGCAGCCCAGTGCCGCCAGCGCGTAGATCAGCACCTCGCTCGCGAGCGACCCCGAGCGCAACACCAGCGGCAAGCCGAGCGCAACCGCCAGCGCCAGCAGGAACGTGATTTTTCTTGGCATGGTTTTCATCCTCGACGGCCGAGCAGGCCATGCGGGCGCAGCAGCAGCACGGCCGCCATCGCGATGTAGATCATCAGGCTCGCACCGGGCGGCCAGAGGGTGCTCATGAGGCTTTGCACCACGCCGATGAGCAGCCCGCCCACCAGCGCGCCGCCGAAGCTGCCGAGCCCGCCGATCACCACCACCACGAAGGCGACGCCCAGCGCCTCGACCCCCATGAAGGGCTCGGCGCCGCGGATCGGCGCGGCCAGGACGCCGGCCAATGCGGCCGTCGCCGCACCCAGCGCGAACACCAGGCTGAAGACGCGGAACACGTTGATGCCCAGCAGCGACACCATCTCGGTCGATTCGCTGCCCGCACGGACCGCGCTGCCCAGCCGTGTGCCCTCGAGCACCCACCACAGCAGCACCGCCAGCACGGCCGTGAAGCCGATCACGAAGAGCCGGTACTTGGGATAGACGAAGGCGCCCCACATGACCACGCCCTGCAGCAGGTCGGGCGTGGGCACGCTGTTGCCGAGCGGCCCCCACAGCACGATCACGACTTCCTGCGCCGCGAGCGCAAGGCCGACGGTGACGAGGATGTGGAACTCGTGCGCCTTGGCGTAGACACGGCGCAGCAGGAGCTTCTCGGCGGCCCATCCCAGCGCGCCGACGAACAGCGGCACCAGCACCAGCGCGGCCCAGAAATCGAGGCCCCACTGCATGGCCTGGAAGCACAGGTAGGCACCGAGCAGATAGAAAGCCCCGTGGGCGAAGTTCACGAAACGCAGCAGGCCGAACACGATGGACAAGCCAACGGCCAGCAGGAAATACAGCATGCCGATGCCGATTCCGTTGAGGGTCTGGAGCAGGTAGACGGTCATGTGAGCGACGTAGGGCGCGCCAACGGGTAGCGCATGGAAAAGAGTCCTCTGGGGTCAGGCCAGCCCGCCGCCGGGCCGCCCCAAGGCGGGCTGCACCCCCTCGGGGGGCAGCGAACCACACGAAGTGGGGAGCGTGGGGGCCACATTCTTTAGCCCAGTTTGCAGCCGGTCTTGTCGATCGGAAGGAACGACTTGCCCAAGCTGACCACGTCGACGAAGTCGGCCGGATTCTTCATCTTCGACTTGGCCTTGCCCTTGAGCAGGTAGTAGTCCTTGATCACCTGGTGATCGGCCTTGCGGATTTCCTCGATCCCGGTCAGGCCGTCGAACTTCATGCCTTCGAGCGCCGCGATCACGGCCTTCGGGTCGACCGTGCCGGCCTTGACGATGCCGTCGAGCAGGATCTTGGTGCCGACGTAAGAACTCGCGAGGCTGTAGTTGGGCACGATCTTGAGCTTGTCGGCGGTGCGTTTGACGAGGTCGCGGTTGAGCGGCGTGTCGGCCGTGTGCCAGTACTGGGCGCCGAAATAGACGCCATCGCACAGGTCCGCGCCCAAGGACTCGAACTGCTCCAATCCCGAAGCCCAGGCCATCAGGATCGTCATGTTCTTGTTCATGCCGAAACTCACCGCCTGGCGCAGCGCATCGGACGACTGCGCACCAAAGTTGAGCAGAAGCAGCACGTCGGGCTTGGCGGCCGCCGCATTGGTGAGGTAGCCGCTGAACTCCTTCTCGTTGAGCGAGTGGTAGCTGTTGCCCACGTGCTCGATGCCCTTCTCCTGGAAGATCGCCTTGGCTGCGCCGAGCAGGCCCTCGCCGAACACGTACTGCGGCGTGATGGTGTACCAGCGCTTGGCGTTGGGCAGCGCGGCCGCCAGCGGACGCACCGTTTGCTCGATGGCACCGAAGGTGGGCACCGACCAGCGGAAAGTGGCGCTGTTGCAATCCTTGCCGGTGATCTCGTCAGCGCCGGCCGAGGTCATGAAGAGCCCGCCGGCCTTCTCGACTTCCTTGCCCATCGCCAGCGCTTCCGACGACAGGATCCCGCCCACGAAGAAGCGCACGCCCTGCTGCTGCGAGGCCTCCTGCACCTTGCGCACCGCGGTCGCCGGCTTGCCTTCGGTGTCGAGCACCGTGTAGGCCAGGGGCCGATTGAGCACGCTGCCGTACTGTTCGATGGCGAGCTTCATGCCCAGGTCGGAGAACTTGCCGTTGGCCGCGAAAGCCCCCGACATCGGCACCGGACAGCCGAAGCGGATGGGGTCCGCCGATTGGGCAAAGGCGGCGCGGCCGGCGAGCAGGGAGGCGGGCGCGGCCGAGAGGGCGGCCAGTTGGAGAAGTTGTCTGCGTTGCAATTGAGCGCTCCGATCGTGGTGTGAAGTGAAGAAATGGCTTCCGCGAGCTGCGGCGATTTAACTGGATAAATTGGATTAATATGCTAGTAAAAACCCGTTAGCAATCGCCGTGCCTGCATTCATCCCTCCTCCCCAAGAAAGCGCCTTCGCAAGCGCCAGTAAGATCGCGCGCTGGTGCGCATCTCCCGATGGGCATGGAGCGTGCGCATGACAGTGGGCCAACACCGTCCCAAGCGGCAAAAGCTCTCGGACGTCATCGTCGAAGACGTGAAGCGATGGATCGTGGCCGAGCGCAAGCAGCCCGGCGACCGGTTACCGAACGAGAAGGAACTGATCGAGCTCTTCGGCTATTCGAAGAGCACGGTGCGCGAGGCGCTGAAGGCGCTGGAGGTGCGCGGGCTGATCTCGATCCGGACCGGGCCGGGCGGCGGCGCCTACCTGCAGCAGGTGTCGGTCGATCACGCCTCGGAGCCGCTGCGCAACTTCCTGCACTTCCATCACCTGGACGGGCATCACATCTACCAGTTGCGCAAGGCACTGGAGCCCGAACTGGCCGTGAGCGTGGTGGGCCGGCTGACGCCGCAGCAGATGGTGCGCCTCGAAGAGAACATCCGCCTGTGCACCCACGAGCCGACCTCGGAAGATGAACTGCGCATCCAGCGCGAAGCCGAACTCGCGTTTCACACCATCCTGGCCGAAAGCTGCCCCAATCCGGTGCTCTCGTTCATGTGCCGCTTCCTCAACGACCTGCTGCGCGACCTCGTGGTCTACAAGAAGGCGCTCGACCATCACCACTTCGGCGAGGCCAATGTCGACTATCACACCAAGCTGCTGGCGGCCTACCGCAACGAAGACGCCGAGACCGTGCGCCGCCTGATGGCCCAACACATGATCGACGCGGAAATCCACAACCACGAGATGGAAGCGCACATCGGCGCCAAGCGTCTGCTGCTGCCGAGCGGCCAGCGTTGAACGGAGCGTGGGGGCTCACAGGCCGGCGCCGGGCCGCCAGCGCGGCGAAGTCCGCGC
This sequence comes from Variovorax sp. P1_G12, assembly GCF_056405555.1. Classification (NCBI taxonomy): domain Bacteria; kingdom Pseudomonadati; phylum Pseudomonadota; class Betaproteobacteria; order Burkholderiales; family Comamonadaceae; genus Variovorax; species Variovorax sp. P1_G12. Next base: position 25,659 of record NZ_JBFUBW010000013.1, on the reverse strand, counting down.
TTCGCGCCGACGGGCGGCCTGCTGACGCCCCCTCGGGGGGCAGCGACCCACACGCAGTGGGGGAACGTGGGGGCCATCCGGGCCGGCGCCGGGCCGCCCCAAGGCGGCCTGCGGCCCCCTCGGGGGGCAGCGACCCACACGAAGTGGGGGAGCGTGGGGGCTATTTCACCCGCGCGGATCCAGCACCACGCGGCCCTGAATGATGCCGCGACGCATCGCGTCGAAGACCTCGTTGATCGCCGACAGCGGGCTCGATTCCACGCGGCAATGCAGCAGCCCGCGGGCCGCGAGATCGAGCACCGCGCGCAGGTCCTCGCGGGTACCGACCGCCGAGCCGATCACATGCGCCTCGCTGCCCACCAGGGCCAGGGCGGAGAACCGCAACGGCTCGGCCGGCAGGCCGATGACGCACAGCGTGCCGCCCGGCCGCAGGATGCTCATCGCCGCGTCGTAGGCGACGTGGGCCGCCGAGGTGACGGCGGCCACGTGCGCGCCGCCCCGCTTGCGGATCAGCGCCAGGGCCTGCGGGTCGGTGGCATTCAGCGCATGGTCCGCGCCCAGTTCGCGCGCCAGCGCCAGCTTGGCCTCGCTGACGTCGAGCGCGAAGACCTCGGCGCCCAGGGCGCGGGCGATCTGCACGGCCAGATGGCCGAGCCCGCCGACGCCGAACACGGCCACGCGCTGGCCGGCGGCAACATGCGCCTTCTGCAGCGCGCGATAGCTCGTGACCCCGGCGCAGAGCAGCGGCGCGGCCTGCTCGGCGCTCAACGCATCGGGGATGCGCACCGCGTAGTCCGCGTTCGCGCACATGAACTGCGCATACCCGCCATCGACCGACATGCCGGTCACGGCCGCACCCTTGCGGCACAGGTTCTCGTTGCCTTCGAGGCATTGCTCGCAACGGCCGCAGGCACGGTAGAGCCATGGCACCCCGATGCGGTCGCCGACCTTCAGCACCGTCACGCCGCCGCCGAGGCCGACGACCTTGCCGACCACCTCGTGCCCTGGAATCACGCGTGCCTTGGTCAGCGCGCGGAAGCCCGGCAGGTCGCCGTCCGCGATGTGCAGGTCCGAATGGCACACGCCGCAAGCCAGCACTTCGACCAGCACCTCGCCGGCGAGCGGCTGAGGGACGGGCACCTCCTCGATCGCCAGGGGTTTGCCGAATTCGTTGAGCACCGCCGCTTGCATCATGAAAGTCTCCTGGTGAAAGGCGCTCACAGCGCGCAGGTCCTGAAGCCGAAGAAGCCGTCGTCGCGATCGGGAAGCGCGAAGCCGCGGCGTTTCAACGAGCGCAGGCGCGCCCGGGTCGCGAAGGAGGCGCCGCGCAGCACGCGGGCCTGGCCGAAGGCGGGCCCGGGATCGAACTCCGTGCCCAGGCTCCACGGGTCGGCACGGAAGCCGGGCCAGGCCTGCAGCGTGCCCGCGGTCCACTCGTGCACGTCGGCCCAGCGGAAGCCGCGGCGGGAGGCGGTGTGGGCGGCGATTTCCCATTCGACCTCGGTTGCCACGCGCCGGCCGGCCCAGCGCGCCCAGGCATCGGCCTCCCACCAGGCGACGTGAACGGCGCTGCGGTTGCCCGCTGCGCGCACCGTACGGCCGAACTGCTGCAGCAGCACCGAGCCCCCGGTGCCATGGCGCGCCCCGCCGATCTGTTCCACGTGACGCGGTCCGCGCCGCCCTTCGGCCTGCTGCGTCAGCCACGCCACGCCTTCGGGGCGCCAGAATTCGGGCCGGTCGTAGCCGCCGTCATCGACGAACTCGACGTACTGGCTCCAGGTGACAGGCTGGGCATCGATCTCGAACTCGGGCACCTCGACGCGCTCGCAACCGCGCTCCTGCGCGAAGGCGAAGCCGGTCTCCGCCAGGCCGAGTTCCCAGGCGGTCGCGGGCACGGAGAGCGGCGGCCGCGTCACCGCGGCCGGCGGCATTTCGACCGCCAGCGGCAGGCCGAGGGTCTGCGCCATCACCAGCAGTTGCTCGCCGCGCAGGTCTTCGTGAAACAGCGCCAGGCGATAGAAATAGAGCCCGGCGTCGGTCTCGGCCGCATGCTCGAGCAATTCGAGCGTGCTTTCGAGGGTGTCGAGCAGGTAGGCCTTGGTCTGCGCCAGATCCGGCAGGTCGGGCGCGTCGCGGTCGGCCGGCGCGCGCTGCGAGGGATTCCACCACGCGTCGGCCCGCGGCTCGATCGCGGCCAGCCGCGTCGGGCGCACCGGGCAATCGGCGCCGAAGGCGCGCTGCGTATTGCGCGCGATCCACCACTCGGAGAACCAGCCGAGATGTCCGGCCAGCCAGACCGGCGGATCGACACTTTCGATCCGGGGCACGGCCAGCGTGGACGCACCCAGCGCCTGCTCGTAGAGCGACAGCAGATGCAGCGTGTGGTTGCGCGCGTCGATCAGCGCCAGCGACAGCAGCTCACGGCCGGCCCGGCGCATGTCCGGCGAGTCGATCGAATACGGCAGGCCGGGCGTGCCGAACGGCGTCGATGACGGCGGACTCGAAGGCATCGCGCATTATGGCGACCGCCGGCCGCAAGCCGGGCAAATCCCGGCCCGCCTCATAGCTTTGCGCCTTGCAGGTAGGCGTCGAACGGCGCCTCGGTGAAGCGGTCGGCGAACAACTGGTTCTGCTGGAAGGCGCGGTAGTCGTCGTGGATCTTCTTCCACGCCGGGTTGCGCGCGCCCAGTTCGCGGCACAAGGCCATCGACTCCTGGAAGGCGGCATCCAGCACCGGCCCGGGAAAGGGCTTCATCTGCGCGCCGGCGCTGGCCAGCTGCCGCAGCGCCCCCGGATTGCGGGCGTCGTACATCGCCAGCAGCTCGGCATGCACCGCGGCGCTGGCGGCCGACAGAATGGCCTTGTACTCGGCGGTGAGCGCATCGAAGGCCTTCTGGTGCACCAGCAGGTCGAGCTGCATCGCACCGGACCACCAGCCCGGGAAATGGCAGATGCGCGCCACCTTGGGCAGGCCGAGCTTCTGGTCGTCGTAGGGGCTTAGGCCCTCGGCCGCGCCGATGGCGCCCTTGGCGAGCGCGTCCCGGATGTCGAAGCCCGTCGCCGGGCCCTGTACCACCACGCCCAGGCCCGCGAGCACGCGCCCCGCCAGGCCGTCGAAGCGGACCTTCAGGCCCTTGAAGTCGCGCACGCTGCGGATCTCGCGCACGAACCAGCCGAGCCGCTGGGCGCCCGCGCTGCCGCACGGAAAACAGAGCGCGCCGAAGCCGGCGTGGAACTCGCGGCTGAGCTTCAGGCCGTTGCCCTCGGTCATCCACGCACTCAACTGCCGCGCATTCATGCCGAAGGGGATCGCTCCCCCGAGCGCAAAGGCCTCGTTCTTGTCGAAGAAGAACGAACCCGCCGTATGACAGGCCTCGATGGCGCCGCGCTGCACGCCGTCCAGCACACCCTGGGGCGACATCAGCTCGCCCGCGGCATGGACCTCGATCTGGAACCGGCCGCCGCTCATCTCGCCGACCTTCCTGGCGAGGGCCTCGGCGGCGCCGAAGAGCAGGTCCTGCGACTTCGCGAAGCTCGACGCCAGGCGCCAGCGCGTCAGCGCCTGCGCATGCGCGGCCGGCGCGATGCCGGCCGCCAGCACGCCGGCGATACCGCCACGCTGAATCAGAAAACGACGCTGCATCGAGTGAAACTCCAGGAAATCCCGCAAGACGGGGACGCGCGATTGTAGGAATCACTGAACGCGCACCTTATAAAATGGCCGCCCCGTTCCTTCCTTTCCCCGAAAGATCCTTCCAATGAGACAACTCCCGTTCAAGACTTCGCTGCTGGCCCTGGCGACTTTCGCCGCCTTCGCTGCCCAAGCCGCCGACCTGAAGATCGGCGTTGCCGAAGCCCTGTCGGGCGGTGCAGCCCAGTACGGCGTCGCGATCCGCAACGGCTTCGAGCTCGCGGCCTCCGAGATCAATGCGGCCGGCGGCGTCAACGGCAACAAGATCGAGCTGGTCGTCGCCGACGAGCAGGGCAAGAAGGAAGAAGCGATCAACGTCTTCAAGAAACTGATCTTCCAGGACCAGGTGCTGATGGTCTTCGGCCCCACCCTGTCGAACTCGGCCCAGGCCGCCGACCCGATCGCCCAGGCCGCCAAGACCGTGGCCTTCGGCACCTCCAACACCGCCGACGGCATCACCTCGATCGGCGACCACGTGTTCCGCAACTCGGTGACCGAAGCCGACGTGCTGCCCGAGACCATCAAGACCGCGGTCAAGAACGCCGGCATCAAGAAGGTCGCTGTGCTCTACGGCAACGACGACGTCTTCACCAAGAGCGGCTACGACAACTTCAAGAAGGCGCTCGAAGACCTGAAGATCCCGGTCACCACCACCGAGACCTTCGCCAAGGGCGACGTCGACTTCAAGGCCCAGCTGACCAAGATCAAGGCCAGCGGCGCCGATGCGATCGTGCTGTCGGCGCTGATCGCCGAAGGTGCGCCGATCATGGTGCAGGCCCGCCAGCTCGGCCTCAACGTGCCGATCATCGGCGGCAACGGCATGAACTCGGTCAAGGTGTTCGAGCTCGCCAAGGGCCAGTCCGACAACCTCTACGTCGGCAGCCCCTGGTCGTCCAGCAACGCGACGCCCGAGAACAGCAAGTTCATCAAGGCCTACAACGACAAGTACAAGACCGCGCCCGACCAGTTCGCCGCGCAAGCCTATGACGCGATGTTCATCGCGGCCCAGGCGCTCAAGGGTGTCAAGCTGACCGGCAACCTCACGACCGACCGTGCGGCGCTGCGCGACGCGCTGCCGAACGCCAAGTGGACCGGTGCCACCGGCGCCTTCCAGTTCCGCCGCGCCACCGACAAGACCGGCAAGCCGGCCGGCTACGACGCCCAGCAGACCCCGATCGTCAGCGTGACCAAGGGCGCCGAGTTCGTAATCGCGAAGTAAGGCTCTCCCCCAGGTTGGCTCACTTCGTGTAGCCGCCTCGAGTCGCCACCGGAGGCGGCGGCTCTTCGGGCCGTCCAATTCTGCGCAGGCAGAATTGGAGCCGCGGCCCTCAGCCCCCTCGCCGGGGGCAACACCAGCGGCCTGGCAAAGCCAGTTCCGCGGTGTTTCACGAACAGCGGGGACCGGCTTGGCCGGCCCCGCTTTTTTCCGGAACGGAAACTCCATGCTTGAACAGCAACTCGTCAATGCCCTTTCGCTGGGGTGCGTGTATGCGCTTTTCGCGCTCGGCTTCACGCTCATCTTCGGCGTGCTCGGCGTCATCAACCTCTCGCACGGCGCGGTCTTCATGGTCGGCGCCTATGCCGCGGTCCAGGCCATGGCGCGTTTCGAGCTGCCCCTGTGGGCCGGACTGCTGTTCGCCTTCGTCTTCTGCGGCCTGCTGGGCCTCCTGATCGACTTCCTGGTGCTGAAGCCGCTGCGCGCGCGCAATGCACCCCACCTGATCCCAATGATCGCCACCATCGGCGTCGCGATCATCCTCAACAACGGCGTGCAGGGCATCTTCGGCGCCGAGAACGTGCGCTTCCCGGCCGGCGTGGTGTCGGGCGAATCGCTCGACCTCGCAGGCCTGCACCTGACCGCGCTCGAGCTCGGCATCATCCTGCTGTCCTTCGTGCTGATGGCGGTGCTGATGGTGGCGCTCAAGCGCACCCAGCTCGGCCGCGCGCTGCGCGCGATCGCCGAATCGCCCAAGGCGGCCTACCTGCTCGGCATCAACGTCGAGGGCCTGTTCTTCCTGACTTCGTTCGCGGCCGCCGCGCTCGGTGGCCTGGCCGGCGTTCTGATCGGCCTCTATTCCAACGCCGTGTTCCCGCTGATGGGCCAGCCGATGCTGCACAAGGGCATCGCGGTGATCATCCTCGGCGGCATGGGCGACATCCGCGGCGCGATGCTGGGTGGCCTGTTCCTCGGCCTCGCGGAGGTGCTGTCGGTGGCCTATATCGGCTCGACGATGCGCGACGCGGTCGCGTTCGGACTGCTGTTCCTGGTGCTGCTGGTGCGCCCGAAGGGCCTGTTCGGCTCCATGCAGGAACGCAAGGTCTGAGCATGGACGCACTCAACAACTTCTGGTCGGTCTACAGCAACCTGGTGCTCACGCTGGGCACCAACGCCCTGCTCGCGCTATCGATCTGGCTCACCCTTTCGTGCGGCATGCTGGCCATGGCCAATGCCGCCTTCATGGGCATCGGCGCCTACACCTCGGCGATCCTCACGATGACCTACGGCGTGCCCTTCCCGGTCGCGATCGCGGCCGGCATGGCGGCGCCGGCGCTCACCGCCTTCGTGATCGGCAAGCCGACGCTGCGGCTCTCGGGCGTCTACCTCGCGATGGCCACGCTGGCCTTCGGCGAAGTGGTGCGCATCGTGGTGCTCAACGCCGAGTCGCTGACCGGCGGCGCGCTGGGCCTCAACGGCATCCCGCCCGTCACCCAGTGGTGGCACGTCGGGCTGGCGCTGGTGCTGGTGCTGATGGGCCTGTGGCGGATGCGCCGCTCCAAGGTCGGCCGTGCCTTCGAAGCCATCAAGGAAGACGAGACGGCCGCCGGCCTGATGGGCATCGACGTCGGCGCCCACAAGATGCTGGCCTTCGTGCTCGGCGGCGCGATCGCCGGCCTGGCCGGCGTGCTCAATGCGCACCAGACCTTCTTCATCGGCCCGAACGAGTTCGGCTTCGACCGCGGCGTCGACATCCTCACGATGACCGTGCTGGGCGGCATCAACGGCCTCACCGGCCCGGTGCTCGGCGGCGTGATCCTCACCATCCTGCCCGAGGCGCTGCGCGCCTTCGGCGACTTCCGCCTCGTGGTGAACGGCGTGATCCTGGTGCTGATCGTGCTGTTCCTGCCCAAGGGCATCTGGGACCCGGCGCGCTTCCGGCAATGGTTCGGACGCAAGGGGGTTGCAGCATGAGCGCCGCGCCTCTTCTCCAGCTCGACGGCGTGTCGCGCCATTTCGGCGGCCTCAAGGTGCTGCAGGACGTCAACCTCGAGGTGCCGCAGGGCGGCATCTTCGGGCTGATCGGCCCCAACGGCGCCGGCAAGACCACGGTCTTCAACCTGACCACCGGCCTGCTGCCGACCACCGGCGGCACGATCCGCTTCGAAGGCCGCGACCTCGCGGGCGTGAAGCCGCACGAGATCACGCGCGGCGGCATCGCGCGCACCTTCCAGAACATCCGCATCTTCAAGGAGATGTCGCTGCTCGAGAACGTGATGGTCGGCATGCACGCCAAGCTGCGCTACGGCGGCTTCGGCCTGCTGGCCTCCTCGGGCCTGTTCCGCAGCGAGGAAAAGCGCGCGCGCGACCGTGCGCGCGAACTGCTCTCGTGGGTCAAGCTCGACCACAAGGGCAACGACACCGCGGACAATCTCTCCTACGGCGACCAGCGCAAGCTCGAACTCGCGCGCGCGCTCGCCACCGAACCGAAGCTGCTGCTGCTCGACGAGCCCGTCGCCGGCATGAACAGCAGCGAGAAGACCGACCTGATGCACGAGATCCGCAACATCAGCGGCCGTGGCTACACCATTTTCATGATCGAACACGACATGCGCTTCGTGATGGGCCTGTGCGAGCACATCGCCGTGCTGAACTTCGGCCGCATCATCGCGCGCGGCGGGCCCGACGAGATCCGCAACGATCCGCAGGTGATCGAGGCCTACCTGGGCCGCGAAGAAGACGAAGCGAGCAACGAGGGAGCATCCGCATGAGCGCGTCTTCTTCCCCGCTGCTGAAGGTCGAGGGGCTCAAGGTCGCCTACGGCCATATCGAGGCCGTCAAGGGCATCGACTTCGAACTGCACGAAGGCCAGATCACCACGCTGGTCGGCGCCAACGGGGCCGGCAAGTCGACCACGCTGCTGGCGCTGTCGGGCCTGGTGGCCAAGGCGGCCGGCCGCGTGCTGCTCGGCGGCCAGGACCTGAGTTCGCTGTCGCCGCACAAGATCGTCGCCTCCGGCATGGTGCAGGTGGCCGAGGGCCGCGCCACGCTGACCACGCTGACCGTGCGCGAGAACCTCGAGCTCGGCGCCTACACCCGGCGCGACAGCCGGGCGCAGCGCGCCGCCGATCTCGATCATGTCTACGCGCTGTTCCCGCGACTGAAGGAGCGCGCCGACGGGCTGGCCGGCAACCTTTCGGGCGGCGAGCAGCAGATGCTGGCGATCGGCCGCGCACTGATGGCCAAGCCGCGCGTGCTGCTGCTCGACGAACCGTCGATGGGGCTGGCGCCGATCATCGTGCAGGACATCTTCCGCACGCTGCGCGAGATCAACAAGGCCGGGCTGACCGTGTTCCTGGTCGAGCAGAACGTGCGCCAGGCGCTCAAGATCGCCGACCGCGCCTATGTGCTCGAGACCGGCAAGATCGTGCTGGAGGGCAGCGGCCGCGAACTGCTGGGCAACCCGAAGGTGCAGGACGCGTACCTGGGGGGCTGACTCGCTTGGTGGCGGCGGCGGGCGGTATGCCCTGGGCCGGCCGACGTCACCGGCCGCTTCGCGGCTGCCCTGCGCTGCTCGCGGTACGCGGGGTCTCGCTCAAACTCGCTCCGCTCAAACAGTCGCGAGCCCTGATCCGCGCACCGCTGCGCTGCTCGGCGGTGCCTCAACGGCCGGCCCAGGGCATACCGCCCGCCACCGCGGACAGGTCGGGGTGCATCGGCGTTGGAGACGTCGTCGGCGATTGAACACCCCCCAAGCCCGGCATGCGGTGCGGGACGGGCGATCCCCTCTGCGCCGCTGAGGAGCGCAGCTTCAGGCGGCTCGCGAAGCGGGGATCCGCTCACTTCGCACAGCGAAGTTATGCGGATACCAAAAAGGCCCGCGCGTGTTTGAGCGCAGCGAGTTTGCGCGGACCCCGCCTGAAGCGAGCACCGCAAGGGAGCCCGAAGGGCCGGCGTAGTGGGGTCGACTGGCCCGTACCGCGTGCCGGGCGCCCTTCCCAGTCGGCAGCCCTGTCCCAAGAGCAACAGCGCTAGAAACGCGCCCGAATCGAAGCCTCGATCCCCGCCGCGTCCAGCCCGATCCCGGCCAGCAGCTTGGCCGGATCCCCATGCTCGATGAAGCGGTCGGGCAACCCCAGTTGCAGCACCGGCTTCTGCACGCCCGCAGCCTGCAGCGCTTCGAGCACCGCACTGCCCGCACCCCCCATGATCGCGCCCTCTTCGAGGGTGACGATCGCGTCGTGCGTGCCCGCCACCTTCAGCAGCAGTTCGACATCCAGCGGCTTGGCCCAGCGCATGTTGACCACCGTGGCATCGAGCGCCTCGGCCGCCTGCAGCGCCGGATAGAGCAAGGTGCCGAAGGCGAGCACCGCGATGCGCTGGCCTTCGCGACGGATCTCGCCCTTGCCGAACGGCAATCCGTCGAGCGTGAGATGCGGCGTGACGCCGGCACCCGCGCCCCGCGGGTAGCGCACCGCCACCGGATGGCTCTGCGCATAGGCCGTCGTCAGCAGTTGCCGGCATTCGGCCTCGTCGGCCGGGCAGGCGACGCTCATGTTCGGGATGCAGCGCAGGAACGGGATGTCGTAGGCCCCCGCGTGCGTCGCGCCGTCGGCTCCCACCAGGCCGGCGCGGTCGAGCGCGAACACCACCGGCAGGTTCTGGATCGCGACGTCGTGGATCAGCTGGTCGTAGGCGCGCTGCAGGAAGGTGGAATAGATCGCCACCACCGGCTTCAGGCCCTCGCAGGCCAGGCCGGCGGCGAAGGTGACCGCATGCTGCTCGGCGATGCCGACGTCGTAGTAGCGGCCAGGGAAGCGCTGCTCGAATTCGACCAGCCCCGAGCCCTCGCGCATCGCGGGCGTGATGCCGACCAGCCGGCCGTCCTGCGCCGCCGTGTCGCACAGCCAGGTGCCGAAGACCTGCGTGAAGGTCTGCTTGGGCGTGGTGGCAGGCTTGACCAGGCCGACCGCGGGATCGAACTTGGAGGGCCCGTGGTAAGCCACCGGGTCGGCCTCCGCCAGCTTGTAGCCCTGGCCCTTCTTGGTGACCACGTGAAGGAACTGCGGGCCGTCCAGGTGCTTGAGGTTCTCGAGCGTGGGCACCAGCGAGTCGAGGTCGTGGCCGTCGATCGGGCCGACGTAGTTGAAGCCGAACTGCTCGAACAGCGTGGCCGGCACCACCATGCCCTTGGCATGCTGCTCGAAGCGCTTGGCCAGTTCGAACAACGGAGGCGCGGCGCGCAGCACGCTCTTGCCGACGTGCTTGGCCGCGGCGTAAAAGTTGCCGCTCATGAGCTGCGCCAGATAGCGGTTGAGCGCGCCGACCGGCGGGCTGATCGACATGTCGTTGTCGTTCAGGATCACCAGCAGCTTGCAGTCGCAGACACCCGCGTTGTTGAGCGCCTCGAAGGCCATGCCGGCGGTCAGCGCGCCGTCGCCGATGATCGCGACCGAGTGGCGGTCCTCGCCCTTCTGCTTGGCGGCCATCGCCATGCCGAGCGCGGCCGAGATGCTGGTCGACGAATGCGCCGTGCCGAAGGTGTCGTACTCGCTCTCGCTGCGCTGCGGAAAGCCCGAGATGCCGCCGAGCTGGCGCAGGCTCGGCATGCGCTCGCGGCGGCCGGTCAGGATCTTGTGCGGATAGGTCTGGTGGCCCACGTCCCACACCAGCCGGTCGTGCGGCGTGTTGAAGACATGGTGCAGCGCGACCGTGAGCTCGACCGTGCCGAGGTTGGAGCTCAGGTGGCCGCCGGTGCGCGACACGTTGTCGAGCACGCAGGTGCGCACCTCGTCGGCCAGTTGCTTGAGCTGCGCACGGTCGAACTGGCGCAGCGCGGAAGGATCGTGGAGAGTGGGAAGCAGCGGAGCCATGGGGAGTGTCTTGTTGTTATCGGTCGCGATCCACGACCATGTGGGCCAGCGCCCGCAGCGCACCGGTGTCCGCCAGCCCGCTGCGATCGAGTGCGGCGAGCGCCTGGGCCAGCAGCTCGCGGGCCTGCTCGCGGGCGCCTTCCAGGCCCAGCAGCGACACATAGGTGGGCTTGTCGCTCGCGGCATCCTTGCCGGCGGTCTTGCCGAGGGTTTCCGAATCCGCGATGACGTCCAGGATGTCGTCGACCACCTGGAAAGCCAGCCCGAGCGCTGCGCCATAGTCGCGCAAGGCGGCCAGCGACGCGGTCGATGGCGTATCGCCGCAGGCCGCGCCCATCTCGACGCTGCCCTGCAGCAGCGCGCCGGTCTTCAGGCCGTGCATTTCGCGCAGTTGCGCCTCGTCGAGCGCCAGGCCGACGCTGGCGAGGTCGATCGCCTGGCCGCCCGCCATGCCCTGGCTGCCGGCGGCGGCGGCCAGCAGGCGGCAGAGCTGGGCCTGCACCGCGGGCGCCACCTCGTCGCCGGCGGGCGTGAGCAGTTCGAAGGCCAGCGCCTGCAGGGCGTCGCCGGCCAGCAGTGCGCCGGCTTCGCCGAACTTGACGTGCACCGTCGGCTTGCCGCGGCGCAGCACGTCGTTGTCCATGCACGGCAGGTCGTCGTGCACCAGCGAGTAGGCGTGGATCAGCTCGACCGCGCAGGCTGCGCGCAAGGCGGCCGGTGGCCGGCCGGCCACCGCCTCGCTGGCCGCGAACACCAGCAGGGGCCGCAAGCGCTTGCCGCCGTCGAGCACCGCATAGCGCATGGCGTCGCCAAGCTGCGCCGGGGCATCGACGCCGACCCATTGCGACAGCGCGGCCTCGACGCGCGCCAGATGCGGCTCGCTCCAGGCGGCCAGTCGCGCCGCGTCCCAGAACCGGGCGTCCGGGCGGCTCATGAGCAAACCTCCGTGCTTCGCACTGCGGTGCGGGCGCCGCTCATTCGGCGGCCCAGACCTTGAGGCTGCCCGCGTCGAGCACCTTGATCTGATCCTCGACCGCCTGCAAGCGCTCGCGGCAGAACGCGAGCAGCGCCGCGCCACGCTGGTAGCTGCCGAGCAGCTGGTCGAGCGGCAGTTGGCCGGATTCGAGTTCGGTGACGAGTTGTTCGAGCTCCTGGAGCCCGGCTTCGTAGCTCGCGGGCAGGGCGCCGGTGTCGGGCGGGGCAGGCACGGCGGCCGATGGGGAGGATGGCACCTTGGGCATTCAGGAGTTTGGCGTGAAACCCGCCATTTTAGGACGGGGCAGAGCGGTGCGGCGGACGCCCCCCAGGGAGCGCCCGCCGCAGCGCGCGGCACGCAGCTCATCCGATGGGTTCGCCGAGGGTACAATCCCCGTCTCCCAAAAGCCGGCCCTGCCGGCGCCCTCCCTTCGGGCCGTCTACATCCTTCGACGGCAGCCTTCCGTTCCATTTCTCTCTCCCTGTGGGGAGCTTGGTCAGGTCACCCATGTCTGATTTAAGTCTTCAACTGCAGCAGGCTTCGAGCCAACTTCCGGTTTCCGCGTACTTCGACGAGGCGCTCTACGCCCGCGAGCTGCAAACGCTCTTCGCCAACGGGCCGCGCTACGTCGGCCACCGCCTCGCGGTGCCCGAGCCCGGCAGCTTCCACACGCTGCCCCAGGAGCAGCAGGGTCGCGCCCTCGTTCACACGCCCAAGGGGGTGGAGCTGATCTCGAACGTCTGCCGCCATCGCCAGGCCCTGATCCTGCAAGGCCGCGGCCAGCTCGAGGCCCAGGCCGGCGGCAACATCGTGTGTCCGCTGCACCGCTGGACCTACGCGGCCGCCGATTCGCGCACCACCGGCACGCTGATCGGCGCGCCGCACTTCGAGCAGGACCCCTGTCTCAACCTGCACAACTACCCGCTGAACGAGTGGAACGGGCTCCTGTTCGAGCAGAACGCCAACGGCCGCGGACGCGATGTCGCCGCCGACCTCGGCCGGATCGGTCCCCGCCTCGACCTCGATTTCGATGGCTATGCCTTCGACCGCGTCGAGCTGCACGAGTGCAACTACAACTGGAAGACCTTCATCGAGGTCTACCTCGAGGACTACCACGTCGGCCCGTTCCACCCGGGGCTGGGCAGCTTCGTCACCTGCGACGACCTGCGCTGGGAGTTCGGCCACCATTTCTCGGTCCAGACCGTGGGCGTCGCCAACCGGCTGGGCCGCGCCGGCAGTCCGGTCTACCAGCGCTGGCAGGAGCAATTGCTCAAATACCGCAACGGCCATCCGCCCAGGTACGGTGCGATCTGGCTCAGCTACTACCCGCACGTGATGGTCGAGTGGTATCCGCACGTGCTCACGGTCTCGACGCTGCATCCGGTGGGCCCGCAGAAGACGCTCAACATGGTCGAGTTCTTCTATCCCGAGGAGATCGTCGCCTTCGAACGCGAGTTCGTCGAAGCCCAGCAGGCCGCCTACATGGAGACCTGCGTCGAGGACGACGAGATCGCCGAGCGCATGGACGCCGGGCGCCGCGCGCTGATGCAGCGCGGCGACGACGAGAGCGGCCCCTACCAGAGCCCGATGGAAGACGGCATGCAGCAGTTCCACGAGTGGTACCGCAGGGAAATGACCTCCCCCCCAGGCTTGCCCACTTCGTGTGGCCGCCACCCCCCTACCGGGGGCGCTGCCGGTGGCCCGGCGAAGCCGGTTCCACGGCAGCCCACGAACGGGCGCGCTGCGCGCAGCCGTTGAACACCCAAGCCCCACGGCCCGGCCCGTTCGTGAAACACCGCGGAACCGGCTTTGCCGGGCCGCGGGTGTTGCCCCCTGGAAGGGGGTGCCCGAGCCACACGAAGTGGGCGAGGCTGGGGGTCAGCGCCTGATGCAAGCGCTCTGGATGGTGCTGGGCGCACTGATCTTCGCCACCATGGGCGTGTGCGTGAAGTACGCCTCGGCCTGGTTCTCCAGCGCCGAGCTGGTCTTCTACCGCGGCCTGATCGGCATCGTGTTCCTCTGGGTGCTGGCGCGCAGCCGCGGCGTCTCGCTGGCCACCCGCTATCCCGGCATGCACGCCTGGCGCAGCCTGATCGGCGTCGTGTCGCTGGGTGCCTGGTTCTATGCCATCGCCCACATGCCGCTGGCCACCGCGATGACGCTGAACTACATGAGCAGCGTCTGGATCGCGGCCTTCCTGGTCGGCGGTGCCCTGCTCGCCTGGGTGCCGACGCCGGGCCGCGACGGCAGCCTGCCGCGGCCGCCGCTGCAGGGTCCGCTGGTGCTCACGGTGCTGGCCGGCTTCGGCGGCGTCGTCCTGATGCTCAAGCCCACGGTGGGAGACAACCAGGGTTTCGCCGGACTCCTGGGCCTGCTGTCGGGTCTCACGGCCGCTTTTGCCTACATGCAGGTGGTGGCGCTGTCGAGGCTCGGCGAGCCCGAGGCGCGCACGGTGTTCTATTTCGCGGTCGGCTCGGCCGTCGCGGGCGGTCTGGGCACGCTGCTGGGCGGCGCCACCCCCTGGGCCAACTGGACCTGGAGCCATGCGCTGTGGCTGCTGCCGGTCGGCGTGCTGGCGGCGCTCGGGCAGCTCTGTATGACACGCGCCTACGCCAGCGCCAAGACCGAAAGCGGTACGCTGGTGGTCGCCAATCTCCAATACTCCGGCATCGTTTTCGCCGCGATCTACAGCGTGCTGCTGTTCGGCGACCGCATCGACGCCGCGGGCTGGACCGGCATGGCGCTGATCGTGGCCAGCGGCATCGCCGCCACCGTGCTGCGCCAGCGCTCGCTGCCCAAGGCGCCCGCCGAAGAGCATTAGGCTCGCCCCCAGGTTGGGCTCACTGCGTGTAGCCCGCCCACCCCCTGCCGGGGGCAACACCAGCGGCCCGGCGAAGCCGGTTCCGCGGTGTCACTGTTGCTCACCCCCAGGTTGGGCTCACTGCGTGTAGCCCGCCCACCCCCTACCGGGGGCAACACCAGCGGCCCGGCGAAGCCGGTTCCGCGGTGTTTCACGAACAGACAAAGGCAAAGAGGCAAGGAGCGCAGGTATCGTTGGACAATCTGCTTTTCGTCGAGGCCATGATGCACAACCCTTCTTTCACCACCTTGATTTCCGCCGAACAACTGAAGGACTTGTTGGCCGGCAGCACGGCCTCGATGGTGTTCGACTGCAGTTTCGAGCTGATGAAGCCCGACGCCGGCCCGCAGCTGTACCGCGCGGCCCACATCCCGGGCGCCGTGTATGCCAACCTCGACACCGACCTCAGCGCCAAGCACGGCGTGCCCGGCGCGCACGGCGTGGTGGTGTCGCAGGACGACGGCCCGCCGGCTTCGGGCGGCCGCCATCCGCTGCCGAGCCGCGAGCGCTTCGCGGCCTGGCTGTCCAGCGTCGGCTTCGCCAACGGCATGCAGGCGGTGGTGTACGACCGCAACGGCGCCAACTACTGCGGCCGGCTCTGGTGGATGCTCAAGTGGATGGGCCACGACGCCGTGGCCGTGCTCGACGGCGGGCTCCCGGCCTGGCAGGCGACCGGCGGCGAGGTCACGAACCGCGAGGAACCTGCGCACTTCCAGTCGAACTTCGTGGTCGGCGAGCCGCTGCTGAAGCTGGTCGACACGCAGACCGTGGCGGCACGGCTCGAGCAAGCCGGCCAGACACTGGTCGACGCCCGCGCCGGCGCAAGATATCGCGGCGAGGTGGAACCTCTGGACCCGATCGCGGGTCACATCCCCGGGGCCGTGAACCGGCCCTTCACCGAGAACTTCGGTCCCGACGGCAAGTTCAAGCCGGCCGCGCAGTTGCGCGCCGAGTTCGACAGCTTGCTGGCGGGCCGGGATCCCGCGACGGTCGTCCACCAGTGCGGCAGCGGCGTGAGCGCCGTGCCCAACCTGCTCGCCATGCAGATCGCGGGCCTCGGGCCGACCGCGCTCTATGCCGGCAGCTGGAGCGAATGGAGCAACACGCCGGGGCTGCCGACCCGGCAAGGCGCCCAAGCATGACCCCTTTCCGACGCCCATTCGTCACTTTCGCCCTCACCGCTTTCCTTGCAACGCCCTTCGCGGCACCGGCCCAGACTCCGGCCGCCCATGTCCATGGTCAGATCAGGCTCAACGTCGTGATCGACGGCCCGGCCATCGTCATCGAGATGGAATCCCCGCTCGACAACTTCGTCGGATTCGAGCGCGCGCCTCGCACCGAGCCCGAAAAGACGGCCGCCGAGGAAGCCGTCGCGCAACTCCGCGCGGCCGACCAGCGCTTCAAGATCGACCCCAGCGCCAATTGCAAGCTGGGCCCGGTCACGCTGCG
This sequence comes from Variovorax sp. P1_G12, assembly GCF_056405555.1. Lineage (NCBI taxonomy): Bacteria > Pseudomonadati > Pseudomonadota > Betaproteobacteria > Burkholderiales > Comamonadaceae > Variovorax > Variovorax sp. P1_G12. The sequence continues at coordinate 9,594 of NZ_JBFUBW010000013.1, read as the reverse complement.
TTCCACGGCCCTGGGTCTGGGCAAGGGCGAGGAAGGCGCCGGCGAAGGCCATGCCGACCTCGATGGCAGCTTCGCCTTCAACTGCACCAATGCGGCGGCCGCCAAGTTCATCGACATCGACCTGTTCGCTGCCTTCAAGGGCCCGCGCCAGATCGAGGCCCAGATCGCCGCGCCGCAGGGACAGTTCAAGCGCACGCTGAAGCGGCCGGCCGCGCGGCTCGCCTGGGGCAAGTGATTCGGCCGCTCCGAAGGCGAGCACCGAAGCGCCGCCGCGCGAAGGTTCTCCAGTGAGCCTCGTCCTTTCGGCGCAGATGCTGCGCTTCGGCTGGCCCGGTGCCGAGCGGCCGTGCATCGACATCGAGCGCTTCGAGGTCGATGCCGGCGAGGCCGTGTTCCTGCACGGCCCGAGCGGCTGCGGCAAGAGCACGCTGCTGTCGCTGCTGGCCGGCGTGCTGATCGCCGAGGCCGGCCAGGTCAAGCTGCTCGGCCACGACTGGGCCCGGCTCTCGGGCGCCGCGCGCGACCGTGCCCGGGTCGCCCATGTGGGCTACATCTTCCAGCAGTTCAACCTGCTGCCCTACCTGAGCGTGCTCGACAACGTGCTGCTGCCCTGCCGCTTCTCGGGGCGGCGCATGGCACGGGCTTCGCGCGACGGCTCGGCCAGCGCGCAGGCCCGGGACCTGCTCGGCCGCATGGGCCTGGACGCCGGCCTGTGGCAGCGCCAGGCCATGCATCTGTCGGTCGGCCAGCAGCAGCGCGTGGCCGCCGCACGCGCGCTGATCGGCCACCCCGAGGTCGTGATCGCCGACGAGCCCACCTCGGCGCTCGACGAGGACCGGCGCGAAGCCTTTCTCGACGTACTGCTTGCGGCCTGCGAGGCGAACCACAGCGCGCTGGTCTTCGTGAGCCACGACCGGCGCATCGCCAGGCGCTTCTCGCGCCACGTGCTGCTGCCCGAGATCAACCGGCAGGCGGGGGGGCTCGAATGAGCGCCCTGCTGGGCATCGCCTGGCGCAGCGCCTGGAACCGCCGATTCACGCTCGCGCTCACCGTGCTGTCGATCGCGCTCGCGACCTTCCTGCTGCTCGGCGTCGAGCGCATCCGCACCGAGTTGCGCCAGAACTTTTCTTCGTCCGTCTCGGGCACCGATCTGATCGTCGGCGCCCGCACCGGCTCGACGCAACTGCTGCTGTACTCGGTGTTCCGGATCGGCGCGGCCACCAACAACATGCAGTGGAAGAGCGTCCAGGCGCTGGCCGCGCACCCGGGCGTCGACTGGGTGGTGCCGCTGTCGCTCGGCGACTCGCATCGCGGCTTCTCGGTGCTGGCGACCACCCCCGGGTACTTCGAGCACTTCCGCTTCGGCAACCGCCAGCCGCTCGCGCTGCGCGAGGGCAAGGCCTTCTCGGAGCTGTTCGACGCGGTGGTCGGAGCCGAAGTGGCCGACGCGCTGGGCTACCGCGTCGGCCAGAAGATCACGCTGGCGCACGGCAGCGGCGAGCTCAACGTCTCCGAGCATGCCGACAAGCCCTTCACGGTGGTCGGCGTGCTCGCGCGCACCGGCACGCCGGTCGACCGCACGGTGCACATCGGGCTCGAGGCGATGGAGGCGATCCACCTCGAATGGATGGGCGGCGCGCCGATGCCCGGGCTCAGGATTCCGGCCGAGCAGGTGCGCAAGTTCGACCTCACGCCCAAGACCGTGACCGCGGCGCTGGTCGGCCTGAAGAACCGGGCCGCGGTGTTCGCGGTGCAGCGCTGGGTCTCGACCTTCACCGGCGAGCCGCTGATGGCGATCCTGCCGGGCGTGGCGCTCGACGAACTGTGGCGCGTGGTCGGCATCGGCGAGAACGCGCTGCTGCTGATGTCGGCGCTGGTCGCGCTGGTGAGCCTGGCCGGACTGGTGTCGGTGGTGATGGCGAGCCTCAACGAACGGCGCCGCGAACTGGCGGTGCTGCGCGCGGTCGGCGCCAGCCTGCGCCACGTGCTCGCGCTGCTGGCGCTCGAGGGCGCCATCGTGACGCTGCTGGGCGTGGTGCTCGGCGTCGCACTCGCGGCGCTCGGCATCGCCGGCTTGTCGCCCTGGCTGCAATCGCACTTCGGACTCGCGCTTTCGCTGTCCGAACCTACACTGAACGAATGGCTGTTGCTCGCGAGCCTGGTGGCGGCCGGCTGGCTGGCCAGCCTGCTGCCGGGCATCCGGGCCTACCGGCTCTCGCTGGCCGACGGCCTCTCACCGAGGATATGAACATGACGCTGCGCCCTCTTCTTCCGACACTGCTCTCGCTGGCGATGGCCGGCAGCGCGCTCGCGGCCGGTCCCGCGCCGCAAGCCACCTCGCCGACCCAGCCGCTGGGCGGCAAGGCCGCCGAGGCCAAGGCCGTGCCAGGGCAGCCGCGCCTCATCAGCTGGGAAGAGCTGGTGCCCAAGGACTGGGACCCGATGAAGGAGCTCAAGGGCATGGACCTGAGCAAGCTCGACGACAGCGACCCGCGCGCCAACGAACTGCTCATGAAGCTGCAGGAAGTCTCCAACAACGCGCCGACCAACCCGGCGCTGAACGGCGTCGAGGTGAAGATCCCGGGCTTCATCGTGCCGCTCGAGGAGAACAAGGGCGAGGTCACCGAGTTCCTGCTGGTGCCCTACTTCGGCGCCTGCATCCACACGCCGCCGCCGCCGGCCAACCAGATCCTGCACGTGCGCCCGAAGCAGGGCGCCAAGTTCCGCGCCATGGACACGGTGTGGGTCACGGGTAGGCTCCAGACCGTGCGCAACGACTCGATGATGGGCGTGAGCGGCTACCAGGTCACGGCCGACAGCGTCACCAAGTACACCGGCAGCCCGAAGCAGTAAGGTTGCCCCCACGCTCCCTCACTTCGTGTGGTCGCTGCCCCCCGAGGGGGCCGCAGGCCGCCTTGGGGCGGCCCGGCGCCGGCCTGACTAGCGACTGAACAACCTGTAGATCCTGTCGTTGAAGTCGGCCGGGAACCGCCAGTAGCGCGCGCCGCCCGGCGTCAGCTGCTCGTCGAGCCCGCGCCGCGGCGGCGGCGCGTTGAGCAGGAACTGCCCCAGCATGTCGCCGCTGACCCACGGATCGTCGTACCAGAAGGCGTGCGAACTCTCCGGCAGATTGGGGATGTCCTTCGGGTCCACCCGGATCAGGTCGAAGCGCAGCTTGCGCGACGCCTCGACCAGGAAGCGCGTCTGCTCCTCGTCCAGTTCGGTCACGTCGGGACGGCCCGCGCGCGAGGCCCGGCCGACGATGGCCGCGAAGCGAAGCACCGAGTCGTTGAGGTTGGCCGCGATGCTGACGCGCTCGATGATGTCGATGTACCCGCCCAGTTCGTCCACGAAGCGACGGGTGTCGATATCGGGCGCCGCGAAATAGATCTGCCCGAGCCGAAGCCGCTGCTGCAGTTGGGCGCGCGTCTCGCCGGGCCGCGGCGTGCCCAGGCGGACCAGCGCCGGGCTCAGGACCTGCGCGCCGGCGCTGTAGGCCAGCACGTCGATCTTCGAAGCCGTGGTGTTCTCGGCCAGCAGCTCGACCATCCGCGCGAAGGGCTCGACCGTGCTGGCCGCGTTGTTGACGTCGGTCAGGTAGCGCAGGATCGAACCCGCCGACGGCCACATGAAGACCAGCACCACCATGCGCCGCCCCGTGAAGTGGCGGAACTGCGCCGCCTGGGCCGCCGCGCGCGGCACGGTGTTGTTGGAGCCGTGCACGTAGATCAGCAGCTCGCTGTTGGGGCTCGCGGCCAGGGCCTTGTTCACGAGCGCGAAGAAGGCCTGCGCCTCGGGCGATTTCTTCACCTCTTCATCGGACTTGAGCACCGCCATCTGTTCGAGACGCTCGAGCTGGACGATCGGCCGCTCATCGGGGTCGGCGCTGGTGGAGAGCCGGTGCAGGGTCTCCCAGTCGAGCGTCTCGTCGCCGACCCGGACGTGCGCCACGCCCATGCGCAGATCGTCGGTGGGCACGATGGTGTGCACGGGATCCGGATGTTCGATCAGCGCCAGCCGGTTGGTGGCGTACAGCACGGGGACCTCGGTGGTCTGCAGCTTCTCGCCGATCTTCTCGAAGGGATCGACGTCGCCGTTGCTGAAGCTCACGGGGGTCGGCATCAGGCGCACGGGGGCATCGCAGCCGGCCAGCAGGGCGGCCGCCAGCAGCATGAAAAAGACCGAGGCGGCCTTGGCGATTCCGAATTCAAGCGTGCGCATGCGCCGGAAGTATAGGGAGCCGCCCACAGACCGCCCGGACGTGCCACCATGGCGTCCTCAAGAAGGAGACCACCATGTCAGACCATGTCTACAAGCTTCTCGAACTCACCGGCTCCTCGCCGACCAGCAGCGACGACGCCGTGCGCCGAGCCATCGCCAAGGCCAGCGAATCGGTGCGCAACATCCAGTGGTTCCAGGTCACCGAGACCCGCGGCCACGTGGTCGACGGCAAGGTCGGACACTGGCAGGTGACGCTCAAGGTCGGCTTCACCCTGGAAGGCTGAGAACCCACCCAGAGGGCCGGCGAAGCCAGGCCCCTGTTGGTGAAACACCGCGGAACCGGCTTCGCCGGGCCGCTGGTGTTGCCCCCTGCAGGGGGTGGGCGCGCTACACGAAGTGAGCCCAACCTGGGGGGGAGCTCAGTACACGGCTTCGCCGGGCCGCTGGTGTTGCCCCCGGTAGGGGGTGGGCGCCCCGACACGCAGTGCGGGGCAACCTGGGGGCGAGCGTCAGTCAGTCCGGTGCCTGGATCACCCGGTCGAACTCCTCGTCGGCCGGCACGTTGTCGGCGTCGAGTTCGCTGGCGTCGGTGAGGTCGATGCCGGTTTCTTCGGAGAGCTCGTCCGTGGCCTCGGCGTCGGACGAACCGAATTCCTCTTCCTCTTCGGGCAAGGCGTCATCGGACTCGTCGATCTCGGGTTCGTCTGCGGCTTCTCCGGAACGCAGAGGGGGGTCGGCGCTGCTCATGATCGGGCTCCTTGGCTGATGCCTGACATGATGCACCCCTGTGGGCGCCCCTGCCGAATCAGCCTCATCGGCGCAGGGACAAATGAGCTTGTCGGAAAGCCCCCCCGGGTGTCCATTCAGTGCCTGTGGTCCGAGGATTCGTGCGCGTGGTCGGGGTCGGACCCGTCGTGCGCATGGTCGTGATCGGCATGCGCGAGCCGGCTCGCCAAGGTGACTAGCAGGATCCCGGCCACCAGCCAGGCGATCTGCAACGCCGTCTGGCGCGCGGGCAGGCGCTTCTGCAGTTGCGGGATCAGGTCGGCCAGCGCGACGTAGACGAAGCTGCTGGACGCCAGCACCAGGAAATACGGCAGCCAGCCGTGGAGCTGGTCGACCAGCCACCAGCCTACCAGCCCGCCGAGCGCGGTCATGGTGCCGGCCAGCGACACCTTGACCAGGGCGGCGCGATGGTTGGGCGAGCTCTGGCGCAGCACCACCAGGTCGCCGATGTGGTGAGGCACCTCGTGCGCCAGCACCGCGATCGCGGCCACCACCCCCAGGCGCAGGTCGGCGGTGAAGGCCGAGGCGATCAGGATGCCGTCGCCGAAGCAATGCACGCTGTCGCCGGTGAGCACCGCCCAGCCGCCCCCCCGCGACGAAGGCCCATGGTCGTGCGAATGGCCGTGCGCATGCGCATGCGCGTGGTCGTGGTCGTGGTCGTGGTCGTGGTCGTGCTCGTGCTCGTGCTCCTGGTGGTGCTCGTGCCCGTGGTGCCACAGCTCCGCCTTGTCGAGCAGGAAGAAGAAAACCAGCCCGAACAGCAGCACCCCGAACAGCACCCCCGGCGCGATGTGGCTCTCGAAGGCTTCCGGCAGCAGGTGCATGAAGGCGGTCGCCAGCAAGGCGCCTGCGGCCAGGCTCAGCAGATGCTGCGGGTTGACGCCGCCGGCGCCGCTGCGCACGCCCACGCGCAGCAGCAGGGCGGCAATCCAGACACTTCCGATGCCCGCGACCAGGGTCGCGGCGATGATGGCTAACAAATTCATGACGGCTTCGCGCTATGGAGGCAAAAACAAAAGCCGCCCATCGGACGGCTTTCGGCGGAACGCGGCTGACGGAGGCGGCTAGGCCACACCGTTGGCTTTGAACCAGGCCAGGGCGCGATTCCATCCGTCCTCGGCGGCTCCCTTGACGTAGCTGGGCCGGTAGTCGGCATGAAAGGCATGGCCCGCTTCGGGGTACACGACGAACTGCGATGCCTTGGCCGCCGGGGTGCCGGTGGCCAGGGCAGCCTTCATCTTATCAACCGTGTCAAGGGGGATGCCCTGGTCCTTGCCGCCATAGAGACCCAGCACCGGCGCCTTCAGGCCGGCGACGACGTCGACCGGATGCTTCGGCGTCCGCTCGCCCGCCTGTCCGACCAGGCGCCCGTACCAGGCCACGCCGGCCTTGACCTTGCCGGTCGCCGCATAGAGCCAGACGATGCGCCCGCCCCAGCAGAAGCCGGTGATGGCGGCATCGCTCACGTCGCCGCCATGGGCGGCCGCGTACTTGAGCGCGCCGTCGAGGTCGGCCATGACCTGGGCGTCGGACACCTTGCTGACGATGTCCGCCTGCAGTTTTGGAATGTCGGAATAGCCCTTGGGGTCGCCCTGCCGCGCATAGAGCTCGGGCGCGATCGCCAGGTAGCCGGCCTGGGCGAAGCGGCGGCAGGTGTCGGCGACGTACTCGGTCACGCCGAAGATTTCCTGCACCACCAGCACCACCGACAGGTCGGTCTTGCCCGCCGGAGCCGCTGCGTAGGCCGGCACCTCGAAGCCGTTGACCGTGTACGTCACGGGTCCGGCGACGAGGCCGTCGGTCGAGGTCTTGACCACGGTCTGCGCCGCGATCGGCAACGTCGTGGCGGCATAGCCGACGCCGATCGCGGCCTTGAGCGCGGTGCGGCGCGTGGCGCCGTGGACGGTGCTGTCGCCGGGGCGCAGCGAATCGAATTCGGCTTGCAGATCGGAACCGGTCTGGTGATGGGGCATGCGGCGGACTCCTGTGGATTCGTCGGAGGGAAAGCGCTGCGCGCGAGGCGCAGGCCGCACTGTATGCGAATCGACCGGGGTGCGCTTGCCGCGCCGCTCAGGTCGCGGGCTTGTCGCTCGGCGACTGGATGTTCTCGCGCAACTGCGGGCTCATCGGCAGATTCAGCGGCACGCCTCTGGGCGGGATCGGCTGCATGAACCACTTGGTGTACATCTTCTCGAACTCGCCGCTCTTCATGAGGCCGATGAAGGTGTCGTCCACCAGCTTCTTGAAGGCCGGGTCGTCCTTGGCCAGCATGCAACCGTAGGGCTCGACCTGCAATGCGTCGCCGACCACCTCGAACTCGGCCGGGTTCTTGGCGTTGGCGATCAGGCCGAACAGCAGGATGTCGTCCATCGCGAAAGCCGCGGCGCGGTCGCCCTCGACCAGCAGGAAGGCATCGGCGTGGTCCTTGCCGAGCACGATGTCGATGTCGAGGTTCTTTTCGGCGTTGTACTTGCGCATGACCAGGGCGTTGGTGGTGCCGGTGGTGCTGGCCACGGTCTTCTTCGCGAGGTCGGCGTAGTTCTTGATCTTCGAGGACTTCTTCACCAGCAGACGGGTGCCGGTGTAGAAATGGTTGATCGCGAAACTGACGTCCTTGGCGCGCGCCGTGTTGTTGGTGGTCGATCCGCACTCGAGGTCGATGGTGCCGTTGGTGATCAGCGGAATGCGGTTCTGCGAGGTCACGGGCATCAGCGCGACCTCCAGGTTGGGCTTGTTGAGCTTCTTCTTGACCGCCTCGACCACCGCGTTGGACAGCTCGACCGAGAAGCCGATCGGCTTGTTCGGGCCGTCGAGGTAGCTGAAGGGCACGGACGATTCGCGGTAGGCCAGCGTGATCTTGCCGGTCTCGGCGATCTTGGCCAGGGTGTCGGCGGCCTGGACGCCCGTGGCGGCAACGGCGAGGAGAACGGCAGCCATCGATGCGGAGAGTTTCATGCGAGCCCTTTCGGCTGGTGGAAGGAGACGAAGTGTAGGAATCATTCAGGCGCCGGTCACAATTCCTTTTGCACCGCCGGCCATGACCAAAAGTTATGGGCTGGCGATGCCATGCGCTTTGGCTATGGGTCGTCTTTCTTTTGGCATTTCCCGGCGCTGCGGCGCGGGCCTAGAGTCGACCGATCCGACAACAGCGAGAGGAAAGCGTCATGCACGTCTGCGTGCTGGGGGCCGGCATCGTGGGCCTGGCCACTGCCTGGCAACTGAACCGCCAGGGTCACCAGGTCAGCGTGGTCGACCGCGCCGCGCCGGGCGCCGGCGCGAGCGGCGGCAATGGCGCGCAGTTGAGCTATTCGTACGTGCAGCCGCTGGCCGACCCGTCGATCTGGAAGCAGTTGCCCAAGCTGCTGCTCTCGCCCTCCTCCCCGCTCAAGCTGCGTCCGCAACTGGACCCGCTGCAATGGCGCTGGGCCCTGGCCTTCCTGGCGGCCTGCAACGCCCGCACCTCGCGCGAGAGCACCGCCCGCCTGCTGGCGCTCGCGGCCCGGAGCCGCGCGGCCTTCGAGGCCATGCGCGCCGACGTCGCGCCCGATTGCGACTTCTCCGCCACCGGCAAGCTGGTGCTCTACGCCGGCGCGGCGTCGCTGGCGGGCGCCCAGCGACAGCTCGATCTGCAGCGCGCGATGGGCAGCGAACAGCGCCTGGTCACGGCCGACGAGTGCGTGGCCATCGAGCCGGCGCTGGCCAGCTACCGCGCACAGATCGCCGGCGCCATCCATACGCCCAGCGAATGCGCGGCCGACTGTCTGAAGGTTTGCACGGAGCTCGTGCGGGCGCTCGATGAACGCGGTGTGCGTTTCATGCTCGACACCGAGATCCACGGATTCGACCCGCGCGGCGGCCGTGTGGCCGCGCTGCAGACCGCCGGCGGCGACATCGAGGCCGATGCCTTCGTGATGGCCCTGGGCACCGCCTCGCACCGGTTCGGGCGCCAGCTGGGCGTCTACCTGCCGGTGTACCCGCTCAAGGGCTACAGCATCACGGTCGACGTCGATCCGGCGCCTGACGCCGCACCTCGAGTGAGCGTGACCGACAGCACCCGCAAGGTGGTGTTCGCGCGCATCGGATCGCGCCTGCGGGTGGCCGGCATGGCCGAACTGGTCGGGCACGACGCGAGCATCCCGGCAGCCCGCATCGAGACCTTGGCCGAGGCCACGCGCGCGGTGTTCCCGCAGGCCGGCAAGCTCGATGCGCTGCACCCCTGGACCGGCATGCGGCCGGCCACGCCGACGGGCGTGCCGATCGTCGGCCGGCTGGAGGGAGCGCCTTCCAACATGGTCTTCAATACCGGGCATGGGGCGCTGGGGTTCACGCTGGCGTTCGGGTCGGCGCAGCGGGTGGCGGAGGCGCTGGAACGATAGGATCTCTTAGTGCGCACGTGCGGCGGCGGCGGGCGGTATGCCCCGGGCCGGCCGACGTCACCGGCCGCTTCGCGGCTGCCCTGCGCTGCTCGCGGTACGCGGGGTCTCGCTCAAACTCGCTCCGCTGCGCTCCACTCAAACAGTCGCGAGCCCTGATCCGCGCACCGCTGCGCTGCTCGGCGGTGCCTCAACGGCCGGCCCAGGGCAGGGC
>NZ_JBFUBW010000012.1:0-218658 GCF_056405555.1 Variovorax sp. P1_G12 | reverse complement strand
CAAGATCTCGTGGGTGCGCTTTGCGTCCAACGGCAACAGCGGCAGCATCGTGCGCACCTTGCAGGACACGCGCATGATCGATCCGATCTCGATCGAGGACGCGGACAACTTCGCCAACTCGAACAACATCGTGAGCGTGGCCGACTACGCCGGCAAGGCCATCAGGAACTACCGCTACGGACCGGTGATCTTCAGCGACGGCAAGGCCTGCCCGGCGCCCAACGGGTGCCCCGTGACGCCCACGGGCGCCATCGGCATCGAGTACGGCGGCGCCATGGCCCTGCCTGGCAAGCCGTTCCACCTCAAGACGGCCAACGTGCCCTGATCGCGATCCCGTAGAACGGCCGGCACACCGGCATGCATGGAACGGCCCGCTTCACGCGGGCCGTTTTATTTGTGCGCCCGGCATGGCCGGCCCCGATGCATTCAGCGCCGCGAGGCGTTCCGGCGTTCCGACGTCGGTCCACGGTCCTGCATAGAGCTCGGCGCTGACGGTGCCGGCGGCCATGGCGGCGCGCAACAGCGGCGCCAGCGCCGCCTTCGTTCCGCAGGCGTTGCCCGACGGCATCGCGCAGAACGGCGGCGCGAACAGGCCGGCCCGGTACAGCGCGATGGTCGAGAAAGTGTGCTTGCGCGGCGAATCCGCCAATGCGCTGCCATCGGCGGCGATGCCGAAATCCCCGGACGGGTTGTGCGGCGGATTCGGCACCAACCAAAGATGCGCCAGTCGCCCGCTCGCCGCGAAGCGGTCGACCGCCTGCTGGGTGAAGGCGAATTCCGGCGCAAACACGTCGCCCGCGACCACCCAGAACACCTCGCCCAGCGCCGGCAGTACGCGCACGATGCCGCCCGCGGTCTCGAGCGCGCCGCCGAAGTCGCGGCCTTCGTGCGAGTAGCGCAGTGCGGCCGCGCCGTGCCGGCTGCCGAAGCGCGCCTCGATCTGCTCGCCCAGCCAGGCCGTGTTCACGATGAGATCGGTGAAGCCGCCCGCGGCCAGCGCATCCATCGGCCACTGCATCAGCGGCTTGCCGTGCACTTCGAGCAGCGGCTTCGGTGTGTGGTCGGTCAGTGGCCGCATGCGCTCGCCGCGGCCGGCTGCCAGGATCATTGCTGGAATAGCGCTCATGGGAATACCTTCGTGCTGCGCACTGCGGTGCGAGCTTGCTTGGGGCGGCCCGGCGCGGCGCATGCCACCGCCGCCCCGATCTCGCCGCGCTGCAGGGCATGCCGCTGCGCATGGCCGGGAACGAAGAGCGCCTCCAGTGCGGTCATCAGCGCCTTCGCCTTGGCCGAGTGATCGGCGCCGAAGTTGCAGACATAGACGTCGATCGTCACGCCGCGCTGCTCCGGCCAGGTGTGGACGCACAGGTGCGACTCGGCCAGCAGCACCGTGGCCGTCACGCCGCCCGGGCCCTGCGGCGTGGCCGGGAAGGCATGGAACAGCCGGCCGACCACCTGCAAACCGGCGGCTTCGGCATGCGCGGCACAGGCGGCGCCAAGGGTTTCGGCGTCGACCAGCCAGCGTTCGTCGCAACGGCAGTCGAGGAGGTCGGCGGTGAGGTGAAGGCCCTGCATGGAGCGGCACTCTAGCTGAATGTGGCCCCCACGCTCCCCCACTGCGTGTGGGTCGCTGCCCCCCGAGGGGGCCGCAGGCCGCCTTGGGGCTGCCCGGCGCCGGCCTGATCCGAGCCCATTCCGGGGCCCCTCCACCCCGCCCGTTAAAATACCGGGTTCCCCCTAACCTGCTCCCAGAAAGCCACAGATGGCCAACCAAGCCTTGATGGCCAACGCGATTCGCGCGTTGGCAATGGATGCCGTTCAACTCGCCAACTCGGGGCATCCGGGCGCGCCGATGGGCATGGCCGACATGGCGGTCGCGCTGTGGGGCGACCACCTGCGGCACAACCCGGTCAATCCGCAGTGGTTCGATCGCGACCGCTTCGTGCTGTCGAACGGCCACGCCTCGATGCTGATCTATTCGGTCCTGCACCTCACGGGCTATGCGCTGCCGATCGAGGAGCTCAAGCACTTCCGCCAGCTGCACAGCAAGACGGCGGGCCACCCCGAGGTCGGCATCACGCCCGGCGTCGAGACCACCACCGGCCCGCTGGGCCAGGGCATCACCAATGCGGTCGGCTTCGCGCTGGCCGAGAAGCTGCTCGCGGCCGAGTTCAACCGCAAGGGCCACGAGATCGTCGACCATCACACCTACGCCTTCCTGGGCGACGGCTGCCTGATGGAGGGCATCAGCCACGAAGCCGCCGCGCTGGCCGGGGCCTGGAAGCTCGACAAGCTGATCGCGCTGTACGACGACAACGGCATCTCGATCGACGGGCCCGTCAAGCCCTGGTTCGTCGACGACACCGAGCAGCGCTTCAAGGCCTACGACTGGAACGTGATCGGCCCGATCGACGGCAACGATGCCAGGGAGGTGTCGAAGGCCATCGAGAAGGCGAAGAAGCACACCGGCCAGCCGACCCTGATCATCTGCAAGACGCATATCGGCAAGGGCAGCCCGAACCGCGCCAACACGGCCAAGGCGCACGGCGAGCCGCTGGGCGCCGACGAGATCGGCCTCACGCGCAGCGCGCTGAACTGGACGCACTCGCCCTTCGAGCTGCCGGCGGCGGTCTACGAGGAATGGGACGCCAAGGCGGCCGGCGCGAAGAATGAGGCAGCCTGGAACGACCGGTTCGCAGCCTACGCCGAAGTCTTCCCCGACCTGGCGGCGGAATTCACGCGCCGCATGAAGGGCGAGCTGCCGAAGAACTTCCACCAGACCGCCTTCGACACCGTGGTGGCCGCTCACACCAAGTCCGAGACCGTGGCTTCGCGCAAGGCCTCGCAGCTGGCGCTGGAAGCCTTCACCGCCGCCCTGCCCGAGTTGCTCGGCGGCAGCGCCGACCTGACCGGCTCCAACCTCACCAACACCAAGAGCACGCCCAGCCTGCGCTTCGACGACCACGGCGCCGTGATCCGCAGCGAAGGCAACGAGCAGTTCCCCGACGGCCTGCTGGGCCGCCACATCAACTACGGCGTGCGCGAATTCGGCATGGCGGCCATCATGAACGGCGTTGCGCTGCATGGCGGCTTCATTCCCTACGGCGGCACCTTCCTGACCTTCAGCGACTACAGCCGCAACGCGATCCGCATGGCGGCGCTGATGAAGCAGCGCGTGATCCACGTCTTCACGCACGACTCCATCGGCCTCGGCGAGGACGGCCCGACCCACCAGTCGATCGAGCATGCGGCTTCGTTGCGGCTGATCCCGAACCTCGATGTCTGGCGTCCCGGCGACACGGCCGAGACCGCCGTGGCCTGGGCCGTCGCGCTGCAGAATGCCGACCGCCCGACCGCGCTGCTGCTGTCGCGCCAGAACCTGCCCTACGCGCCCAAGAAGGACCTGAGCGACATCAGCAAGGGCGCCTACGTGCTGTCCGAGCCCGAGGCCGTCGGCCTGAAGAACAAGAAGGTCAAGGCGGTCATCATCGCCACCGGCTCCGAAGTGCAGCTGGCGCTGCGGGCCCAGGAGCTGCTGGCGGCGAAGAAGATCGGCGTGCGCGTCGTCTCCATGCCTTCCACCACCACTTTCGACCGCCAGGACGTGGCCTACAAGAAGAGCGTGCTGCCCAAGGGCACGCCGCGCATCGCGGTCGAGATGGGCTGCACCGACGGCTGGTGGAAGTACGGTGTTGCGGCCGTCGTCGGCATCGACAGCTACGGCGAGTCGGCACCCGCGGGCGTGCTGTTCAAGCATTTCGGATTCACGGCAGAGAACGTCGCTGCCACGGTCGAAGCGGCGCTCGCGCGCTGACATCGATCGCATCTTCAAGTTTTCAACTATCCAGGAGCATCAGACATGGCTATCAAACTCGGCATCAACGGTTTCGGTCGCATCGGGCGCAACGTGCTGCGCGCGGCGGTGCAGAACTTCAAGAACGACATCGAGATTGTCGCGATCAACGACCTGCTCGAGCCTGACTACCTGGCCTACATGCTGCAGTACGACTCGGTGCACGGCCGCTTCCAGGGCGAGATCACGGTCGATGGCAACACGCTCGTCGTCAACGGCAAGAAGATTCGCCTGACGCAGGAGCGCGACCCGTCCAAGCTCAACTGGAGCGACGTCGGCGCCGACATCGTGCTCGAATCGACCGGCCTCTTCCTGACCAAGGACACGGCGCAGAAGCACATCGATGCCGGCGCCAAGAAGGTGCTGCTGTCGGCCCCGAGCAAGGACGACACGCCGATGTTCGTCTACGGCGTCAATGACAAGAAGTACGCCGGCGAAGCCATCATCAGCAACGCCAGCTGCACCACCAACTGCCTGGCGCCGCTGGCCAAGGTGCTGAACGACAAGTGGGGCATCAAGCGCGGCCTGATGACCACGGTGCACGCCGCCACGGCGACCCAGAAGACCGTCGATGGCCCGAGCAACAAGGACTGGCGCGGCGGCCGCGGCATCCTGGAAAACATCATCCCCTCGAGCACCGGCGCTGCCAAGGCGGTGGGCGTGGTGATCCCCGAGCTCAACAAGAAGCTCACCGGCATGAGCTTCCGCGTGCCGACCTCCGACGTGTCGGTGGTCGACCTCACGGTCGAGCTGGTCAAGGAAGCCACCTACAAGGAAATCTGCGCCGAAATGAAGGCGCAGAGCGAAGGCGCGCTCAAGGGCGTGCTCGGCTACACCGAGGACAAGGTGGTCGCCACCGACTTCCGCGGCGACCCGCGCACCTCGATCTTCGACGCCGAGGCCGGCATCGCGCTGGACGGCACCTTCGTCAAGCTCGTGAGCTGGTACGACAACGAATGGGGCTACTCGAACAAGTGCCTCGAGATGGTCCGCGTGATGGCGAAGTAAGCTCGCGCCACGCCATGAAAAAACGCGCCCTCGGGCGCGTTATTCTTTGGCGGACCGGGCTTGCCCAGACCGGCGCCGGGCCGCCCCAAGCCGGTCTGCGCCCCCTTGGGGGGCAGCGAGTACACGAAGTGACGAGCGTGGGGGCCTATTCAGACCAGCGCCGGGCCGATTCAGACCGGTTCGAGCACGTGGATCAGCCGGCTCTCGGTCCAGTCCTTGACCTTGGCGCCATAGGCAGCCATGTGCGGCGCCGCGGCGTGCGCCTGCAGGTCGGCCAGCGTTTCCCACTTCTCGATCACGACGAAGGTGTCGGCGCCGAAGGAGCCGCGCGAGGCCGGCATGCCCGCCGCGTCGATGGTCGCGGTGTACTCGATGCAGCCTTTCTCGGCCAGCACGGCGGGCCGGTTGGCCCGGTAGGCCTCGAGAATCAGATCGCGTTGGCCGGGCTTGGCCGTGATGACGGCAACGGCGTGAATCATGTGCGGGTGCTCCTTTGGAATGAAGCGTCGAATTTAAGAGCAAAGCGCCGTGCCCGCCTGTCGCGTCGGCGCGTTGGGGCTCAGGCCGGCGCCGGGCCGCCCCCAAGACGGCCTGCGGCCCCCTCGGGGGGGCAGCGACCACACGCAGTGAGGGAGCGTGGGGGCTCAGGCCGGCGCCGGGCCGCCCCAAGGCGGCCTGCGGCCCCCTCGGGGGGCAGCGACCACACGCAGTGAGGGAGCGTGGGGGCTCAGGCCGGCGCCGGGCCGCCCCAAGGCGGCCTGCGGCCCCCTCGGGGGGCAGCGACCACACGCAGTGAGGGAGCGTGGGGGCCATATTCACATCGGCACTGGCACCTGCACCATCCACGTGATGCCGAAGCGGTCTTCCACCATGCCGAAGGCCGGAGACCAGAAGGTCTTGCCGAGCGGCATCTGCACCTGGCCGCCCTCGCCGAGCGCGGAGAACAGGCGCTGGGCCTCGGCTGCGTCGGCCGCCATCAGCGACAGGGAAAAGCCCTTGAACGCCGGCTGGCCGGAGGAGCGTCCGTCGGACGCCATCAGCGTGGACTGGCCCATGGTGAAGCTCGCATGCATCACCTTGTTCTCGGAGCCCGGCGGGGCCATCCCGGGGGGCGGCGGCTCGGGGCTGTCCTTCATGCGCATCAACATCGTGATTTCTGCGCCGACCGCCTTGCGGTAGAACTCGAGCGCTTCCTCGCAGCGGCCTTCGAAGAACAGGTAGGGCTGGACTTGCATGATGATCTCCTGGAGTGAATGTGGGTGGGGCGGCTCAATTCGCGGGCGGCATTGCGCTCGCATCCATGTGCACGAGCTCCCACAGGTGGCCATCGAGGTCCTGGAAGCCGTGCTGGTACATGAATCCATGGTCTTGTGGCCTGTTCGGCGTCGTGGCGCCGGCGGCCACCGCCTTGGCGACCATGCCGTCGACCTCGGCGCGGCTGTCGCGGGACAGGGTCAGCAGCACCTCGGTGGTCTGGGTCGCATCGGCGATCGGCTTGTGCGTGAAGGTCTTGAAGAAGCTCTCGACCAGCAGCATCACGTAGATGTCGTCGCCGACGATCATGCAGGTGGCTTTCTCGTCGGTGAACTGCGGATTGAATGCGAAGCCGAGCTGTGTGAAGAACGCGACCGAGCGGTCGAGGTTCTTGACGGGAAGGTTGACGTAGATCTGGGTCGCCATCGGATTCCTTTGCGAGACTGGTTGTGTACGACGTCCACAAAAATAGCAGAGATAATGTACGCTGTCCACATGAAAAACCGATGACCGCTCCGCCCGCCACCAGTCCGCCCGCGCGCAGCACCTACCGCCATGGCGATCTGCGGCGCGCGCTGCTCGAAGCCGGCGTCGAACTGGCGCGCAGCGGCGGCCCGGATGCGGTGGTCCTGCGGGAAGCGACACGGCGCGCGGGCGTGGTTCCGAATGCGGCCTACCGGCATTTCTCGAGCCGGCTGGCGCTGCTGCAGGCGGTGCGCGCCGCCGCCCTGTCGGCCGTCGCGCGGGCCATGGAGGCCGAACTCGCGACCCTGGACCCGACGCGCCAGCCGGCCGACTACGCCCGTGCCAGCGTGCGCGCGGTGGGCAGCGGCTACCTGCGCTTCGCGCAGGCCGAGACCGGCCTGTTCCGCACCGCCTTCGCGACCCCGGTGGACGTCGATGACGCGCCCGCCGAAGCCAAGGGCGGCGAAAGCGGCCTCAACCCCTTCGAATTGCTCGGCGCGGCCCTCGACCGGCTGGTCGATGCGGGCGCGATGCCGCCGGAGCGCCGCCCGGGCGCCGAGTTCCTGGCCTGGTCGGCGGTGCATGGCCTGGCCCTGCTGATCATCGATGGGCCCCTGCGCGGGCTGCCGCAGGCGCAGGTGGACGCGCTGGGGCAGCGGCTCCTGGGAATGGTCGAAAAGGGACTGTGAAAAACGGGATGTAACCGTATCGCGCTTGTACTTTGATGGGCGAGTGGCTACCTTCGATCGCCTCACGGAGCGTTCACGAATGGCGATGCTGATCCTGATGACACCGACCGGCCTGACGACCCAGGTGCCGGTGTCCGAGCCCGGCATGACCATCGGCCGTGCCGAGCGCAACCATGTGGTGCTGGCCTCGCCGCGGGTGAGCCGCTTCCATGCCAGGCTGAGTACCGAGGGGCCGCTGGTGATCCTGCGCGACCTCGGCAGCCGCAACGGCACTTTCGTCAACGGCAAGCGTGTCGAGACGCAGGTGCTCGCCAATGGCGACAACATCGACATCGCCGGCTACTGGATGCGCTTCCTGGCCCTGGAGCAGGAAGTGATCGGCGACGAAAGCATGCGCCTGCTGAGCGAACGCGGCAGGCTGGTCTGAACCCCCTGCCGGGCGCCGTCAACGCGTATGGTGCACCAGCGCGAGTTCGTGCACCGGCGTCTCGAGGCCCTCCATGCGCGCCTTCAACTGCAGCGCCAGGAACTGCGAATAGTGGCGCGACTGGTGCAGGTTGCCGCCATGAATCCACAGCTGCGGCACCTGCGTCGGCTTCCACATGTTGCGCAACTCCCCTTCCCAGGGCCCCGGGTCCTTGGGCGTGTCGGAACCCAGGCCCCAGACCTTGCCGACGCGGTCGGCCACTTCAGGCGAGATCAGGTCGGTCAGCCAGCCGTTCATCGAGCCGTAGCCGGTGGCATAGACGATCAGGTCGGCCGGCAGCTCGCTGCCGTCGCTCAGAGTCACCGACCTCGGATGGATGCGCTCGATGGTGACACCGCTGCGCAGCTTGATGCTGCCGTTGGCGACCAGCTCCGAGGCGCCGACGTCGATGTAGTAGCCCGAGCCGCGCCGCAGGTACTTCATGAACAGGCCCGAACCGTCGACCCCGAAGTCGAGCAGGAAACCCGCCTTCTCGAGGCGCGCGTACAGGTCGGCGTCGCGCCGCTTCATCTCGTCGTACACCGGCACCTGCATCGGCGCCATGATCTTGTAGGGCACCGAGGCAAAGATCAGGTCCGCCTTGTCGGTCGTCACGCCGGCCTTGAGCGCGGCCTCGGAATAGAGGCCGCCCAGCGCCAGCTCCATCAGCGAATCCGAGGGCGCGATGTGGGTCGAGCTGCGCTGGATCATCGTCACGTCGGCACCGTTCTCCCACAGTGCGGCGCAGATGTCGTGGGCCGAGTTGTTGGAGCCGAGCACCACGCACTTCTTGCCGCGCCAGGCCTCCGGCCCCGGGTGCGCGCTCGAGTGATGCTGCTCGCCCAGGAAGGTCTCGGCGCCCGGGATCTTCGGCAGGTTCGGGTAGCCCGAGACGCCGAGCGCGAACACCAGCTGCTTCGGCCGCAGCGTGATCTCGCGGCCGTCGCGTTCGACGACCACTTCCCATTCCTGCTTCGCCTCGTCGAAGCGCGCCTTTTTCGCGGTGGTGGAGCCCCAGTAGTTGAGCTCCATCACCCGGGTGTACATCTCGAGCCAGTCGCCGATCTTGTCCTTGGGCGAGAACACCGGCCAGTCCTCCGGGAACGGCAGGTACGGCAGATGGTCGTACCAGACCGGGTCGTGCAGGCAGAGGCTCTTGTAGCGCCTGCGCCAGGAATCGCCGGCCCGGGCGTTCTTCTCGACGATGATCGTCGGCACCCCCAGCCGCCGCAGCCGCGCACCGAGCGCGATGCCGCCCTGGCCGCCGCCGACGATCAGCACGTAGGGCTGCTCGGAATGGCCCAGCGTCTCGGCCTCCTGCTGGCGCCGTTCGAGCCAGGTCCTGCGCTGCGGGTTCGCGCCATGCTCGGCCCCCTTGATGCGCCGCTCGCCCTTGC
The DNA here is from genome assembly GCF_056405555.1 of Variovorax sp. P1_G12. Taxonomy (NCBI): domain Bacteria; kingdom Pseudomonadati; phylum Pseudomonadota; class Betaproteobacteria; order Burkholderiales; family Comamonadaceae; genus Variovorax; species Variovorax sp. P1_G12. The sequence goes on along the minus strand of NZ_JBFUBW010000012.1, from coordinate 209,526 downwards.
GCTCCTCGAAGCCCTTGAGTTCGGTCATCGTCGTGAGCAGCGTCCAGGCCTTGCCGCTGCGCAGCCGGAGGTGGCCACGGCCGCGCGCCACCGCGGTCTCGAAAGTGAACCAGGCGTCGACGACGCCGTCGGCCTCGGTGGCATCCCCCTCGACCGCGAAGGCGGTCGGCCGGGTGTCGGCCAGCCGCGCCTCGAGCATCGCGCGGATCGCCTCGGGGCCTTCCTGCGTGCGGATGTTCCAGGTGAAGGCGACCAGGTCGCGCCAGTAGCAGTCGGGCTCGAACAGCGCCAGCACGGCGTCGATGTCCCGGCGCTCGAGCGCGGACTGGAAATCGGCCAGCCAGGCGCCGGCAATCTGCGTCGGATGGGTGGACAGGTCGGTCATCGTCGTTGTCTCCTTCGTTCGCGTCCCGCGGGCGGGCCGGCCGGCAACCGTACGCCCATCGCCGGCGGACGTCAAACGGCCGGCCGCCGGGCCATGGGTGGCGTGCCTTGACATCCGGGCGCCCGGCCTGATCTCATTCTTTCCCCGTGCTGCAAGACTTCCATCCCGCCGTCGCGAACTGGTTCCGCGCGACCTTCCCGGGCCCCACCGAGGCCCAGGCTGCCGCGTGGCCGGCGATCGGCGCCGGCCGCCACACGCTGATCGCGGCGCCCACCGGTTCCGGCAAGACGCTCACCGCCTTCCTTGCGGCCCTCGATGGCCTGGTGCGCGAGGGGCTGGCGCCGGCCGGGCTGGCCGACCAGACCACCGTGGTCTACGTCTCGCCATTGAAGGCGCTGTCGAACGACATCGGCCTCAACCTGCAGGCCCCGCTGGCCGGCATCCGGGCCGAACTCGCGACGCTGGGCTTGCCCGATGTCGCCATCCGGACCGCCGTGCGCACCGGCGACACGCCGGCCCGCGAACGCCTGCAGGCGCTGCGCCGGCCGCCGCACGTGCTGGTCAGCACGCCGGAGTCGCTGTATGTGCTGCTGGGCTCGGTGTCGGGCCGCAAGATGCTGTCGACGGTGCGCACGGTGATCGTCGACGAGATCCACGCCATCGTCGCGAGCAAGCGCGGCAGCCACCTGGCGCTGTCGCTCGAGCGGCTGCAGTCGATCTGCGCGCAGCCGTTGATCCGCATCGGCGTCTCGGCGACACAGAAGCCGATCGACGAGATCGCGCGCTTCCTGGTCGGTGCCGGCGCGGTGGTCGATGGCGTGGCCGATTGCGAGATCGTCGACATCGGCTATGCCAAGCAGCGCGACCTGGCGCTCGCGCTGCCGCCGACGCCGCTGGCCGCCGTGATGTCGAACGAGCAGTGGGAACAGGTGTATGCGCGCGTGGCCGGGCTGGTGCACGCACACCGCACCACGCTCGTGTTCGTCAACACGCGCCGGATGGCCGAACGCGCGGCGCGGCACTTGGGCGAGATCCTCGGCAAGGAAGTGGTGGCCGCGCACCACGGCAGCCTGGCGAAGGAGACGCGCGTCGAGGCCGAGCAGCGCCTGAAGCGCGGCGACCTGAAGGTGCTGGTGGCCACCGCCTCGCTCGAGCTGGGCCTGGACATCGGCGACGTCGACCTGGTCTGCCAGCTCGGCTCGCCGCGTTCGATCGCGACCTTCCTGCAGCGCGCCGGACGCTCCGGGCACGCGGTCGGCGGCGTGCCGAAGGCGCGGCTGTTCCCACAATCGCGCGACGAACTGGTCGAGTGCGCGGCCCTGCTGGACTGCGTGCGGCGCGGCGAACTCGACGCGCTCGGCGTGCTGCCGGCGCCGCTCGACGTGCTGGCGCAGCAGATCGTGGCCGAGACGGCCTGCCGCGAATGCGGGGAAGACGAACTCTTCGCGCTGGTGCGGCGCGCCTGGCCCTACGCCGAGCTGAAGCGCGAGGATTTCACGGCCGTCGTCCGGATGCTGTCCGAGGGCTTCACCACGCGGCAGGGGCCGCGCGCGGGCTATGTGCACCGCGATGCCGTCCATCACCTGCTGCGCGAGCGCAAGGGCGCGCGGATGACCGCCCTGACCTCGGGCGGCACCATCCCCGAGGCCGGCGACTACACCGTGATGCTCGAGCCGCAGGCGCACAAGATCGGCACGGTCAACGAAGACTTCGCGGTCGAGAGCCTGGCGGGCGATGTGTTCCAGCTCGGCAATGCGAGCTACCGGATCCTGAAGATCGAGCCGGGCCGGGTGCGGGTGGAGGACGCGCACGGCGCCGCGCCCAACATTCCGTTCTGGCTCGGCGAAGCGCCGGGGCGCAGCGACGAGCTGTCGTTCGGCGTGTCGCGCCTGCGCGCCGAGATCGAGGAAGCGCTGAAGACGGGCGGCGTCGAGGACACCGTCGGCTGGCTGGTCCGCACGGTCGGCCTCGACGCCGAAGCCGCGCGCCAGATCGTCGAGCACCTGGCCCGCTGCGTGCGCGTGCTCGGTGCCCTTCCGACCCGGCAGCGGATCGTCATGGAGCGCTTCTTCGACGCCTCCGGCGGCATGCAGCTGGTGATCCACTCGGCGTACGGCAGCCGGCTGAATCGCGCCTGGGGGCTGGCGCTGCGCAAGCGCTTCTGCCGCCAGTTCAATTTCGAGCTGCAGGCGGCGGCCACCGAGGACGCGATCGTGCTGTCGCTGTCGACCAGCCACAGCTTCCCGCTCGAGGAAGTGATGCGCTACCTGCACCCGGCTTCGGCGCTCGACGTGCTGGTGCAGGCCCTGCTCGACGCCCCGCTGTTCGGCGTGCGCTGGCGCTGGAACGCGACCACGGCGCTGGCGCTGCCGCGCTTCGTGGGCGGGCGCAAGGTGGCGCCGCAGCTGCAGCGCATGAAGTCCGAGGACCTGCTTGCGACGGTGTTCCCGGACCAGGTCGCCTGCGCCGAGAACCTGAGCGGCGCCCGCGAGATCCCGGACCATCCGCTGGTGGCCCAGACCCTGCGCGACTGCCTCTACGAGGCGATGGATGCCGAGGGCTGGCTGCAATTGCTGCGCCGGCTCGACGCCGGCGAGGTCGAGGTGCTGGCGCGCGACCTGCCGGCCCCCTCGCCGCTCGCGGCCGAGGCGCTCAACGCGCGGCCCTATGCCTTCCTCGACGACGCGCCGCTGGAGGAGCGCCGGACCCAGGCCGTGCAGAACCGGCGCTACGTCGATCCCGAGAGCGCGGACGATCTCGGCCAGCTCGACGCCGACGCGATCGCCAGCGTTCGGGAGGAGGCCTGGCCGCGCGCCCGCAATGCCGACGAGATGCACGAGGCGCTGAACGGGCTCGGCGCCGTCAGCGTCGAAGAGCTGTCGGCCAACGCCGGGTGGACCGTCTGGCTGGCCGCGCTGGCGCAGGCGGGCCGGGCCACCCGGCTGATACCGGCGGGCGCCGCGCCCGACGGCGGGCTGTGGGTCGCGGCCGAGCGGCTGGCGCAGGTCCGGGTGTTGTATCCCGCGGCCGCGATGCAGCCGGCGATCGAGCCGCCGCCGGACTGCGCGCAGGCGCCGGACAGCCCCGCGGAGGCCTTGCGCGAACTGCTTCGCTCACGGCTGGGCGGCCTGGGCCCGGTGCCGGCGTTTGATCTGGCGGCGCAGCTCGGCTTGCCGCGCGCCGACATCGAGGCCGCGCTGTCCGCGCTGCAGGCCGAGGGCTCGGTGCTCCAGGGCCGGTTCACGCCGGGCGCCGAGACCGTCGAATGGTGCGAGAGGCACCTGCTGGCCCGCATCCATCGCTACACGCTGAAGCGCCTGCGGCGCGAGATCGAACCGGTCGAGCCGCGCGACTTCGCCCGCTTCCTGTTCGAATGGCAGCACGTCGGCGGCGCCAGCCGGGTCAGCGGCCCCGAGGCGCTGGCCGGCATCCTGGCGCAGCTCGAGGGCTACGAGGCGCCGGCTGCGCTCTGGGAGGCCGAGCTGCTGCCGGCCCGCGTCAAGGATTACGCGCCGGCCTGGCTCGACGACCTGTGCACCGCCGGGCGGACGCTGTGGACCCGGCTGCGTCCGGTGGCCGCCGAAGGACGGCCAGGGGTCGGCGGCACCTCGCTGCGGTCGACACCGATCCTGCTGCTGCCGCGCCGCAGCGCCTCGCTGTGGACCGGCTTGGCCCCTGCGCCCGCCGACGATGCGGCGCTCGGCACGCGCGCCCAGCGCCTGGCGGCCTTCCTGGCCGCGCATGGCGCGTCCTTCTTCGACGAGATGCTGCAGGGCACGCGGCTGCTCGGCACCGAGCTCGAGGACGCGCTGTCCGAACTGGTGATGCGCGGCCGCGCGCACTGCGACAGCTACGCAGGGCTGCGCGCGCTGCTGATTCCGCCCTCGAAACGCTCGTCGACGACCGCCGGCCGGCGCCGGCGCAGCCCGCTGGTCGGCATCGAGGATGCCGGCCGCTGGTCGCTGGTGCGCCCGCGCGTCGAGGCCCACGGGCCGCAGGGGCTCGCCGGCGAGGCGATCGAGCAGGTCGCGCGGATCCTGCTGCGCCGTTATGGCGTGGTGTGCTGGCGCCTGCTCGAGCGCGAGGCGGGGTGGCTGCCGCCCTGGAGCGATCTGCTGCGCGCCTGGCGCCGGCTCGAAGCCCGCGGCGAGATTCGCGGCGGCCGCTTCATCGAGGGCGTGGCGGGCGAGCAGTTCGCCCTGCCCGAAGCCATCGGCCTGATGCGACAGCTGCGGCGCCAGCCGGCCGACGGCAGCCTGGTGGCCCTGTCGGCCGCGGATCCCGCGAACCTGCTCGGCTCGGTCGTGCCGGGTCCGCGCGTGGCGCGCGTGGCCGGCTCGCGCGTGCTGTTTCGCGATGGCGTTCCGATCGCCACGCTCGTGGCCGGGCAGGTCGAGCTGCTGGCGTCGCTGACCCCGGCGGAGGCGCAAGCCGCTCGCCGCGCGCTGGCACCCGAGACCGCCATGCGCTACCTGGAGCTTGCGGCTCAGCAAGGCGGAGGCTGAGCCCTGCCCCGCAGAGTCATGTGGGACCATTGACGCCATGGACATCGACACCCTCGACCATCGCCTGATCGCGCTGCTGCGCCACGATGCGCGCCTGCCCGCGGCCACGCTGGCGCAGAAGCTCGGGGTCTCGCGCGGCACGGTGACCAATCGCCTGCGCAAGCTCGAGGACGGCGGCGTGATCGTCGGCTACGCGGTGCAGCTTCGGCCCGAGAGCCGCAGCGACGAGATCCGCGCCTGGATGGGCATCCTGGTCGAGGGCAACCAGACCCGCCTGGTGATTGCCAGCCTGCTCGGCGAGCCCGGGGTGGCTGCGCTCCACGACACCAATGGCCGCTGGGACCTGCTGGCCGAACTGCGCGCCGCCTCGATGGCGGAGCTGTCGAAGGTGCTGGAGCGGATCCGGCTGCTGAAGGGCATCCGGAGCACCGAGACCAGCATCCACCTGGCGAGCTACCGCTGAAGCCGGTGACTATGATGATCGACTGCCCAGCAGCGTACGGAGCCTTTCCATGAGCATCCCCACCACCCGTCTCGGCCGCACCGGCCTCACCGTGTCGCGGCTCGCGCTCGGCACCATGACCTTCGGCCTGCAGACCGACGAGGCGGTGTCGCACCGGATCCTCGACCGCGCGACCGAGGGCGGCATCAACTTCCTCGACACCGCCGACGTCTATCCGCTCGGCGGCACGGTGGAGACCACCGGCCGCACCGAGGAGATCGTCGGCCGCTGGCTGCGCGCCAAGGGCGCGAGCCGGCGCGGCGACTTCATCGTCGCCACCAAGGCGGTCGGCAAGGTCGGCCCGAACCCCTGGGACCAGGGCGCCTCGCGCAAGCATCTGCTCGACGCCATCGACGCCTCGCTCAAGCGGCTGCAGACCGACCATGTCGACCTCTACCAGCTGCATTCCGACGACCGCGAGACGCCGCTCGACGAGAGCCTCGAGGCGCTCGACGTGATCGTCCGCTCGGGACGCGCGCGCTACATCGGCGTGTCGAACTTCCTGGCCTACCGGCTGGCGCGCGCGATCGGCCGCGCCGAACTGCACAAGCTCACGCGGCTGGTCTCGGTGCAGCCGCGCTACAGCCTGCTGTTCCGCGAGATCGAGCGCGAGCTGCTGCCATTGGCCGGCGAGGAAGGGCTGGGCGTGATTCCGTACAACCCGCTCGCGGGCGGCCTGCTGACCGGCAAGTACAAGCCCGAGGCCAAGCCCGGAGAGAACACGCGATTCACGCTGGGTACCGCCGGCGGCATGTACCAGGACCGCTACTGGAACGAGCGCAGCTTTGCCACGGTCGCGCAGCTGCACCAGCTGGCCGAGGAGGCCGGCGTGCCGCTCGCCACGCTGGCGGTGGCCTGGGTGATGGCGAATCCGCTGATCACCGCGCCGCTGCTCGGCGCCAGCCGGCCCGAGCAGCTCGACGCGACGCTGGCCGCGGCCGAGTACAAGCTCGATGCGGACCTCAAGCAGCGGCTGGATGCGCTGACCGCCGACTACCGCAAGGGCGACGCCCCGCGGTAGAAATCACCCCCGAAGCGCCTGCGGCGCCGCCCCCTTCAGGGGGCGATACCGGCGGCCCGGCGAAGCCGGTTCCGCGGTATCCCTGGCCTCGAGCCGTGTCAGGCCGGGCGTTTTGCCTCGGTCAGCCGCCCTTCCGTCTCGGCCTTGCGGCGCGCATAGCGCTGCGCCAGCACCGCGCAGACCATCAGCTGCATCTGGTGGAACAGCATCAGCGGCAGCACGATGGCGCCGACCGCATGCGAGGCGAACAGCACCTTGGCCATCGGGATGCCGCTGGCCAGGCTCTTCTTGGAGCCGCAGAACACGATCGTGATCTCGTCGGCCTTGTCGAAGCCCAGCGCGCGGCTGGCCCAGGTGGTGATGCACAGCGCGAGCGCCAGCAGCACCGCGCAGACCACCAGCAGGCCCGCCAATGCGGACATCGGCACCTGTTTCCACAGGCCCTCGATCACGGCCGCGCTGAAGGCGGTGTAGACCACCAGCAGGATCGCGCCGCGGTCGACCAGGGTCAGCACCGAGCCGCGCCGCTTGATCCAGCCGCCGATCCAGGGCCGCAGCAGATGACCTGCAACGAAAGGCACCATCAGCTGCAGCAGGATGCGCCCGATGGCATCGAGCGAGGCGCCGGCGGCGCCATGCTGCACCACGATCAGGTTGACCAGCAGCGGCGTGACGAAGACGCCGAGCAGCGTCGACGCGGAGGCGCTGCAGACGGCCGCCGGGATGTTGCCGCGCGCCATCGAGGTGAAGGCGATGGCCGATTGCACGGTGGCCGGCAGCACGCAGAGGAACAGCACCCCGGTGTAGAGCTCGGGCGTGACCAGCGGCGTCAGCACCGGCTTGAGCGCGAGCCCCAGCAGCGGAAACATGACGAAGGTGGCGCCGAACACCAGCAGGTGCAGCCGCCAGTGCGTGATGCCGCCCATGATGGCCTCGCGCGACAGCTTGGCGCCGTGCAGGAAGAACAGCAGGCCGATCGCGACCGTGGTCAGGCGCTCGAAGAAATGGGCGGTGGCGCCGCCCGCCGGCCACAGGCTGGCCAGCGTGACGGTGGCGACCAGGGCCAGCGTGAAGTTGTCGGGGAGGTAGCGTGAACGTGCCATGGGGCCGATTGGACCCGGCCATCATTCAAAAGAGAAATGGATTTATCTGATAGATATATCATTCCATTGCATGAATGTGAGCCTGCGCCAGTTGCGCGTCTTCCGTGCCATCGCCGATGGCCGCAACTTCAGCCGCGCCGGCGACCAGATCGGCCTGTCGCAGCCGGCGGTCAGCCGCTCGATCCACGAGCTCGAAGCCCAGCTGGGCCTGAAGCTGCTCGACCGCACGACGCGCGAGGTGGTGCTGACCGAGGCCGGCCAGTCGCTCGCGGTGCGGCTGGCACGGCTGCTCGATGAACTCGACCAGGCGCTGGCCGAGGTCCATGGCATGGCCGGCGCGCGACGCGGCAAGGTGCGGGTGGCCAGCAGCCCGACGCTGTCGGCCAACCTGATGCCGGCCTGCATCGCCGAATGCGCGCGGCGCGAGCCCGAGATCGAGTTCGTGCTGCTCGACCGCATCCAGCAGGACGTGCTCGACAGCGTGCGCGCCGGCGAAGTCGACTTCGGCGTGGTGGTCGAGCCGCCCGACACCGACGACCTGCACTGCGAGCCCATCCTCGACGATCCCTTCTGCCTCGTGATGCCGCCGGGCCATCGGCTGGCGGCCAGGCGCTCGCTGCGCTGGTCGGCACTCGAGGGCGAGGCGCTGGTGCTGCTCGACCACGCCTCGGGCAGCCGGCGCCTGATCGACGGGGCGCTGGCGCGGCACGGCGTGCACTGCGAGGTGCGCCAGCAGGTGGGCCATCCGACCACCGCCTTCCGCATGGTCGAGCAGGGCATCGGCATCAGCGTGATGCCGGCGCTGGCGGCGCCGCCGAGCGGGCTCGCGGTGCTGGTCATGCGCCCGCTGCTGCCCCGGGTGCAGCGTTCGATCATGCTGGTGCATCGCCGCAACCGCGCGCCGGCGCCGCTGGCGCAGCGGGTGTGGGGCCTGATCAGGGAGATGGCCGCGCAGCGCGTCGTCGCCAGGCTGTAGGCTCTGCATCTTTGCCCTCTGCCGCGATGCCCCTCTCCCGATCTTCTGTCGACTGCGTGGTCGTGGGTGCCGGCGCTGCGGGTCTTTCCGCGGCGCGGCGGCTGCAGGCGCTGGGCCGGTCCGTGTGCGTGCTGGAAGCCGGCGCGCGCGTGGGCGGCCGCGCGTGGACCGACGCCCACACCTTTGCGATCCCGGTCGACCGCGGCTGCTCCTGGCTGCACCAGGCGGATCGCAATCCCTTCACCGCCATGGCGCGGGCGCAGGGACTCACGCTGGTGGACCACGAAGACGCGCCTTGGTCGGTGTTCGCGCACGGGCGGCCCGTGTCGCCGTCCGAGCTGCAATCCGTGACCGCCGCGGTCGACGAACTGAGTCGACGCATCGCGCAGCATGCGGGCGCCGATCGGTCGCTGGCGGCGCTGGCCGGTGGCGACTGGGCCATGGAGTGGGCGTGCGACGCGATCGGCCCGCTCGACGCCGGCGCCGACAGCGCACAGTTGTCGGTGCGTGGGCTCCAGCAGCAGGGCACGACCCAGCCCAACGGGTTGCTGCGCGAAGGCTTCGGCACCCTGGTGGCCCGGCTCGCCGACGGCGTCCCGGTGGCGCTCGGCGAGCAGGTGCGCGAGATCGACTGCCGGGGGCCGCGCGTTCGGGTGCACACCACGGGCGGCGTTGTCGAGGCGCGTGACTGCATCGTCACCGTCTCCACCGGCGTGCTGCGGGCCGAAGCGATCCGATTCCGGCCCGCCCTGCCGCCCGGCACGCTGCGGGCGCTCGAGGCATTGCCGATGGGGCATTTCAACAAGGTGATCCTCGAATTCGATGCCTGCATTCCCGGGCTGTCGCCGATGGGCTGGGCGACGCAGGCCAGGCCGCCCGCCGGCCAGGCCCTGACCTTCCTCTGCCACCCGTTTGGCTCGACGCTGGTCGTGGCGCTGGCCGGCGGCGCTTATGGCGAGGCGCTGTCACGCATGCCGGAATCCGAGGCGGTGCACGAGGTCCTGGGGCGGCTGGATGGCTGCATCGGCGGACTGCACGGCCGGCGCGTGGTGCGCGGCGCCGTGACCGGCTGGGCCGCCGATCCGCTGTTCCTGGGCAGCTATGCCTACCTGACGCCGGACGGCGGCGAGGCGCGCGCCGCGCTCGCCGCGGCCGTCGACGAGCGATTGCATTTCGCCGGCGAGGCCACCTCGCTGGCGCTGGCGCAGACCTGCGGCGGCGCCTTCCTGTCCGGGCAGCGTGCGGCCGACGAGGTGGCCGGACGAGGGGCTTGAGCCCAGCCGTCGGTCAAGCGCGGCCGGTTCCGTGGTCCTCCGGCTTCTCTTCCCGGCCGCCCGGGTGCCGCGCGAAGCGCGCCGGATCGCGCCCGTGCACCGGCGCGTGGTCCGGCCAGGGCCAGCCGCCGAACTGGGTGCGGCGGTAGTCGGCCATGGTCTGCGCGATCTCGGCCTGGGTGTTCATCACGAAGGGGCCGTACTGCACCACCGGCTCGCCGATCGGGCGACCCTGCAGCACCAGGAACTCGCCCGGCTCGTCGCCATTGACCAGCTCGACCGCAGCGTCGGCGCGCAGCTCGATCGCCGCGTGGCTGTCGATCGGCTCTCCCGCGACCGCGACCGAGCGACCCTTGAAGAAGTAGAGGCTGCGGCGCGTGCCCTCGCCGCTGGCCGCCGGCAGCGTCCAGCGTGCGTGAGCCTCCATGCGGATCGTCCAGATGGCGACGTCCGCATCGGGTTGCGACGCCCAGGAGTCGGGCGGCGGCGCCAGCGGGCCGCCGGCACCGGGCTCGCCGTCGATCGGCGCGATCCGCCCCGCGATGCTCGCGACTTCGGTCTTGCGACCCTCGGCGTCGGTGGCGGTGAAGCCCGGGATGTCCTCGGCCCAGAACATCGTGAAATGCGGCTCGGCCATCTTGCTGCGCGCCGGCAGGTTGAGCCAGATCTGGAACAGCTCCAGCGGATTGGGCGCCGTCGCATCGAGCAGCGGGAACATCTCGGCATGCACGATGCCCTTGCCGGCCGTGAGCCACTGGACGTCGCCGCCGCCGAAGCGCGCGGCCGCGCCGAGCGAATCGGAATGGTCGATCAGGCCCTTGCGCACGATGGTCACGGTCTCGAAGCCGCGGTGCGGATGTCCCGGGAAGCCGGGCACGGGATGGCCGTGGTACATGCTCCAGCCGTCCTTGCGGCTGAAGTCCTGGCCCAGGTCGCGGCCCGCGAGCGGGGCGTCCGGGCCCATCTGCGCGTTGGCCCGCGGATAGGCATCGTCGTGGTAGACGCAGAACAGGAAGGGGTCGATCGTCTCCCACGGGAAGCCGAGGGCCTTGATCTGGACGATGGGGCTGGAGTTCATGGTGGCGCTTTCGTGTGGGCCTGCAAGCGGGCGGATCCCTGGCATATGGGGTTGCCGCGCCGCCGCGAAAGGCCCGGCCATGGGACGCTGTGGCGCGGGCGATGGGACGACCGGAGAGGGGCGCAGGCGGCGGCCAATGCGCGTTGCCGGCCTACATGCCGTCCGCCAAGGCGTCCGGAGAATCGCCGGCTTGTTCCACTCGGACCGAGAGACTTTTGAATGGACACCTCGTTCGATGCTGAAGTGAACACCCTGAGGCGCGCCGCGGCCAGCGCGACCGACACGCGCCATCTGGCGCAGGAGCGGATCGTCGCGGCCTTTCGCCAGCAGCTGCAGGGCGAAGGCCCGGGACCCACGGATGCGGACCTGCAGAGCTTCGCGCGCCTGGTGCTGGTCGAAAACGCGTTGCTGAAGGAGCTCGGAGCGGCCGTGGTGCTGGCGGCCACCCGCCCGCTCAGTGCTGGTGCCCGTGATCGCCATGCACATGGCGATGAGCGATCTCTTCCCCGGTAGCGGCGCGCACGCCGGTCACGGTCACGCTGAACTTCAGCGCCTTGCCCGCGAGCGGGTGGTTGCCGTCGAGGATCACCTGGGGGCCCTTGATCTTCATGACGGTGAAGACCTGGGGCTCGCCCTGGTCGTTGCGGCCTTCGAGCTGCCCGCCCACCTTGACGCCGGGCGGGAACTCGCTTTTGGGAATGGTGCGCACCAGCGATTCGTCGCGGACACCGAAGGCGTCCTCGGGCTGCAGGTTCAGCGTGGTCTGGAAGCCCGCCTCCTTGCCGTCGAGTGCGGCCTCGATCTTGGGGAAGGTGTTTTCGTAGCCGCCGTGCAGATACACCATCGGGTCGCTGCTCTCTTCGATCAGTTTCTGGGTGGTGGCGTCCGCGACCTTGAAGCGGAGGGTGACGACGGAGTCTTTCTGGATTTTCATGGGATGGGTGCTGTAGGACGAGTGATCGAAGCGCAGCATAAGGGAAGGACGCGGCGCACCTCTGTCGCTTGCTACATCGCGCCCACGCTCCCCGTGACCGGCAGCACGATGCCCGTGATGTAGCTGGCGCAGCAGGGCGCGGCCAGGAACACGTAGGCCGGCGACAGCTCCTCGGGCTGGGCCGGGCGTCTCATGTCGGTGTTCCGGCCGAAGTCCCTCACCTCCTCGGCCGCGCGGTCGGCCGGATTCAGCGGCGTCCACACCGGGCCCGGCGCGACCGCGTTGACGCGGATCCCCTTGTCCAGCAGATTGCTGGCGAGCGACTTCGTGAAGGCGTGGATCGCGCCCTTGGAGGTCGAGTAGTCCAGCAGCTGCGCGCTGCCTTCCAGCCCGGTCACCGAGCCGGTGTTGATGATCGAGCCGCCGCGCGGCAGGTGCGGCACCGCGGCGCGCGCCATCTGGAAGTAGCCGAAGACGTTGGTCCGCAGCGTGAGCTCGAAGCGCTCGTCGGTGATGTCCTCGATGACGGCGGCATGCAGCTGGAAGGCGGCGTTGTTGACCAGGATGTCGAGCTTGCCGAAGGCCTGCAGGGTTTCGTCGACCGCGCGCCGACAGAAGGCCGGGTCGCGCACGTCGCCCGGAATCAGCACGCAGTGGCGGCCCTCGGCCTCGATGCAGCGCCGGGTCTCCGCGGCGTCGACCTGCTCTTCATGCAAGTAGACGATGGCCACCTCGGCGCCTTCGCGCGCATAGAGCAGCGCCACGGCGCGGCCGATGCCCGAATCGCCGCCGGTCACCAGCGCCACCATGCCGTTGAGCTTGCCGCTGCCCAGATAGCCCGAGGCCATGAAGCGCGGCTGCAGGTCCATGTCGGCTTCGAGGCCCGGCTTCTTCAGGTGCTGGCCGGGCATCGGGTTTTCGGGCTCGGGACGGTGGCCGGCCTGCATGGGTTTCCTGCTTCTGGCCTTGGCGCCGGCCGCCCGGTCCTTGGCGTCCTGCTCGCGCTGCACCTTGCGATGTTCCACGGCGACGCCGGCCCGGCCGGTGTCCGATGGATCCTGTGAAGAGATCATGGTGGCTGCTCCTGGAGGTCGGTTGAAAGCGCTTCACCGTAGGCAAGGCCGCGCGCCGCCGGTGTCGTCCGGCACCGCGTTCGGGGTGCAGACGCGATCACGTCATGCCTGCCATGGCGCTGTATATTCATCCAGCCCCATGGCCGCCCTCCCTCCCACCTCGCCCGCCGCGCTGCTCACGGTCTCCGTCCGCACGCTGTGCGCCTTCGCCGCCAAGGCCGGCGATCTCGATCTGCGCTTCGTGCCCGCTCCCAGCGCCCAGGAGGGCCAGGCCGGCCACCGGCTGGTGCAATCCCGACGCGGGCTGGACTACGAAAGCGAAGTCGGGCTGTCGTCGCGTTTCGGCCCCCTGCTGGTGCGCGGCCGCGTCGACGGCTACGACCCGCGGCGGCGGCGGGTGGAGGAGATCAAGACCTACCGCGGCGATTTCGATCGCATCAAGGCCAACCATCGCGCGCTCCATTGGGCTCAGGCCCGCAGCTACGCGTGGATGCTGTGCGAGCGCGATGCGCTGCCCGCCCTCGACGTGGCCCTGATCTACCTCGACCTCGGCACCGAGAAGGAAGCGGTGCTCGAGGAATCAGCCACGCGCGACGACCTGCGCCAACACTTCGAGAGGCTCTGCGGCCGCTACCTCGCCTGGGCCGAACAGGAGGCGAGCCACCGCGCGGGCATCGACGCCGCACTCGGCGCGCTGAGCTTCCCGCACGGCGAGTTCCGGGCGGGCCAGCGCGAGTTGGCGGAGTCCGTCTACCGCTCGGCGACGTCGGGCCGCCACCTGCTCGCCCAGGCGCCCACCGGCATCGGCAAGACCGTCGCCACGTTGTTCCCGCTGCTCAAGGCGCGGCCGGGGCAGAAGCTCGACAAGATCTTCTTCCTGACCGCGAAGACCTCGGGCCGCGCGGTCGCGCTGGGCGCGCTGCACACCCTGGACCGCGGGCGCGCCCCGTTGCGCGTGCTGGAACTGACGGCGCGCGAGAAGGTCTGCGAGTACCCCGGACGGGCCTGCAACGGCGACGACTGCCCGCTGGCACGGGGCTTCTACGACCGCCTGCCCTCCGCCCGCAGCGAAGCCGTGCAGGCCGCCTGGCTCGACCGCGAGGCGCTGCGCGGCATCGCGCTCACGCACCAGGTCTGCCCCTACTTCCTGGCGCAGGAGCTGGTGCGCTGGAGCGACGTGGTGGTGGGCGACTACAACTACTATTTCGATGGCAGCGCATTTCTCTATGCGCTCACGAAGGACGAGGAATGGCGCGTCGCCCTGCTGGTCGACGAGGCGCACAACCTGCTGGACCGCGCCCGCGGCATGTACTCGGCCCAGCTCGAGGCGCCGGCGCTCGAGGCGGTGCGGGCCAAGGCGCCGCCGACGATCCGGAAATCGCTGGGCAACCTGGAGCGCGAATGGCGCTTGCTGCAACGCGAGCAGGTCGCCGCCTATCAGCCCCACGACCAGATCCCCGAGCGCTTCGCGCGGGCGCTGCAGGAGGCGGTCTCGCTCATGGCCGAGCACTTCACGGCGCGGCCCGACGAGCCGCCGGGCGCGCTGCACCAGTGCTTCTTCGACCTGCTCCAGTTCGCCCGGCTGGCCGACAGCTTCGGCAAGCACTCGGTCTTCGAGGCGACGCTGGGCGTGGACGGTGTGCGGGGCCTGGCGATCCGCAACCTGGTGCCCGCGCCCTTCCTCCAGAGCCGTTTCGCCGATGCCGTCTCGGCCGCCTGCTTCTCGGGCACGCTGGCGCCCTTTTCCTTCTACCGCGACACGCTGGGCCTGCCCGAGGACACGGCGACGCTGGACGTCGGCTCGCCCTTTCGCAGCGAGCAGCTCACGGTGCGGGTGGCGATGGACCTGTCGACGCGCTTTCGCGACCGCGACCGGTCGCTGGACGCGCTCGTCGACCTCATCGCGGCGCAGTTCGCTCAGCGCCCGGGCAACTACCTGGCCTTCTTCAGCAGCTTCGACTACCTGGCCAGCGCCTCGGCGGCCTTTGCGGCGCGGCACCCGGCCGTGCCGGCCTGGAGCCAGTCGCGCGGCATGCGCGAAGCCGAGCGCGATGCCTTCCTGGCGCGCTTCGCGCCGGGCGGCCAGGGGGTCGGCTTCGCGGTGCTCGGCGGCGCCTTCGGCGAAGGCGTCGACCTGCCTGGCGACCGCCTGGTCGGCGCCTTCGTCGCCAGCCTGGGTCTGCCGCAGCACAACGAGCCGAACGAGGTGATGCGCGAGCGCATGGACGCGATGTTCGGCGACGGCTACGAGTACACCTACGTTTATCCGGGCCTGCAGAAGGTCGTGCAGGCGGCCGGTCGCGTGATCCGCAGCGAGACCGATGCGGGCGTGCTCTACCTGCTGGACGACCGATTCGCGCGGCAGGAGATCCGCGCGCTGCTGCCCGCGTGGTGGCAGGTGCAGCCGGTGTTCGCGGTGGGGCGCTGAAAGCCCCCACGCTCCCTCACTTCGTGTGGTCGCTGCCCCCCAGGGGGGCCGCAGGCCGCCTTGGGGCGGCCCGGCGCCGGCCTGAAAGCGCCCCAGGATCAGATCACCGGCCCGCGCACCGCGGCGCTGCGGCCGATTTTCCTGAGCCTGGCCGACAGTTGCGCCTGAGTCTCGAGCTCGCGTTGCCAGAGCTCGTAGCCGGCGTCGTTCGGGTGCAGGCCGTCGCGGGCGCTGAGGCGTCCCGGATGGCGCGCGAAAGGATCGTCCTCGCGTTCCATGAAGAGCGACACATGGCGCGCGCCGTTGGCTTCGGCCACCTCGGCGACGATGGCCTGGAGCCGGCGCGCCCGGTAGGTCATCCACCAGTTCCAGGGCGGCAGGAAGAAGCGCAGGTTGCCGAGGTTGCCGGGCGGCATGAAGACCACCATCTCCGAGCGCACCCGCGCGCGTTGCGCCACGCGCCGGACGCTGTCGCGCAAGGCGGCGTCGCGCGTGGCGCGGAGCACGTCGTCGGCGCCGCCGAGGATCAGCACCGCGTCGAAGCGCTCGTCGCCGTCGAGCTGCGTCAGGATGTCCTCGTAGCGCGCCGCCGGCACGGCCCTGTTGACCACGGTCAGCGACGGATTGGCACGCGACAGCAGGCCCGGCAGGCTGCGATCCGGGTCGCTGGCGCCGGCGCCTCCCGCCGTGCTGTCGCCGACCACCAGCAGGCGCGCACCCTCCGGCTCGGCGCAGCGCTCGAACGGATGGGCCCGTCGTGCCAGCCGGTTCGCCGCCCGCAGGTGCAGGGCTGCGTAGCCCGCCGTGGCGGCCGCGAAACCGACCAGGAGGGAAAGGCCGGTACAGGCGGCCAGATTCTTTCGGTTCACGATCGCTCCTCGATACGTCGGTTAGCGTAAAGGTAGCCGATCGCGGCCGTTGTAGGAAGCGGCCGAATGGCTGAACTTGGCTCGCCCCCAGGTCGGGCTCACTGCGTGTAGCCCTCCCACCCCCTACCGGGGGCAACACCAGCGGCCCGGCGGAGCCGGTTCCGCGGTGGCACTGTTGCTCGCCCCCAGGTCGGGCTCACTGCGTGTAGCCCTCCCACCCCCTACCGGGGGCAACACCAGCGGCCCGGCGAAGCCGGTTCCGCGGTGTTCCTGGCCTGGCCACTGCCCGGCTTTCGTCGCCGGGCGATTTCAGGCCGGGTCGGTGCGCTTGGCCAGCTCGTTGAGTTGCAGTTCGATGCAGAACAGCCGTTCGTTGAGGATCGCGGTCTGCAGCCGCAGCGCCTCGATGATGGCGCCTGTCGAGGCATCGGGGGCATTGGTCGACAGCTCCTGCAGTTCGTGCAGCTTGTTGCGCAGTTCGTTGCTCATGGCCAGGCTCCATCGGGTCGATGCAACGCATCGTAGTCGGCCTGCGCCGGGATGCGCTGCTATCGTTTTCTCTTAGCTGCTGCGCCCCCCGCCCGGACGGGCCGACGTGGCAAGCGCCTCGGCGCCCTCTAACCGTGGGGGCTCGGCGGCAGGCTCTTCAAGTACAGAAACAGCGCCCGCACGTCCACGTCGCTCATCTCGCGCAGCGATCCGAAGGGCATCACCTGCACGGCCGTGCCGTCGGGGCGGCTGCCGCTCTTGAACAGCTTCTGGAAGGCCTGCGCGTCGGCATAGCGCGCCATGGCCGTGCCCTCGCCGGGCGTGAGATTGGCTGCGGCCGGCCAATCGGGCGGGCCGCCGGGGATCTTGCCGCCGTTGAGCTTCTCGCCGTGGCAGCCCAGGCACATGTTCGCGACATAGGCGCCGTGCTTGAGCGTCACGCCTTCGGGCACCGGCGGCTCGGACGGCCGCGCGTGGTCGATCTTGGCCGCGGCGTCCTGCATCAGGCCGAAGCCGTAGAAGGCCCGCACCGGCAGCGGCAGGGCGACCACGGGGCCGCCGCCGGTCGCGGGCGCCATGTGGCGCAAATGCGCGACCAGCGCGGCCAGGTCGTCGTCGGTCAGGCGGTTGTAGTCCTCGCTCGGCATCACCATCAGCGCCCGGCCCACGGGATTCACGCCATGGCGGATCGAGCGCTCCCAGTCGGCCGCCGTGTAGCCGGCCACGACGCTGCCAGGGCCGGGGCTGATGTTGGGCCCCTTGATGAGCATGCCCTTGCCGTCGTCGAGGAACACCTTGCCGCCGCCATGCGCGCCGTGGCAGTCGACGCAGCCGCGCGAGGCGAAGAGGTAGCGCCCGCGCTCGACGGCGGCAGCGTCGTCGCGGAAGGCCACGCCCTTCACCGCGACCTCGACCTTGCGCTGCATTTTCTGGCGGGCGAGCTGGTCGCCGGCGAACAGCGCCGCCGCGGCGAGCGCGACCAGCGCTACGAGCGCCAGCACGATGCGCTTGAGCCAGCGCCTGCGGGTCGCGGTCACCGGGCCACCTGCGCACTGCGCACTTCAAAGACCAGATGAACAAGGCGGAGATCAAGAGGCATGGCAAACTCTCTTAAATGAATGGATAGACCAAAAATGGTCCAAACGTATAAAAATGGATGATGGCGTAAATTTCGGCCTACCGTCAATATCACCTTTGCCCGAGGACCTGGCCAAAAGTGTGTGGCGCCCTCCGCAGCCCGGCCTGCTCAAGCGCGAGCGCACGCGGGTCCAGCTGGTCCAGGCGGCGATCAAGGTCTTCAGCGCCCGCGGCTACGCCGATGCGACGATGCAGGAGATCGCGGGCGTCGCGGCCATGACCACCGCCACGGTCTACAACCATTTCAAGACCAAGGAAGAAGTCGCCAGCGCGGTTGCGCTGCTGCTGGCCGACACGCTGTGCCGCCGCATCACGGACAGCCAGCAGGGGGTCGAAGAAGGCGCCCAGCGCATGGCCATCGGCGTCCAGCGCTACATCTGGCTGGCCGAGGAGAGCCCGCGGTGGGCGCTGATGATGCTGGACGTATCGATCGCCGCGCCGGAAATGCTGCTCGAGATCCGCGACTACGCGCTGGCCGACCTGCGCCTGGGCGTGAAGCAGAAGGCCTTTCGGATCCCCGGCGAAACGGCGGCGATGGACCTGATCAACGGCACCGTGTCGCAGGCCATGCGCACGGTGGCGCACGGTGGCGCAGCCGCGCACCACGGTCGCGACGTCGCGGCCTGCGTGCTGCGCGGGCTGGGCATGGCGTGGGCCGACGCGAAGGCGGTCGCCCAGCGCCCGCTGCCGCCATTTCCCGGGATGAGCGCGGCTGCCGCGCCGGCGCCCCGGAAGACCGCGGCCCGGGCCCGGCGCAGCGGGCCCTGAGCCGGCCTACGCTGCGCCCGGCTCGCCGAGCGGCGGGCATGGCCAGCCCAGCAGCTCGGCCAGCCGCAGCACGATCCAGCACGCCTCGCCGGCCGAGACCCCGGCATCGGGCGAACTCAGGCCGTCGTGGATGCGCCGCAGGATCTCGTCTTCCGACGGCACCTCGACGTGGTGCAGCAGCTGAGCGTGCTGCACCAGGTGGTTGGCGAGGTCCTCGCAGACCTCGTAGCGCGCGCGCACCACCGCGATCGGTTCGGCCAGGCGCTGCCTGGCATCCGTGTAGACCGCGAAGAACGAAGGCGGGATGTCGATCTGGTAGTCGTCGGACATGATTCAGCAAGGCGCCCATGAAAAACGCGCCCGGAGGCGCGTTTCGGCGAGGGGACGGCGCAAGGCGCGCGGCCCGCTCGAGGCGATCAGCCGCCCTTCTTGGCCCGCTTGCCCGGGTTCTTCTTGCTGCGGGTCGCGGTGCCGCGCTCCAGGCTCACCTTCTGGCCGCCGCCCGACTTGGGGACGTTGTAGCCAGGCATCGGAACGGGCTTGGGGGTGGCAATGCGGTCTGCCTCGGTGCGGATTTTCTTGGGCATGGAAAGCTCGGATAAAAAGAAATCGAAGGACGTGATTAGGCCACATCGTCGAGCAGCCGCACTTTGACGGACTTGCCCTTGACGCGGCCGGTGGAAAGCTTGTGCACGGCCTCGCGCGCAATGCGCCGGTCGACCGCCACGTAGGTGGAGAACTCGTTGACGTTGATCTTGCCGACCTGCTCCTTCGTGAAGCCGGCCTCGCCGGTCAGCGCGCCCAGCACGTCGCCGGCGCGGATCTTCTCCTTGCGGCCGCCGATGATCTGCAGCGTGGCCATCGGCGGCTGCAGCGGCGCGGCGCTGCCGGCCGTGAGTTCGGCCAGCGGATGCCATTCGGACTCGCGGCCCTGAAGCTGCTCGATCTTGCCGACGCTGCCCATCTCGTCCATGCTGGCCAGGTTCAGCGCCAGGCCCTCTGCATCGCCGCGGCCGGTGCGGCCGATGCGGTGGATGTGAATCTCGGAATCGGGCGTGACGTCGACGTTGATCACCGCCTCGAGGTCGGCGATGTCGAGGCCGCGCGCAGCGACGTCGGTCGCCACCAGCACCGAGCAGCTGCGGTTGGCGAACTGCACCAGCACCTGGTCGCGCTCGCGCTGCTCGAGCTCGCCGAACAGGGCCAGCGCGCTGAAGCCCTGGGCCTGCAGCACCTGGACCAGGTCGCGGCACTGCTGCTTGGTGTTGCAGAAGGCCAGCGTGCTCTGCGGCCGGAAGTGGTTCAGCAGCAGGCTCACGGCGTGCAGGCGCTCGGTGTTCTTCACCTGGTACCAGCGCTGGCGGATCTTGCCTTCCTCGTGCTGCGCCTGCACCGTGATCTGCTGCGGGCTCTTCATGAACTGCGCGCTGAGCTTGGCGATGCCTTCGGGGTAGGTGGCCGAGAACAGCAGCGTCTGGCGCTCCTTGGGGCACAGCCGCGCGACCTTGGCGATGTCGTCGAAGAAGCCCATGTCGAGCATGCGGTCGGCTTCGTCGAGCACCAGCGTGTTGAGGGCCGAGAGGTCCAGGCTGGCGCGTTCGAGGTGATCCATGATCCGGCCCGGCGTGCCGACCACGATGTGGGCGCCGTGCTCCAGGCTCGCGAGCTGCCCGCGCAGCGCGACGCCGCCGCAGAGGGTGACCACCTTGACGTTTTCCTCGGCCCGCGCCAGGCGGCGGATCTCGGTCGTCACCTGGTCGGCGAGTTCGCGCGTCGGGCACAGCACCATGGCCTGCACCGCGAAGCGTCGCGGATTGAGGTTGGCCAGCAGTGCCAGCGCGAAGGCGGCGGTCTTGCCGCTGCCGGTCTTGGCTTGCGCGATCAGGTCCTTGCCGAGCAGCGCCACCGGCAGGCTGGCCGCCTGGATCGGCGTCATCTGCAGGTAGCCGAGCTGCGTCAGGTTCGCCAGCGCCTGCGGCGAAAGCGGCAGCGTGGCGAAATCGGTGGCGTGACCGGTCACGGGGACGGTCAACGGCGCTGCGAGTTGTTGCCGCCGACCGGCGGGGGACCGCGACGTTCCAGATGCCGGAACGTGATGCGGCCCTTGGTCAGGTCGTAGGGCGACAGCTCGAGCGACACCTTGTCGCCGGCCAGGATGCGGATGTGGTGCTTGCGCATCTTGCCGCCGCTGTAGGCGATCAGCTGGTGGCCGTTGTCGAGCGTGACGCGGTAGCGCGAGTCAGGCAGCACTTCGGTCACGGCGCCGTTCATTTCGATCAGTTCTTCCTTGGGCATGAATTACCTTTTGAATGGGTTTGTCGTAATTGGATAGGAAATCGGTATGCGGAATCAAGCGGCGCAAGGTGTGTGCGCGACGCTGCGTTCGCGAATCCAGCCCAAACCCTGGTCGATCGCGTAGCGGACGGCCGCGGCGTGGCTGGCAAAACGGGGCGTGAAACGCATCACGCGGTCGTGCGTGCCGCTGCCGCGGCCGGATCGGATCGAGACCGATGCCGCAAAGCGGCCGTCGTCCAGATCCTTGATGAGCGGCGAGACAAGGTACTTGCCCACTGCGATGCTGTGTTGAATGATGTCCATCGAAAGCCTTGGCACCCCGCGACGCCGCGGAATGCTGAAATTGAATTTGAATAAAACGAGCGCAGGCCGGCCGGATATGGCGCCCACCGGAGCGGACAGCGCGCTGTTCGCTTCAACAAAGTACGAAGGCAGTGGTGGCAAATCTTGGGCGCCCGGTCTGGCGCTCCAACACACTGTGGGTGCCGGCTTTCAATGTTGGGCCTGGAGATTCCAGGCCAGCCGGCAAGTGACGAAAGTGCTTCGTCGTTAAATCGAAACGAACCCCGGATTCTAACCGATCTGGCACGACAGTTGCTATTTCATCTCTGTGACAGGGCTGCGGGTGGCTTTCGCGCCACCTGCCGCCGGGCTTGCGACGGGGGCGCTTGGGGCGCACCATGGCGGGACCACCGTTCCAAGGAGCGCGGCCATGCAAGTCACAGCGCCATCTGTCCGGTTGCCGCGTTTCCCATGGCTGACGCCCACGCGGCTGGCATCCCTGCTGGGTGCCGCCGCTTTGCTTCTGGCCTTGCCGGCCACGCCGCCGGCGACTGCGGCGACCCCTTCCCCTGCCGCCGCGTCCAGCGCCCAGGTGCAGGCCCTCCGGCGCGCCGGTGATGCGGTCGTCGCGCTGAAGGTCGCCGCCACCGAAGGCGCGACTTCGGCCGACAGCCTGGGCCAGCAGCGCTGGGGTTCGGGCGTGGTGATCGGAGCCGACGGGCTCATCCTCACCATCGGCTACCTGCTGCTGGAGGCCGAGACCATCGAGATCGTGACGCAGGACGACCGCACGCTGCCGGCGCGCCAGGTGGCC
The DNA here is from genome assembly GCF_056405555.1 of Variovorax sp. P1_G12. NCBI lineage: Bacteria > Pseudomonadati > Pseudomonadota > Betaproteobacteria > Burkholderiales > Comamonadaceae > Variovorax > Variovorax sp. P1_G12. The sequence goes on along the minus strand of NZ_JBFUBW010000012.1, from coordinate 187,593 downwards.
TATGACCTCGCCACCGGCTTCGCGCTGGTGCGGCCGCTGGTGCCGCTTCGCGGCATCGAGCCGGTGCCGCTGGCAGGTGTCGCGAACCTGCAGCCCGGGGAGCCGCTGCTGGTCGCCACCGGCAGCAACAGCGGCACCGAGGTGGGCTTCACGCGGCTGGTCGGGACACGCCCGTTCTCGGGCTACTGGGAGTACCACATCGAGGCCGCGGTCTTCACCAGCCCGCCGGTCGCCAACCACAGCGGCGCCTCGCTCTTCAACCGCAACGGCGAGTTGCTGGGCGTCGGCAGCCTGTTCGTGCTCGAGGCGGCCGGCCCCGATCGCACCCTGCCGGGGAACATGTTCGTGCCGGTCGATCTGCTGCGCCCGGTGCTGGCCGAGATGCAGTCCACCGGCCGCACGCGCGCCAGCGTGCGGCCCTGGCTCGGCGTCTCGTCGTCGGAGCGCGGCGGCCATGTGGAGATCGTGCGCGTCGATCGCTCGGGGCCTGCGCTCGCCGCCGGCCTGCAGCCCGGCGACGTGGTGCTGGAGATCGACGGCGTGCAGGTCTCGACGCTCGAGGCCTTCTACAAGCAGCTCTGGACCCGGCCTGGCGCCGAGGCGGACGTGGAGCTCACGGTGCAGCAGGGCTCGGAGATCCGCAAGGTCAAGGTGCATGCGGTCGACCGCATGCAGACGCTGCGCAAGCCAGAGGGTATCTAGCGGCGCCCTCAGCCGAGGCCGAGCATCTTCCGGTTGCCCGCCGTGTCGGTGCCGCCAGCGGCGAAATCGTCGAAGGCGCGCTCGGCCACGCGGATGATGTGGTGGGCGATGAACTCGGCGCCCTCGCGTGCACCATCCTCGGGGTGCTTGAGGCAGCACTCCCACTCCAGCACCGCCCAGCCCGGAAAGTCGCAGGCCGCCAGCTTCGAGAAGATGGCGCCGAAATCGACCTGTCCATCGCCCAGCGAGCGGAAGCGTCCGGCCCGGTTGATCCAGGGCTGGAAGCCGCCGTAGACGCCCTGCTTGCCGGTGGGATTGAACTCGGCGTCCTTCACGTGGAAGATCTTGATGCGCTCGTGATAATGGTCGATGTAGTCCAGATAGTTCAGCTGCTGCAGCACGAAATGGCTCGGGTCGTACAGGAGGCAGGCGCGCGGATGGTTGCCCACGCGTTCGAGGAACATCTCGTAGGTGACACCGTCGTGCAGGTCCTCGCCCGGATGGATCTCGTAGCAGACGTCCACGCCGGCCTCGTCGAACGCGTCGAGGATCGGCCTCCAGCGCCGCGCCAGCTCGTCGAAGGCCTCTTCGATCAGGCCGGCCGGGCGCGGCGGCCACGCGTAGAGGTAAGGCCAGGCCAGCGCGCCCGAGAAGGTCGCGTGCGCGGTCAACCCCAGATGGGCCGAGGCCTGCGCCGCGTAGCGCAGCTGTTCGACCGCCCATTGCTGCCGCTTGACCGGATCGTTGCGGACCTCGGCCGCCGCGAAGCCGTCGAAGCTCGCGTCGTAGGCCGGATGCACCGCCACCAGCTGGCCTTGCAGGTGGGTCGACAGCTCGGTGATCTCGAGGCCGTGGCCGGCCAGGGTGCCTTTCACTTCGTCGCAGTAGGTCTTGCTCTGCGCGGCCTTCCGGAGATCGAAGATGCGGCTGTCCCAGCTTGGTATCTGTACCCCCTTGTAGCCGAGGCCCGAAGCCCAGCCGGCGATGGCGTCCAGCGAGTTGAAGGGGGCGTCGTCGCCGGTGAACTGGGCCAGGAAGATGGCCGGGCCCTTGATGGTCTTCATGCGGGGTCTCCTGGGTCATGAGGGGATGCCGACGATGCTAGCGCGGCATGCGGCCGGACGCTGCGGCCGCTTGGCCATCGCCATGCACGAGCCGTCGGAACGTTTCACAATGGCCGCTTCAGTTCAACCGAGGGGTGACGCGGCGTGCGCAGCCCCGAACGCGATGTCACAAACCGTTTCCGGACGACTCAAGATCGGCTTGTCGGCCTGCTTCTCCCACGCCGACCCGACGCGCTCGCTGTTCACCAACAAGACGCTGCAGTATGTCGAGCAGTCGATCGCGCACTGGCTGATGTCGGCCGGCGCGATGGTCGTCATGGTGCCCTGCCCGACCGGCGAGACCGCGCGCGGCGACACCAAGCTCTCGCACTACGCCGAATGGCTCGACGGCGTCGTGATGCACGGCGGCGCCGATGTCTGGCCCGGCAGCTACGGCGAGGTGCCGCTCAAGGACGCCTGGGTCGGCGACCGTCTCCGCGACCTCTACGACCTGGCGCTGGTCGAGGCCTTCGAGCAGGCCGGCAAGCCGATCTTCGGCGTCTGCCGCGGCTTGCAGCTGATCAACGTGGCCTTCGGCGGCACGCTGTACCAGGACATCGAGGCCCAGCATCCCAACGGCCAGCAGCATCGCGACGCCGTGGCCTACGACCAGAACTACCACGAGATCAGCATCACGCCCGGCTCGAGGCTGTCGAAACTCTATCCGGGCATGGAGAGCGCGCGCGTCAACAGCATCCATCACCAGGGCGTGAAGGATCTCGCGCCCGGCTTCGAGGTCGACGCCTGGAGCATCCCCGACCGGATTCCCGAAGCCATCCGGCGCAAGGCCGACCGTGGACGCAGCTACATCGCCGCGACCCAGTGGCACCCGGAGTTCCACACCTACGGCGCGACCGACACGGTGGACGACACCGCCATCCTGCAGGACTTCCTGTGGGCCTGCGCGACGGCGAAGGTCAGCCCCAAGGGGCCGCTGCGCAGCGCGCCAGGACGCATCCGCAATCGCGCGGCACGGCTGCTGCGGCAGGCGCTGCTGAGGCGCTAGAGCGAACAGGCCCTAGCGGTTCTTGTAGCCGCTGACCGCGGCGTCCACCGTGCCGAACACGGTGATGCCGCTGCCGCCGGCGGCCGTGGCGCCCTCACCCGCGGGCCCGCGCGAAGCGCAGCCTGCGAGCAGGCACAGCGCGGCGGCGAACCCCACGGCGACAAGTCTCTTCATGCGGATCCCCTTCATGCGCTCAGGTGCTTGCCGACGATGCCGGCCAGTTCGAACATTGTGACCTGGTCCTTGCCGAACACCGGCTTCAGCTTGGCATCGGCATTGATGGCGCGCTTGTTGGCCGCGTCCTGCAGGCCGTTGGCCTTGATGTAGTCCCACAGCTTCTTGATGACCTCGGTGCGTGCCACCGGTTCGGCGCCGATCACCGCGGCCAGCGCGTCGCTGGGCTTGAGGCCGGCACCGGGCTTGCGCGGCGCCTTCGGTGCCGCAGCTTTCTTGGCCGCCACCTTCTTCGCCGCCGGTGCCTTCGCGGCCGCCTTCTTCGCTGCGGCGGGCGCCGCCTTGGCGAAGGTCTTGCGCGGCGGGAACTTGCTGGTGCGCGGCTCGAACTCGAAAGCCACCTTGCCCTCGTCCTTGTTCCAGGCCAGGAAGGCCTTGAAGGGGCGGCGCGTGCGCATCGAGACGAACTTGTCGAGCAGGTCGGTCTTGCCGGTGGCCAGCAGCTTCTCGACCTGGGCCCGATCCACCGGCTGCTGCAGGATGATCTTGCCGGTCTTGAAGGTGCAGCTCGGCGTCGGCTGCTCGTTGGTCGGCACCGACTTCTCGCAGACGTAGTTGCTGCCGTGGTCGAACACCGGCGCGCCGCAGACCGGGCATGGCCCCACGGTGTCCTGCTGGCTGAAGTCGACGATCTCGCCGCTTTCGGCATTCTTGTCGTCGCCGAAATCGAACTCCAGCTTCCAGTTCTTCGCTTCCTCGTCGAACTTGAGCACGATCTCGGAGGTGAACGGCCAGCCGGCCTTGGAGCGGAAGCCTTCAAGCGGGCCGATGTGCTTGTCGCGCAGCAGCGCCTCGGCCTCGGCCACTTCGAAGGTGCGGCCGGCCGGCGATTTGCCGAACGAGAAGCCGCAGGGTTCCTGGCCCGGCTTGCCGGTGCAGCTGTAGCGGCGGTAGTTCTCCTTCACCACGCCGCCGCAATTCGGGCAGGGCGTGGCCAGCGTGGCGTAGTCGCCCGGCACGGTGTCGCGGTCGTATTCCTTGGCCTTCTTGACGATGTGTTCCGTCATCTCGGCGATCTCGCGCATGAAGGCTTCGCGGCTGAGCTTGCCGTGCTCCATCTGCGCGAGCTTGTACTCCCACTCGCCGGTCAGTTCGGCCTTGGAGAGCTCCTCCACGCCGAGCCCGCGCAAGAGCGTCATGAGCTGGAAGGCCTTGGCGGTCGGGATCAGCTCGCGGCCTTCGCGGATCATGTACTTCTCGGCCAGCAGGCCTTCGATCGTGGCCGCCCGCGTGGCCGGCGTGCCGAGGCCCTTCTCCTGCATCGCCTCGCGCAGTTCGTCGTCGTCGATGGTCTTTCCCGCGCCTTCCATGGCGCCGAGCAGCGTGGCTTCGGAATAGCGCGCCGGCGGCCGGGTCTTCAGGCCCTTGGGATCGACCGATTCGGCCTTCACCACTTCGCCGGGCTTGACCGGCACCAGGCGCTTGCCGTCCTTGTCCTCTTCCTTCTCGTCGTCCTCGGCTTCCTTGCCCCAGATCGCGAGCCAGCCGGCCTTCACGAGCACCTTGCCGTCGGTGCGGAACGGGTACTTCTTGCCGCCCTGCTCCACCGTGCTGATGCGCGTCGTGACCTGGTATTCGGCGCTCGGGAAGAACACCGACATGAAGCGGCGCACCACGAAGTCATAGAGCTTCTGCTCGGCGTCGGACAGGCCGCTCGGCGCCTGCAGGGTCGGGATGATCGCGAAGTGATCGCTGACTTTGGCGTTGTCGAAGATGCGCTTCGACGGTTTCACGTAGTTGTTGTCGACCGCCTGCTGGGCGAAGGGCGCGAGGTGCTTCATGCCGCTCGTGGCCAGCATCTTCATCGTGTCCTTGACCACCGGCAGGTAGTCCTCAGGCAGCGCGCGCGAGTCGGTCCGCGGGTAGGTCAGCGCCTTGTGGCGTTCGTACAGGCTCTGCGCCAGCGCCAGCGTGGTCTTGGCGCTGAAGCCGAAGCGGCCGTTGGCCTCGCGCTGCAGCGAGGTCAGGTCGAACAGCAGCGGCGAGGCGCTGGTGGTGGGCTTGCTTTCCTCGGTGACCGTGGCCGGCTTGCCGCGCGCGGCGTCGGCGATCTCGCGCGCCTCGCGCTCGTTCCAGACCCGGTCGGCACGCTGCTCGGGGTCGGGCACGCCATCGGGGCCGGGCGGCGGCTTCTTCCAATTCGGATCGAACCACTTGCCCGGGTACTCGCCCGCCTCGGCCGCGAAGCGGCCGTGCACCTCCCAGTAGTCGCGGCTCACGAACTTGCGGATCTTCTCCTCGCGCTCGACCACCACGGACAGCGTCGGCGTCTGCACCCGGCCCACGGTGGTCAGGAAGAAGCCGCCGTCGCGCGAATTGAACGCGGTCATGGCCCGGGTGCCATTGATGCCGACCAGCCAGTCGGCCTCGGAGCGCGAGCGCGCCGCATCGGCCAGGCCCTGCATCTGCTGCTCGGTGCGCAGCTGATCGAAGCCGTCGCGGATCGCCTGCGGCGTCATCGATTGCAGCCACAGGCGCTTGACCGGCTTGCCCAGCGGCGCCTTGCCGCCGGCGTACTGCTCGATCAGGCGGAAGATCAGCTCGCCCTCGCGGCCCGCGTCGCAGGCGTTGACGAGCTGGGTCACATCCTTGCGCTTGGCCTGCTTCACGACCGCGTTGAGCCGGGTCTTGGTCTTGTCGACCGGCTTCAGGTCGAAGCGCGGCGGGATGACCGGCAGGTTGGCGAAGCTCCACTTGCCGCGCTTGACGTCGAACTCCTCGGGCGCCTGGATCTCCACCAGGTGGCCGACGGCGCTCGTCACGACGTACTTCTCGTTCTCGAAGTGCTCGTCGTGCTTGTCGAACTTGCCGGCCACCGGCGTGAGCGCGCGCACGATGTCCTGGGCCACCGAAGGCTTTTCTGCAATCACCAAAGTTTTCATCTGCGAATCCTATTCATTCTGTTCACCCGCACGCGCCAGTTGCCGACCCCGCCCCGCAACGCAAGGCGGGACGGGCCAGCAGGCCGCCCCAAGGCGGCCTGCGCCCCCTCGGGGGGGCAGCGAGCCCCAAAGTGGAGAGCGTGGGGGCGACATCCTTACAATCTGGCGCTTCTCGCGTGCGTACGCGCACGCGCATGCGTACATATTCAAACTAACAGACTTCGGCGATGCCCTCCAAATCCCCCACTTCCGGCGGCCGCCGAATCCAGACCCGGCGTTCCAGCGTCCATGGCAACGGCGTCTTTGCCGTCCAGGATATTGCGGAAGGCGAAACGCTCATCGAATACAAGGGCGAGATCATCTCGTGGGAGGAAGCGCTGCGCCGCCACCCGCACGACCCCGCCCAGCCCCACCACACCTTCTACTTCCACATCGATGACGATCGCGTGATCGACGGCAACGTCGACGGCAACGCCTCGCGCTGGATCAATCATTCGTGCGAGCCGAGCTGCGAGGCCGACGAGCAGGATGGCCGCGTCTTCATCAAGGCGCTGCGCAACATCGCCGCCGGCGAAGAGCTCAGCTACGACTACGGCCTGGTCATCGACGAGCCCTACACGAAGAAGCTGAAGGCCGATTTCCCGTGCTGGTGCGGCTCGGAGCAATGCCGCGGGACCTTGCTGGCGCCCAAGGACGACGACGAGGGCAAGAAGGGCAAGAAGAAGAAAAGCAAGAAGAAGGACAGGAAGAGCGACAAGAAGTCCTCGAAGAAGTCTGAAAAGAAGGCCGGCAAGAAGAAGGCCGACACCGACAAGCGCTGAACATGGCCGCACCCTGGTTCGAGGACGAGATCGCGCAGAGCCTGGCACCCTTGCTGCCCGGCCTGCGCGTCGAGGTGGTGGCCGAAATCGACTCGACCAACAGCGAGCTGATGCGCCGTTCGCGCGATGGTGAAACCGGCGCGGTGCTGCTCGTGGCCGAGCGCCAGACCGCCGGGCGCGGCCGGCTCGGCCGGCCCTGGCAGAGCGCGCAGGACGCCGGCGAACCCGCCTCGCTGACCTTCTCGCTCGGCCTGTCGCTGGCACCGCGCGACTGGTCGGGTCTCTCGCTCGCGGTCGGTGCCAGCGTCGCCCAGAGCCTGGACCCGTCGCGCAGCGCCGGCCTGGCGCTCAAGTGGCCCAACGACCTCTGGGTGCAGGAGCGCAAGCTCGGCGGCATCCTGATCGAGACCGCCCTGCTCCAGCCCGACGCGCTCGAGCGCTATCTGGTGATCGGCATCGGCATCAACATCGGCCCGCGCGAAGCCGCCGGCCTGAGCACGCCGCCGGCCTGGATGAAGGAATGGCGTCCGGCCGCGGCACCCGGCGAGGTGCTGCGCGAGATCGTCGAGCCGCTGGTGCGCGACGTGCAGCTCTTCAACGAGCGCGGATTCGTGCCCTTCGCGGCCCGCTTCGCCGAGCGCGACCTCCTGCGCGGGCGCGACGTGCGGCTCAGCGACGGCACCGAAGGCCACTGCGAAGGCGTCGGCTGGGGCGGCGAGCTGCTGGTGCGCACCGCCGACGGCGTCAAGAGCATCAGCAGCGCCGAAGTCAGCGTCCGCCCGCTGCGCGTGCCGCCATGATCCTGCGCCTGGCCGTGGTCGCCCTGCTGGTCGCCAACCTGGGCTATTTCGCCTGGACCCGCGGCGCGTTTGCCCTGTTCGGCGCCGAGCCCGCGCGCTTCAGCGAGACCGAGCCGCAGCGCCTGCAGCAGCAGGTCCGGCCGCAGATGCTGCAGATCCGCAAGAATCCGCCGCCCGCCAAACCCTGACCGGGCCCCCTAGGACCCCGCGCGGTCCCGGGATTCGTGGGGATTGGCATCGATCCGCAGGCTCACCAGCGTCCCCGGCGGCTGCTGGCCCGGGTGCGCGTCTTCCAGCCGCACGATCGCGTGGTGCTGGCGCGCGATCTCGCGCACGATCGGCAGCCCCAGGCCGGAGCCGTCGGCCTCGTTGCCGAGCACCCGGTAGAAGGGCTCGAACACCAGCTCGCGCTCGTGCGCCGCGATGCCGGGGCCGTTGTCCTCGACCTGCAGCACGAGCACGTGGCCGAAGGGGTCGGCCAGCACCCGCGCGGTGATCACGCCGGGCCGCTCGGGCACCGACGGCGTGTAATTGATCGCGTTGTCGACCAGGTTGCGCACCAGCTCCTTCAGCAGCGTCGGATTGCCTTCGAACACCACGCCGGGCGAGCCCGCCTCCGCGCCCTCGTAGCCCAGGTCGATGCGCTTGTCGATGGCCCGCGGCACGGCCTCGCGCACCACCTCGATCGTGAGTCGCGCCAGGTCGCAGGGCTGGCGCCCGATGGCGGCGCCGCTGCCCTCCGCGCGGGCCAGCGACAGCAGCTGGTTGACCGTGTGCGTGGCGCGCACGCTGGCGCGGCCGATCTGCTTGAGCGACTGCTTGAGCTCGTCGGCATTGGCGCCCTCGCGCTGGGCCAGGTCGGCCTGCATGCGCAGGCCCGCCAGCGGCGTCTTGAGCTGGTGCGCGGCGTCGGCAAGGAAGCGCTTCTGGGTGCCGATCGAGTCGTTGAGCTTGCTCAGCAGGTCGTTGACCGACAGCACCAGCGGCACCACCTCGAGCGGCACCGAGGATTCGTCGAGCGGGCTCAGGTCGCCCGGCTTGCGCTCGCGGATGCGCGCCTCGACCACCGACAGCGGCTTGATGCCGCGCACCAGCGCCAGCCAGATCAGCAGCACCGCCAGCGGCAGAATCGCGAATTGCGGCAGCAGCACGCCCTTGATGATCTCGGTGGCCAGCACCGACTGCTTCTCGCGCGTCTCGGCCACCTGCAGCAGCGCGAACGGCGCGTCGGGCGTGCTGCCGGCGACCCAGAGCGAGGCGATCCGCACCGTGCGTCCGTGCATCTGGCCGTCGCGCAGGTAGACCACGCCCGGCACCGGCGGGTCGTCCGTGCCCGGGAAGGGCACGTCGCGCTCGCCGCTCAGCAGCGTGCCGTGGCCGTCGAGCAGCTGGTAATAGACCTGGTCGATGTCATCGCTGCCGAGGATCTCGCGCGCCGGCTGCGGCAGCACGAACTTGATCTGGCCGTTGTCCGCGTCGACCAGCCGGGCCAGGGTCTGGATGTTGGATTCCAGCGCCCGGTCGAAGGGCGCGTTCGCGATGCCCTGCGCCACCAGCCAGGTGACGCCGATGCTGACCGGCACCAGCAGCAGCAGCGGCGTGAGCATCCAGTCGAGGATCTCGCCGAAGAGAGAGCGCTGCGCGCGCTGAAAGAGTTTTACCAAGCGTCTGGCCGGACGGAGCGGGACCGGCTACGAGGGGATCTTCTCGAGGCAATAGCCGAGCCCGCGCACCGTGGCGATGCGCACCGGCCCCTTCTCGATCTTCTTGCGCAGGCGGTGGATGTAGACCTCGATCGCATTGAGGCTCACCTCCTCGCCCCATTCGCACAGGCGCTCGACCAGCTGGTCCTTGCTCACCAGCCGTCCGGCGCGCTGCAGCAGCACCTCGAGCAGGCCGAGCTCGCGCGCCGACAGCTCGAGCATCTTGCCGTCGAAGGTCGCGACCCGGCCGGCCTGGTCGTAGACCAGCGGGCCGTGCTTGATCGCGTTGCTGGTGCCGCCCATGCCGCGCCGCGTGAGGGCGCGCACCCGCGCCTCGAGTTCCTGCAGCGAGAAGGGCTTGGCCATGTAGTCGTCGGCGCCGTAGTCCAGGCCCTTGACCCGTTCCTCCACGCTGTCGGCCGCGGTCAGCACCAGCACCGGCAGCTGAGAGCCGCGGGCGCGCAGCCGCTTGAGGATCTCGAGGCCATGCATGTTGGGCAGGCCGAGGTCGAGAATCAGCAGGTCGAACTCCCGGTTGGTCATCAGCGCGGCATCGGCCTGCGAGCCGGTCGCGACGTGGTCGACCGCCGAACCCGAGGTGCGCAGGCTGCGCAGCAGGGCATCGGCCAGCACCTGGTCATCTTCCGCAATGAGTATCCGCATGGTGCCGTGCCTCCAGACAACTTGGAATTCTAGGCCGCCGCGTACGCCTCGAGTCCAATGGTTACCACGGTGGCGATCTCGCTGCCGACGCTGGCGCGGAACTCCTCCTCGGCCTGCGCCACGGCGCTGCGGAAGGCTTCGAGCCAGGCCAGGCCGTCGGTGGTGAACAGCACCCGCCGCGCCCTGGCATCGAGCGGATCGGGCCCGCGCTGCACCAGCCCCCAGGCCTCGCACTGGTCGACCAGTGCGCCCATCGCCTGCTTGGTCATGCCGGCCCGCTCGGCCAGTTCGGTTAGCCGCGAGCCGTCGCGCGCCAGATGGCGCGTGATGTGGATGTGGGCGGCGCTCACCTGCGCGCGCGCCGCGAGGTTCGACAGCGCCAGCGGCACCCCGGCGTCATGCGCCATCAGCGCCAGCACCCGCTCGTCGAAGCGCCGCATCGCGTGGCCCAGCAGTCGGCCCAGGTGGGTCTGGCGCCAGGTGTCGTGGTCGATCGGAAATTGCGTGCCGGACATGACAGTCGATAGTAAAGCAAACTGACCAAAAATTGGATTTTTCTGGATCAATACGCCTCTACACTACTGTTCAAGCATCCAGCCTGTAATTAAAAGCAGCGGGATGAATTTCCCGCAACCCGTTGATATTCAAGGAGTTCTCACATGGACGCAGTCGTCAAAGGCGCAAGCATCTCGGTCGCCAACAGCGAAAAGGCCAAGGCCCTCCAGGCCGCGCTGGCCCAGATCGAAAAGCAGTTCGGCAAGGGCACGATCATGCGGCTCGGCGAAGGCGAGGCGCTGGAAGACATCCAGGTGGTCTCCACCGGCTCGCTGGGCCTGGACATCGCGCTCGGCGTCGGCGGCCTGCCGCGCGGCCGCGTGATCGAGATCTACGGTCCTGAATCCTCGGGCAAGACCACGCTCACCTTGCAGGTCATCGCCGAGATGCAGCGCCAGGCCGGCACCTGCGCCTTCGTCGATGCCGAGCATGCGCTCGACGTGCAATATGCCCAGAAGCTCGGCGTCAACCTCTCCGACCTGCTGATCAGCCAGCCCGACACCGGCGAGCAGGCGCTCGAGATCGTCGATTCGCTGGTGCGCTCGGGTGCGGTCGACCTGATCGTGGTCGACTCGGTCGCCGCGCTCACCCCCAAGGCCGAAATCGAAGGCGAGATGGGCGACTCGCTGCCCGGCCTGCAGGCCCGCCTGATGAGCCAGGCGCTGCGCAAGCTCACCGCCACCATCAAGAAGACCAACTGCATGGTCATCTTCATCAACCAGATCCGCATGAAGATCGGCGTGATGTTCGGCTCGCCCGAAACCACCACCGGCGGCAATGCGCTGAAGTTCTACGCCTCGGTGCGGCTGGACATCCGCCGCATCGGCACCATCAAGAAGGGCGACGAGGCGATCGGCAACGAGACCAAGGTTAAGGTGGTCAAGAACAAGGTCAGCCCGCCCTTCAAGACGGCCGAGTTCGACATCCTGTTCGGCGAGGGCATCAGCCGCGAAGGCGAGATCATCGACATGGGCGTCAATGCCAAGATCGTCGACAAGTCCGGCGCCTGGTACGCCTACAACGGCGAGAAGATCGGCCAGGGCCGCGACAACGCGCGCGAATTCCTGCGCGAGAACCCCGAGCTGTCGCGCGAGATCGAGAACAAGGTGCGCGAATCGCTGGGCATTCCGCTCTTGGCCGAGGCGGTGGCGAGCGCCGACGCGGCGGTCGAGAAGGCCGACAAGCCCGAGAAGGCCGAGAAGGCTGACAAGAAGTAACCCGGCCGCCATGGCTTTCAGTGCGCCGTCGCTCAAGGGGCGCGCCCTGCGCCTCTTGAGCCAGCGCGAGCATTCGCGCGCTGAACTCGAGCGCAAGCTCAAGAAATACGAGGAAGAGCCCGGCACCCTGGCCCGGGCCCTCGACGAGCTGGCCGCCAAGGATTTCATCAGCGAGGCGAGGGTGGTGCAGTCGGTGCTGCACCAGCGCGCGGCCCGCATGGGCGCGGCGCGTGTGCGCCAGGAATTGCTGCACAAGGGCATCGCGCCCGAGGCGGTCGCCGAGGCGGTCGCCGGCCTGCAGGGCAGCGAGTTCGATCGCGCGCTCGAAGTCTGGAAGCGCCGCTTCGGCGAGCTGCCGCAGGATGCGACCGAACGCGCCCGCCAAGTTCGGTTCCTGATGGCGAGGGGATTCGCCGGTGCCATCGTGGCCAAGGTCCTGCGGCACGACCCCGAAGAATAGGCCGGCGCAGCCCGGCCTTGTTGGTGAAACACCGCGGAACCGGCTTTGCCGGGCCGCCGGTGTTGCCCCCGGTAGGGGGTGGGCGCCCGGACACGAAGTGCCGGGCAACCTGGGGGCGAGCTACAGATTCAGCATCAATTTCAGGTTCTGCACCGCGGCGCCGCTCGCGCCCTTGCCCAGGTTGTCCAGCCGCGCAATGACCACCGCATGGCGATGGTCCTCGTTCGGGAACACGCGGATCTCGAGTTCGTTGGTGTCGTTGAGCGCCAGCGCGTCGATCTTGCCGTCGGCCGTGGGCGGCAGCACCTTCACGAAGCGTTCCGGCGTATTGCTCTTCGCGTAGTGCGCAGCCAGCGCATCGTGCAGGTGCGCCGCGGTCGGGCGGTCGGGCAGGTCGTCCAGGTGCAGCGGCAGCTGCACCAGCATGCCCTGCTTGAAGTTGCCGACCGAGGGGATGAAGACCGGCCGGCGGGTCAGGCCGGTGTACTTCATGATCTCGGGGATGTGCTTGTGCTTGAGCCCCAGCGCGTAGGTCTCGAACAGCGGCGCCTCGCCTTTTTCGTAGGCCTCGATCATGGTCCGGCCGCCGCCCGAATAGCCGCTGACCGAGGGCAGGGCGATGGGAAAGTCCGGCGGCAGCAGCCCGGCGTCGACCAGCGGGCGCACGATGGCGATCGCACCGGTGGCGTAGCAGCCGGGATTGGCCACGCGCTCGGCCTTGGCCACCGCATCCGCATGCCCGGCCATGAGCTCGGGGAAGCCGAACACCCAGCCGGGCGCCGTGCGGTGCGCGGTCGAGGCGTCGATGATCTTGGGGCGGCGCCCGTCCAGCTGGTCGATCAGCGCCACCGATTCGCGCGCCGCGTCGTCATGCAGGCACAGCACGACCAGGTCGACTCCGGCCATCAGCGCGCGCTTGGCGGCCACGTCCTTTCGCAGCTCGGGCGCGATGCTCACGAGTTCGATCTGCGGCATCGTCTGGAGCCGCTCGCGGATCTGGAGGCCGGTGGTTCCGGCCTCGCCATCGATGAAGACCTTGGGCATGTGGAGCCTCTTGTGGCTTGGGAGTAAATACGTATTGACCACAAACACGGGTCAATTGTTGGTGCGGCGCACCATGATACAGTCCCCTGCTGTCCGCCGCCCCCGCCCCCCAGGCGCCGTGGCCCGTGGGCAACAGCCATATTCTCCCGTTCTCCCAACCCCGTTCCGAGAGACACCCTCATGAAGATTCACGAGTACCAAGGCAAGGAAATTCTTGCCAAGTTCGGCGTGCCCGTACCCCGCGGCATCCCGGCGTACACAGTTCAGGAGGCGGTCGAGGCCGCCCAGAAGCTTGGCGGCCCGGTCTGGGTGGTCAAGGCCCAGATCCACGCGGGCGGCCGCGGCAAGGGCGGTGGCGTCAAGGTCGCCAAGTCGATCGAAGACGTCAAGAAGCTCGCCGGCGAGATCCTCGGCATGCAGCTCAAGACGCACCAGACCGGCCCCGAAGGCCAGAAGGTCCGTCGCCTCTACATCGAGGACGGCGCCGACATCCAGAAGGAATACTACGTCTCGGCCGTGACCGACCGCGCCACCCAGAAGGTGGCCTTCATCGCGTCGAGCGAAGGCGGCATGGACATCGAGGAAGTGGCCCACTCCACGCCCGAGAAGATCGTCACCGAGTTCATCGACCCGCTGACCGGCCTCGGCGACGCCCAGGCCAAGAAGATCGCCGACGCGATCGGCATCCCGGCCGACTCCACCGCCCAGGCCGTGGACGTCTTCAAGAAGCTCTACACCTGCTACATGGAAACGGATGCCTCGCTGGTCGAGATCAATCCGCTCAACCGTGACAGCAAGGGCGGCATCATGGCGCTCGACGCCAAGTTCAACTTCGACAGCAACGCGCTGTACCGCCACCCCGACATCGTCGCCCTGCGCGACCTCGACGAGGAAGACGCGGCCGAAGTCGAGGCCAGCAAGTTCGACCTCGCCTACATCAGCCTCGACGGCAACATCGGCTGCCTGGTGAACGGCGCCGGCCTGGCCATGGCCACCATGGACACCATCAAGCTGTTCGGCGGCGAGCCGGCCAATTTCCTCGACGTGGGCGGCGGCGCCACCCCCGAGAAGGTGACCGAGGCCTTCAAGATCATGCTGAAGAACAAGAACGTCGAGGCCATCCTCGTCAACATCTTCGGCGGCATCATGAAGTGCGACACCATCGCCACCGGCGTGATCGCGGCCTGCAAGGCCGTGAACCTGCAAGTGCCGCTGGTGGTGCGCATGAAGGGCACCAACGAAGTCGAAGGCAAGAAGCTGCTGGCCGATTCGGGGCTGCCGATCATCAGCGCCGACACCATGGCGGAAGCCGCCCAGAAGGTCGTTGCGGCCGTCGCCAAGTAAGGAACCAGTCATGTCGATCTACATCAACAAAGACACCAAAGTCATCACGCAAGGCATCACTGGCAAGACCGGCCAGTTCCACACCGAGAAGTGCCAGGAATACGCGAACGGCAAGAACTGCTTCGTGGCCGGCGTGAACCCGAAGAAGGCCGGCGAGTCGATCTTCAACATCCCGATCTTCGGTTCCGTCAAGGAAGCCGCCACGCAGACCGGCGCGACCGTGTCGGTGATCTACGTGCCGCCGGCCGGCGCCGCCGCCGCGATCTGGGAAGCCGTCGAGGCCGACCTCGACATGGCGATCTGCATCACCGAGGGCATCCCGGTGCGCGACATGCTCGAAGTGCGCAACAAGATGCGCGCCAAGGAAGCCGCGGGCGGCAAGAAGACGCTGCTGCTGGGCCCCAACTGCCCCGGCCTGATCACGCCCGACGAGATCAAGATCGGCATCATGCCCGGCCACATCCACCGCAAGGGCCGCATCGGCGTGGTCAGCCGCTCCGGCACGCTGACCTATGAAGCCGTGGCGCAGCTCACCGAGATCGGCCTCGGCCAGTCGAGCGCGGTCGGCATCGGCGGCGACCCGATCAACGGCCTGAAGCACATCGACGTGATGAAGGCCTTCAACGACGATCCCGACACCGACGCGGTCATCATGATCGGCGAAATCGGCGGACCCGACGAGGCGGACGCCGCCCGCTGGTGCAAGGACAACATGAAGAAGCCGATCGTCGGCTTCATCGCCGGCGTCACGGCGCCCCCCGGCAAGCGCATGGGCCATGCCGGTGCGCTGATCTCGGGCGGCGCCGACACGGCCGATGCCAAGCTCGCCATCATGGAAGAGAGCGGCTTCACGGTCACGCGCAACTTCTCGGAACTGGCCAAGCGGCTCAAGGCACTGCTCTAAGAAGTCTCGTCTTCTCGCTGAACCACACAAGAGAAAAAGCGCCCGCAACCAGGTTGCGGGCGCTTTTTCAATCAATAACAGTGGAATAAAGAGACATGGAATTCCTTCAAACCACCGACTTCTGGATCGGTCTGCTCAAGATCGTCTGGATCAACATCATCCTTTCGGGCGACAACGCGGTCGTGATCGCCATGGCCGCCCGCTCGCTGCCGCCGCATCAGCAACGCACCGCCGTGCTGTTCGGCTCCGGCGCCGCGGTGGTGCTGCGGATCATCCTCACGGTGGTCGCGGCCAAGCTGCTGGCGCTGCCTTACCTGCAGATCATCGGCGGCCTGCTGCTGCTGTGGATCGGCACCCAGCTGCTCAGCGGCGAGGAGGAGGGCGACGGCGAGGACAAGGAGTACGGCAGCATGATGGCCGCGATCCGCACCATCCTGCTGGCCGACCTGGTCATGAGCCTGGACAACGTGATCGCGGTCGCCGCGGCGGCGCAGGGCAGCATGGTGCTGCTGATCCTCGGCCTGGCGATCAGCATCCCGCTGGTGATCTTCGGCAGCACGCTCATGATCAAGCTGATGGAACGCTTCCCGATCATCGTCATGCTCGGCGCCGCCCTGATCGGCTGGGTGGCCGGGGAAACGATCGTGAGCGATACCATCCTGCACGATATGCTCGCGGCCAATCCGTGGCTGCACTACGCGGCGGCAGCGGCCGGCGCGGCGTTCGTGGTGGCCGTGGGAAGATGGCTGCAAAAGCGATCCCGCGCCCCCGGCTGAGCCCAGCCAACCAACCTCTTGATCCATGGCGAATCCCGGCACTGAAGTTTCCAAAGATCCCGGCGTGCTGGCATGGGAGTTCGCCGCGCTCACCGACCCGGGCCGGGTGCGCGCCAACAACGAGGACACCATCGCCTTCGAGCCCTCGCTGGGCCTGGTGCTGCTGGCCGACGGCATGGGCGGCTACAACGGCGGCGAGGTCGCCAGCGGCATGGCGATCGCGCTGCTGCAGGCCAGCTTCGGCCGCTGGCTCGCCCACGCGGGGCCGCACGCCCATGCGAAGGCGGTCAAGCGCGCCCTGCAGGCCGGCACCGACGAGGCCAACGCGGCCATCCTCGAGGCGGGCATCGCGAACGTGCAGCTCCAGGGCATGGGGACCACGCTGGTGCTGGCCGCCTTCGGGCCGCAGCGCGCGATCATCGGCCACATCGGGGACTCGCGCTGCTACCGGCTGCGCGGCGACACGCTGGAGCGGCTGACGCGCGACCATTCGCTGCTGCAGGAGCAGCTCGACGCCGGCGTCATCACGCCGGAGCAGGCCCTGCAGTCGCCGCACCGCAACCTGGTCACCCGGGCGCTCGGCATCGAGCGCCATGTCGACCTCGAGATGCACGAACACGGCGTGATGCCGGGCGACCTGTTCCTGCTTTGTTCCGACGGCCTCTCCGAAATGGTGCCAGACGCCCAGCTTTTCACGATTTTGTTACAAAATATCGGCTTGCCGGAGAAAGCAACACTTTTGGTTGCAACTGCGAACGACAATGGCGGCCGGGATAACATTTCGGTCATCCTGGCCCGGGCGGGCGGTAGCAAGGCCCCTGAGGCAACTCCATAGCAGAGGTCAGGAAAATCCATTGTTGCAAGGGCCCCGACGTGAGCAAGCCAACGAGATCCAGGAGCCGGTCATGCCGAAATTGATCGTGTCGATCGACGGCGTCGTCATCAAGGACGTCACGCTCGCGAAGGACCGGACCACGCTGGGCCGGCGGCCCTACAACGACATCGTGGTCGACAATCTCGCGATCAGCGGCGAGCACGCCGTGCTGCACATGATCGGCGGCGATGTCTACCTGGAAGATCTCAACAGCACCAACGGGACCTACGTCAACGGCCGCGCCATCAAGAAGCAGGCGCTCGAGCAGAACGACGTCATCGAGGTCGGCAAGTACAAGATCCGCTTTCTGGCCGGCAATACCGGCGCGGGCGAGAGCCTGGCGCCGGCGCGTACCCTCATCGAGGCCCGTTCGGGCCCGATTCCGCTGTCTTCCGCGCCCACGGTGCAGTCGCCGCTGGGCGGCGGCACGGCCGGCGCGGCGGTCATGCGGGTGCTGTCCGGCAGCGGTGCCGGACGCGAGCTGTCGCTGCAGAAGGTCGTCACCACCATCGGCAAGCCCGGCGTGGCGGTCGCCGCGGTCACGCGCCGGCTGCACGGCTACGTGGTGGCGCCGATCGACGGCGAGACGGCCCTCAACGGCGAGCCGCTCGGCAGCGAGGCCGTGGCGCTGCAGGACGGCGACGTGCTCGAGCTCGGCGGCACGCAGATGCAGTTCGTCATCAGCTGATCGCGCGCTGAACCCGCTGCGCAGCACTCGACGGCGGGCGGACGGATGAGCGCCGCGCCGTGGGGGCCACATTGAACGCATTGCGCCGACATGGCGCGCGCATCGCGATCACGCTGCTGCCGGTCATGCTCGCCCTGGCGCATGTGCTGGGCGCCTGGCAGCTTCCCTTTCTCGAACGGCTCGACCGCTTCATCTACGACGTGCGGCTGCGCGCCACCATGCCGGGCACGCTCGACCCGCGGATCGTGATCGTCGACATCGACGACCCGAGCCTGCAGCAGCTCGGGCAATGGCCCTGGGGCCGCGACCAGGTGGCGCGGCTGACCACCGAAGTCATGGAGCGCCAGCAGGCCCGCGCGCTGGGTTTCGACGTGCTCTTCGTCGAGCCCGACGCAAGCTCGGGCCTCGAAGCCCTGCGCCAGCTCGCGAAAGGGCCGCTGCAGGGCCAGGCCGGCCTGGCCGCCGAGATCGAGCGGCTCTCGCCCGGGCTCGACCATGACGCCGCCTTCGCGCGCACGCTCGCCGGCCGGCGGGTGGCGCTCGGCTTCTACTTCACCCGCACTGCCGAGCCGCGCGCCAAGGGGCATTTGCCGGCCCCCGTCCTGCCGGCCGACGCTTTCCCCGAGGGCAGCGAGCACACGACGCGCTGGAACGGCTTCGTCGGCAGCATCGGGCTGCTGGCCGAGGCGGCGCCGTCCGGCGGCTTCCTGAACGTGGTGCTCGACCGGGATGTGGACGGCGTGGTGCGCTCCGTGCCGCTGATCGCGCGCTACGAGGGCGGCAACGCCCAGCCCGGCTACTACGAATCGCTGGCGCTGGTCGTCCATCGCCTGGCCGCCGGGGTCACGGGCCTGGTGCCCGTGCTGGCGCCCACCGGGCCGGCCGGCGGCCCGCCGCCACTGGAAGCCCTGATGCTGACGACCGGCGCGGCGCAGCTGCGGGTCCCGGTGGACGGCACGGCGAGCGTGCTGGTGCCTTTTCGCGGCCCGGGCGGCCCGCGCGGCGGCTCCTTCCGTCACATTCCGGCTGCCGAGGTCATTCGGGGTGCGCTCGCGCCCGCCGAGCTGAAAGACAAGATCGTGCTCGTCGGCTCCACCGCGCCGGGCCTGACGGACCTGCGCTCGACCCCGGTCGGGGCCGACTTCCCGGGTGTCGAAGTGCACGCCAACATCGTCTCCGGGCTCCTGGATTCGAGGATTCCCGCCGTGCCCGACTACGCGGTGGGCTACGAACTGGTCATGCTGATCGCGGCCGGGCTCGCGCTCGCCTTCGGCCTGTCGCTGAGCACCGCGCCGCGGGCGGTGGGGGCCGCGGTGCTGATTTCCGCCGCGCTGATCGGGGTCAACACCTGGCTCTACCTCGGCGCCGGCCTGGTGCTGCCGCTGGCCGTCTCGCTGGTGATGGTCGGGCTGTCCTTCGTGCTCAACATGAGCTGGGGCTACTTCGTCGAGGCCCGGTCCAGCCGCGGCCTGGCCGCGCTGTTCGGCACCTATGTGCCGCCGCAGCTGGTGGACGAGATGCGGGCCGATCCGCGGCGCTACAGCATGCGGGCCGAGAACAGGGAACTCACCGTGATGTTCTGCGACATGCGCGGCTTCACGCGGCTGGCCGAGCAGATGGCGCCGGCCGATCTGCAGGCCTTCCTGAACACCTTCTTCAGCCGCCTGAGCGAGGTCATCAGCGCCCACCGCGGGACCGTCGACAAATACATGGGCGACTGCGTCATGGCGTTCTGGGGCGCGCCGGTCGAGGCCGCCGACCACGCCGAGCTGGCGGTCCAGGCCGCCATCGAGATGGCGGCGGCGGTGCACGAGCTCAACGGCCACCATCGCCTGAGCGGCCAGCCGCAGATCCACGTCGGCATCGGCATCAACACCGGGGTGATGAGCGTCGGCGACATGGGCTCGGCGGTACGCCGCAGCTATACCGTGGTGGGCGACGCCGTGAACCTGGCGTCGCGGCTCGAGGGCCTGGGCGTGCACTACGGCGTCGAGATCGTCGCCAGCGAGGCCACCCGGCGCGCCGCGCCCGGATTCGTCTGGCAGGAGCTGGATTGCGTGCGGGTGCAGGGCAAGGCCCGGACGGTGCGGGTTTTCACCCCCGTCGGCCGGCAGCGCAGTGTCGGCCCGCAGGTCCGCCAGGAAATTGAGCACTGGAAAAGTGTGCTTTCAGCGTATCGCCTACAAGATTGGTTACAAGCTCAGGCTATCCTTGCGCCCCTGCTCGCCGCAGATGCCAAAAAAGTCCTTTACCAGCTGTACTCGCAGCGATTAGCCTCGATGTCGTTGCAGCCCAAAGACCCGCAATGGGACGGCGCAACCCGGTTCGATTCGAAGTAGTGGCCTACGGGCTGAAAGTCAAAAGGTCTCGCGAAATGCAGGTGCGTGTATTGGGGTGCTCAGGTGCCATCGCCAAGGACTGCCGCACGACCTCCTTTCTGGTCGACAGCGATCTGCTGGTCGACGCCGGCACCGGTGTCGGCGACCTCACCCTCGACGAAATGTCCGCCATCGACGACGTGGTGCTGACCCACTCGCACCTCGACCATGTCGCCGCGCTGCCGCTGATGATCGACGCCATCGCCAGCTTCCGCACCCGGCCGCTGCGCGTGCATGCGCTGCGCGCCACCATCGAGGCGCTGCGCACCCACGTCTTCAACAACGTCATCTGGCCCGATTTCGCCAGCATCCCGAGCCGGGAGTCGCCCTTCGTGAGCTTTCACGAAGTCACGATCGGTCAGCAATTGCAGCTCGGCACCCGGGCGCCCAAGGTGATCGAAGTGCTGCCCGCGGTCCACACGGTGCCGGCCTGCGGCTACGCCGTGCGCTGCGCGCAGGGCACGAGCCACTGGGTCTTCAGTGGCGACACCGAGCGCAATGCGCCCTTCTGGGCGCGCGTGAACCAGCTGGAGGTCGCGATGCTGGTGATCGAGACCGCCTTCAGCAACCGCGAGCAGGCGCTGGCGCAGCGCAGCCTGCACCTGTCGCCCACCACCCTGGCGGACGAGCTGGCCCAGATTGCACCCGGGCGGAACTACCCGATCTACATCACGCACACGAAGCCGGCGGAGACGGAAGAGATCATGAGCCAGATCGACGGCATCGCCGACAGCGCGCCGCCCGTGCCCAGCGGCGCGGGGCGGGCGTGGGACATCCGGTGGCTGCAGGCCGCGGAGGTGCTGCAGATCTGAGCTGCTATCTATATGTTGCATTTCCTCTCGCAAAAAGAATAATGCAACATATGAATAGCAAACCCGCCGCACCCATCTCCTCGCTGTCCGAGGTCGGGGCGGCCATTCGCAGCGCGCGCCGCCGCAAGAAGCTCTCCCAGGCCACACTGGGCGAGCACGCCGGCCTGTCGCGCATGCCGGTCTACCGGCTCGAGGCCGGAAAGGACGTCTCCCTGGCCTCGCTGCTCGCCATGCTCCCACCGCTGGGCCTGGCGCTGAGCCTGGACCCGCGCGAGCCGGGTCCGCTGCGCGCGGCCGACCTGGCGAAGGCCTTCGCGCACCTGCAAGAGCCCGACGAGACGTGACGGCGCTGCCCGAAAAACTGCGCGACCTGCAGCTGGCCATCCGAGGCCAGCCGCAGGCCCTGCTTGCCAAGCGGTCGATCTATTCGCTGGTCTATGAAGCAGAGGCGCGCCATCAGGTCGGCCTGGGCCTGCCGATCGCCGACCGCGTGTTCCAGGACGGCGACCTCTTCGCCGCCCTCGACATGAACCTTCCCGAGGGCTATCTGTTCGAGCGCATCCTGGCGCGTTTCGGCAAGTTCCAGGTCACCAAGATGCACCTGCTGGCCCTGATGGGCGCCGGCGCCATCGGCCGCGTGGCCTACCAGCTGCCCGGCGAAGCGCCGCTGGGCGCGGGGGCCGCCGGCCTGGTCTCGCGCGACGACCTGCTGGCGGGCGGGCGCAGCGAAGCCCTGTTCGAGGAACTGGTCGACGCCTTCATGGGCCCGGGCACCGGCCTGGCCGGCGTCCAGCCCAAGATCATGGTGCCGGTGGCCGACAAGGCCGTGGTGCCCGGCCCCAACGCCATCGTCAAGGCCGAGGGGCCGCGCTACCCCGGCCTGAGCGCCAACGAGTGGCTGTGCCTCGAAGCCGCGCGCCACGCCGGCCTGCCCGTGCCGCGCGCCGACCTCTCGGCCGACGGCAAGCTGCTGGTGCTCGACCGCTTCGACATCCTGCCCGACGGCAGCCGCCTCGGTTTCGAGGACATCGCGGCCGTCATGCAGCTGCGCGTGCGTGAGCGCCTGTCCAGCCGCAAGTACATCGGCAGTTATGAAGACGTGGCCGCGGCGCTGCGCCTGGTGTGCAGCGAACCTGCGCCGGCCCTGCACCAGTTCTTCAAGCTGCTGGTGCTCACGGTGCTGGTGCGCAACGGCGACGCCCATCTCAAGAACTTTGCGGTGCTGTATGACGACGAGCGGGTCTGGCCCAGCCCGGTGTACGACCAGGTGTGCACCGTGCTCTATGCCTACGAGCGGCCGGGCGGCATCGAAACCGTCGACCACACGCTGGCGCTCAAGTGGCGGCGAGGCGGCCGCAGCGGCGACAAATCCCCGGCCCGCAGCTACCCGAACCGGGCCGAACTCGAGGCCTTCGGCCGCGACGTCTGCGGCGTCCATCATCCGGGCGCGGTGATCGAGCACAGCTGCGAGGCGATGAGTGCGACCCTGGCCGCCCCGCATCCGGCGGTGCCGGCGGAGCTGCTGCAGCGCATGGTGCAGGTGTGGGATGGATCGCGGGCGTGGATGCGGGTGGAGCGGATGGGAAGTGCGGCCGGCCGGGAGCCGCGGGCATGACGCGGGTTGGCAGGAAGCTGACAAAAATGTCACCCTACGTCGGTGGGCAGCAACAGTTTTCGTCACACGTTGTAACTAGAACGTGAACAACTGCACGGTCGAAGTGGCCTGGGAGGGGGCGAAACCGGGGTGGCATGGATGCTGCGGTTACCTGAGCGCACCGGGGGCCTCCTCGGGCCCTCAACCAACCTGGAGTAAGTAAATGAACCGTCGTTCCATCGTACGCAATGTGCAAAAGGGTTTCACCCTGATTGAATTGATGATCGTTGTCGCGATCATTGGTATTTTGGCTGCGGTGGCGCTGCCGGCTTATCAGGACTACACGGTTCGCGCCAAGGTTACGGAAGGCTTGGCGCTCGCATCGTCGGCGAAGACTGCCATCGCTGAAAACGCCGCCAACGGTGCCCCGTATGCATCCGGCTGGACGAAACCCGAGCCCACCAAGAACGTCGCCAGCATCACCATCGACGACGCGGCCGGCTTCATCACCATCACCTATGACTCCAGCATCGACGGCGGCAAGACTGTGATGCTGAACCCCATTGACGGTGGCAAGTTGACGGGCTCCGTGTTCAGTGGGGGCACTACATCGAAGACCACCATCCCCACTGCTGGCTCGATCAGCTGGACCTGCACTTCGTCCCTTTCGCCATCTGCCGTGCTGGGTCAAAAGGGCACGCTGAATGGCAAATACGTCCCGGCAGAATGCCGTACCTGATAGTCACGCACTTGTGAACAAAGCCGCCTTCGGGCGGCTTTGTTTTTCCCAAAGTTTTCCGATTCCTGACAAGCATTAAGCTGGAAATTGCTGCAAATCAAATTGAATGATCTTTAAGGCGTAAAGGTCGATGAATAAGGGATGTTTTCAAGATTCAGAAAATCAAGTATCAGCGCTTTAAGCGGTATGGGTTGGCTGATCTTATTTCAAAATGGAATTGAAAATCGCATCTCGTTCCGGTTCACATTTGAGCTAGACTAGCCCGCAAATACATACGCTGCTGTCTTGCGTCCACACGATATACAACATGACCACCATTGCGCAGTTCATCGAGAACTTTCTGATCGCCGTCGACTTTCAAGAACCCATCGAGGTGACCCCCGAGACCGAACTGCTCAGCCTCCCCGAGTGGGACTCGCTGGCAGCCCTGGGCGTGATCGTGATGTTCGATGTCGACTACAACAAGACCATCGTCGGCGACGACCTCAAGAACTGCGCCACCGTCACCGACCTCTACAAGCTGCTGGGGTAGGGCGCCATGGGCTTGTCCACGCTTCACAACGTCCGCTTTGCGGGCATGGCCTCCTGCGTTCCCAAGCGAGTGCTGTCGAACCTGGAGGATTGCCCGCCCAAGATGCGCTCGGAACGCGAGCGGCTGGTGCGCAACATCGGCATCCACAACCGGCGCATCTGTGCCGAATGGCAGTGCTTTTCCGACCTGGCCTTCGACGCCACCGAAAAGCTGCTCGAAGAACTGCAGTGGCAGCGTGAAGAGATCKATGCCTTGATCGTGGTCACCCAGTCGCCCGACTACCTGATTCCGGCCACCGCCATCATCCTGCAGGATCGGTTGAAGCTGTCCCACGCCACCATCGCCTTCGACGTCAACCTCGGCTGCTCGGGCTACCCGTTCGGGCTCCACATCCTGGGCAGCATGATTGCCTCGGGTGCGGTGAAGAAGGGGCTGGTGCTGGTGGGCGATCGCTGCGCCACGGTCAACGACCCGCTCTTCTCCGATGCCGGCACCGCCACCGCGCTCGAGTTCGACCCGAACGCGGCGCCCATGCATTTCGACCTGAACAGCGACGGCAGCGGCTTTCGCGCCATCATGCTGCCGGTCGGCGGCCATCGCGAGCCCTTCGGTCCGCAGCATGCGGTTCCTACGAAGGACGAGAACGGCAGGCTGCACTGGCCCTCGGAGCTGATCCTCGACGGCCCGGCGGTGCTGAGTTTCTCGACCCATCAGGTGCCGCCCTCGGTCCGCCGTGCGCTCGAGCACGCCGGCGTCACGAGCGACGACGTGGACTACTTCATCTTCCACCAGGCCAACCGGATGATCAACGAGACGGTCCGCAAGAAGCTCGGCCTGCCGGTGGAAAAGGTGCCTTCCACCTTGCACGATTTCGGCAACACGAGCGGTGCCTCGCTGCCGGTGACGATGACCGCGCGGATCCACGAGGCCTTGAGCAGCGGCCGCAAGCGGCTGTCGCTGAGCGGCTTTGGCATCGGCCTGTCGTGGGGCACCTGCGTGCTGGAAGTCGCCGACGCCAAGTTTCCGCCCCTGCTGATTTCATGAGCCTGGACGCCGACACCCCGGAGCCGTCCTCCGTTCGCGCGGCCGCCTCGACCAGCGCCTTTTCGCTGGAGGGCCGCGTCATCCTCGTGACCGGCGCGTCTTCCGGGATCGGAGCCGCCACGGCGCGCTTGTGCGCGGAACTTGGCGCCCGGCTGGTGCTCAATGGGCGTGACGTCGATCGGCTCCACGCGGTGCGCGACGAATTGGCCGGCGAGGGCCACGTCGCCATCGCCGGCGACCTGTCCCTCGCCGACACCCGCGAGGCGCTGGTGGAAGCCGCGCCCGCCTACGACGGCCTGGCCTCGTGCGCCGGCATCGCCGCCCTGGTTCCCCTGCGCATGGCCAACGAGGCGCACCTGCAGAAGATGCTGTCGGTCAACTACCTCGCCCCGATCACGCTGACGCAGCGGCTGCTCTACAAGAAGCGAGTGCGTCACGGAGCGTCGCTTGTTTTCGTGACCGCGCTGTCGGCCAACGCCGCGCCTCAGGCCGCAGCCGGCTATGCGGCCTCCAAGGCCGCGTTGGAGGCTGCTTCGCGCACGCTGGCGCTGGAGCAGGCCAAACTTCGCATCCGTTCCAACTGCGTCGCGCCCGGCTATGTTGAAACGCCGATGCTGCAAGGCCTGGGCGCTCAGGCTGGAATGGACGACAAGATCGACCTCACGCCGCTGGGGCGATTGGCGCCCGAAGATGTCGCATCGTCCGTCTGCTTTCTGCTGTCGGGCGCGAGCCGGTGGATTACGCGCTCCACACTGACGGTCGACGGTGGCTTGGGCATTCCGATGCGCATATGAACATGACGGCAATGACTTCTGAAGGTTTCGGCAAGGATGCCGCCCGCCGTCTGTACGGCCTCGAAGGGAAGACGGTGCTGGTGACCGGTGCTTCCAAGGGTATCGGCGAAGCGGTCGCGCGCAGCTGTGCCGAAGCAGGTGCGCGTCTGGTTCTATCAGGGCGCGACCCCGATCGGCTTGAGGCCACGCTGAACGCGCTGGCTGGCGACGGCCATCGGGCCCTGCGAGCGGACCTCACCGACATGGCCTCGTTGCGCCAACTGGCGGTTGATTGCGGCCCCGTGGACGGCGTTGTCCACAGCGCCGGCATCCGTGGCCTGTCGCCCATGAAGATGGTGAGCGACAGCTTTCTGCGCGAGGTCATGGAAACCAACTACATCGCGCCGATGATGCTGACGCGTCAGTTGCTCAGTCGGTCCGCCATTCGGCCCGGCGGCTCGATCCTGTTTCTGTCGTCGATCGCGGCGGTGACCGGTACGGTAGGGCTGGGCCCGTATGCGGGTTCGAAGGCCGCCTTGATCGGGTCCATGCGTCCGTTGGCTCTGGAAATTGCGAAGCGGGGCATCCGGGCAAATGCTCTGGCGCCAGGCATCGTCGAAACGCCATTGACAACGATCGATGCAGACTGGTTCGAGTCCATTCGCAAACGTTATCCGCTCGACGTCGGGCAGCCGGAAGATGTAGCTTGGGCCTGCCTCTTCTTGCTGTCGGACGCCAGCAGCAAGGTCACCGGCACCGTGTTCAGCCTCGACGGCGGGGTCGAATACACATGACGGATCGTGCGGCGGGCACCGTCCCGAATCATCTGCTGGTCGTCAGTGCCGGAGGATTCGGCCGCGCCACGGCCAGCCTCGCACGCTCGGACATCGCATGCGGCACGCACTGGGACGTCAAGGGCTTCCTCGATGGCCGCAGCGGGCTGCACAACCCTTCGGATTTGCCGATCCTGGGCGACCCGATGACCTACCAGGTACAGGAAGGCGACATCTTCACCTGCGCACTGGGCAATCCGGCCGACAAGCGCCGCTACACCGAGCGATTGCTCGCCCAGGGCGCGAACTTCATCGTGCTGCGGCCCGATCTCGTCACCGGCGAACGCACGCAGCTGTCGCCGGGCGGGCTGTTCGAACGCAACGTGTCGCTCGGTCCGGACGTGCGGGTCGGCGCCTTCGTCACCATTCTGTCGACCACCATCGTCGGCTATGACGTGCAGATCGGCGACTACTGCCAGATCGCCAGCTTCGTCTTCATCGGCGGTGGCGCGCGCATCGGCGACGACGTCGTCATCCATCCGCACGCGACGATCCTGCCGGGCGTGCAGGTCGGCCAGGGCGCGGTGGTCGGTGCCGGCAGCGTGGTCATCCGCGACGTCGCGCCCGGCACGACGGTGATGGGCAATCCGGCCAAGCCGTTTTCGTTCCGCTGAGCCCCTGATGCTCTCGAAGCTGTCCCCGGCGCATTACCTCGACCCGGCGGTCTTCGACCGGGAGCGAACCCACATCTTTCGCAAGCTCTGGTTGTTTGCCGCCTTTCGCACTGCGCTGGCGGAGCCAGATGCCTTCGCCACCCGCGAGATCGGTGGCCTGCCGGTGCTGCTGCAAAACTGCGACGGCGAGATCCGCGCTTTCGAAAACCTGTGCCCGCACCGTCAGATGCCCTTGCAGAAAGAGGCTTTCGGCCAGGCGCGCATGGTCTGCCCGTACCACGGCTGGGTGTTCGACCATGCCGGCCAAGTGAAGACCATTCCGCACGAGGACAGTCTCTACGCCTATGCGCCGCAGGAGCGCGCGGGGCTCTGCCTGCGTCGTTACGCGGTGCGGGAAGTGGGCAATCTGGTCTTCGTCAACCTCGACGAGGATCCGCTGCCTTTCGATGCGCAATTCGCGCCGGAACTCCAGCAGAAGCTTCGCGATATCAGCGGCCACTTCGGCGCCCAGGCGATCCATGCCGACCTGCCCGTGCGCTACAACTGGAAGTTGAACTACGAGAACGTTCTGGACTACAACCACGTTCCGTATATTCACCCGAAGACGTTTCAGCCGTTGTTGCGCAAGGACACCTCCGACAACCGCGACAAAGCGACATCGAAGCCGGTATTGGACGAAGGCCGCGGCGACGGAGCCGATGCATCGCCTTCCGGCAACCTTGCTGCCCAGAGCTTCTGGACCCGCTCCCCGATTCGCATCGAAGCCTGGCCCTGGCACACGGGTGTAGCTCGCTATGGCGAAGACGATGACTACTACAACTTCTTCCTGTACCCCAACGTCAATTTCATTTCGCTGGGTGGCCTGACCTTCCTGTTGCAGCAGTTCCATCCGGTTGCGCCGGACCGCACCGAGGTGCGCTTCACCTTGTGCGCAGCCCGCGAGACGCGGCGACTGCCCGGCTTGCCCGCCATCTTGTGGGGCCATCTCAAAAGCGAGGTCGCCGTGCTGCATGAAGACGTGGGTCATCTCGAGGCGCTGCAACAGCGCCTGCACGCCGATGCACCCCACGCACGTCACGGCCGCTACGAAGAACGGCTGATCGCGGCGGCCGACACGTACCTGCGCCTGATGGGCGAGGAGGCGGCATGAAGGTCCGGGTTGACCTTTGCCTGCTCGGCTTCGGCAGCGTCTTCGACGCCATTGAGGGCGATCCCATCGGTCATGGCCTGCCGGTCGATTGGCAGGCTCGTCGAGCCGACAGCGTCGCCGCGCTTTCCACGTCCTGCGCGCAATTGCTGGACGGGCTCGATCCGGCCGCGACCCGGTTGTTCGTGGCGGTGGACCAGAACGCGCTCAATTACGCAAGGCTGGAACTCTATGGCGCCGCGCGCCTGCGCGGCTTCAAGCTGGCGACGCTGGTCCATGCGCGCGCGTGCGTGGCACCGGATGCGCGCCTGGACGACAACGTCTGGATCGGCGCGGGCGCGCTGGTGGGCAGCCGCGCGCACCTCGGGAGCGACGTGCTGGTGCATCCAGGGGCGCGCATCGATGCCGGCGCGCGCATCGGCGCGCATGGCTGGATCGGCCCCGGCGCTTCTGTCGGCGCCGAGGCCGAAGTCGGCATCCACTGCGTCATCGGCGCCGATGCTCGACTTCGGACCGGCCTGCGCATGGGCCGCCATTGCCTGATCGACAGCGCCGGCCCCTGGAGCCGGGACCTGGCGCCCGGCAGTTTCATGGCTCCGGAATTCGCCGTGCCGGCGCGGATCATTGGCGCTGGCTACAGCTTCGAAAAGCGGCGCTAGGAAAGATCTCATGCAATCGCTGATGCCTGCGGAGGCCTATACCGATGACGCCTGGTTCGCCCGCGAGCGCGAACTGCTGATGCGTCCGCTGTGGCAGTTCGTCGCGCCGCGCATGCTGCTGGGCAAACACAATGCCTTCGTGCGCCGCAGCATCTGCGGCGTCGATGTGGTGGTGCAGAACTTCAACGGCGAGCTGCGCGCCTTCGACAACCTTTGCCTGCACCGCCAGAACCCGCTGCAGCAGCAGCCGCAAGGCGTGCGGCCGCTGGTCTGCGGCTACCACGGGTGGGGCTACCGCTCCGACGGCGGGGTCGACAACATTCCGTTCCATGACGAGTCCTACCGGCTGCCCAAACAGGAGCGCGAATGCCTGCGGCTGCGGCGCTTCGCACTGGCCTGTATCGGAGGCCTGGTCTTCGTGAACCTCAGCGAGCAACCGATGCCGATCGAGGACCAGTTTTCGATCCCGGCACTCGAGATGCTCCGCGCGGCGTCCGAACAGTTCGACGACGAGGTGCTGGTCACCACATTCGAGGCGCGCTTCAACTGGAAGCTGGCTTACGAGAACCTGCGCGACAGCCTGCACCCGCGCTTCGTTCATCCGCGCACGCTTTACCAGAACGTCAAGTTCCAGGCGCAGATGGACGAACCCGCCATCGCCGACTCGCATGTCTATCACGCGCAGGGCAGCACCGGCCGGGACGGCCATCTCGCCAGGCTGCGCGGCTTCAGCGGCGGCGGCCTCAACGAGCGCCTGGAGGCCATGCCGCACTATGCCTGGCACGACAATGTCGAGCGCTTCGGCAGCGACGACTGGTACCTCAACTGGCTGGTCTTCCCGAATCTGCACATTGCTTCGGGGTCGGGGGGCTACTCCTTCATCATCGAGCACCATCAGCCGGTGTCGGCTGGCCGAACGGACTTGATGGTCTACTACGTCACGGCGAAAAAAAAGCGTCGCTATCCCACCTCGGCGGCGGTACTCATGGCGCATCTCGAGGGCGCCGAGAAGGTATTGCGCGAGGACATCGACATCATGGAAAAGGTCCAGTCCGGCCTGCGTCCGGGCGCGCCCCGCGCGACGCTGGGCGACTACGAGTTCGCCAACATGGCGGTCGAGCGGTGGTACATGGACGTGATGGAGGGTCACCATGCCCTCTGAAAAATACGTGATCGGCAGCGGCGCACTGCTTGCATGGGCGCTGGCAAGCTGGGCCGAGGTGGCGCCGGATGAAGCTCTGCGAGCGATCGATATCGGCCAGGACAGCGACTATCGATTCGACCTCCGCATACTCGCCGACATTTCGCCCCGCGATGCGACGGCCTTCGTCGCCTGGGGCCCGCAGTTCCTGAACTTCCGGCGGCTCGAACTGATGGGTGAGCTGAAGGGCCGTGGCTTCAGGCTGCCGCCGCTGGTGTGCCGCGGCGCGCTGGTGTCCGCAACGGCCGCGCTCGGCGAGAACTGTGCCGTCGGCGCGGGAGCCATCGTCGGCAGCGGCTGCAAGATCGGCTTCAACAGCCATATCGGCGCCGGTGCCTTGATTGGCAATGGGGTTCAGCTCGGGTCTTCCGTATGGATCGCCGATGGCGTGCAGATCGGACCCGAGGCCCGGATTGGAGCCAACGCGACGCTCGGGCGCGGCGTCATCCTGGACGACGGGGTGGTGGTCGGTCGCCAAAGCATCCTCGATCTGCCGGGCAGGCGGGCGATTCCCCTGCCCGACAAGACTTTTGTCACCGCCCCATTTCCGACCGGTGCAGTGGTCATCGAAGGTGGCGGGACCGTTCCCGTTTTTTGAGCTTGCTGCCAAGGACCACGCATGTATTCGGCACTTTCGGAATCCTTGAGGATTCAGCTGATTGAAACGGCCTCCGAGGCCGCGGAACCCAGGGTCGCGGAGCTTGAGCGGCGCCCCGTGTTTTTCCTCTCCCCGCTGAGCTTGTTGGGGTCGACACACGGGCCAACCATCGCGGCGGCCGCACAAGGTCTCATCGCCGTCGTGGACGACGTTGCGACCGACCCGGCGCTCCATGGCGCACCCCGCTGGACCACCGCCGAATTCCTTGCGCGCGCGCACGAACACCCGGGTGCCGTGGCGATCGACTTTTCAGAAAGTCCGGTCGACAGAGCCCTGGCCGTGGAGCTGTGCCGCCAAGCCGGTGTCGAGCGTGCGGACTGCGTGGCGGCCCAGGCACAACTGGGCATGGTGTCGGTGTACGAACTGGCTTCTGTCTATCGCAGCAAGACCCTTGAACGCCTCGACGATTTCCTCCGCTTGGCGCACCGATTTGCCGACGATCACAGTCGCGCCACGCTGTACGCAAACCTGCTCTTCCGGATTACCTACGACCGCTCGCACATGCTTGCGACATGGGCCAATCCCATCGACGAGTATTTCTCGAGCTACGCCTCGCCCTCTACCTTCAAGCTTGGGGCGAACGAACACTATTGCGACTGCGGCGCCTTTCAGGGCCCGATCGTCTCCAAGTTCCTCGGCGCGACCGGTCATCGCTACGGCAGCATCACGGCATTCGAGCCGGATCGAGCCAACTTCGAGTTCCTTCAGCGTGTGTCGCCTTTGGCGCTGCCCAACTTCCGCCCGATCAACAAGGCCGTCTCGAGTCGACGACAGACCTTGAGGTTCATGGAAACCGGCACCGTCTCCAGCTATGTCTCGGCCGCCGGTTCGGTCGTCGTGCAAACGGCCAGGCTCGACGACGAGCTGGAGAAGCTCACGTTCCTCAAGATGGATGTGGAGGGTTTCGAAGCCAAGACGCTTCAAGGAGGCGCGCAGCTTCTGAGCAGTCAGCGGCCACGCGTGGCCGCCTGCGTCTATCACTACGCACACGACCTGCTGGACGTGATGGATCAGTTCGACAAGAACGTTGATGACTACCATTTCCGCCTTCGCCAGCACAACGGCAGCTACTACTACGACCTGATCCTGTATGCCTCTCCGGTGGCTGGGGTCGAGGCGCCTGCCTGGGCCGCCTGACAGGGTGGCCCGGCATCATCCATCGCCCCAACAGGCCACGACATGAACGCAAAACTTCCTGTGCCTTCCGTCCTCGAGCGACTCAATCTCGGCGGCATGGACGCCAAAGACGCGCTTCTGGATGCGCTCGCGCGCTATCGGGACGATCCGCTTTTCTGCGTGCCGGCCAAGGCGCGAGAGATCGCCGCCCGGCGCGGCAAGGAGACCTCGTTCGTGCTGCTCGGCACCAAGGACTTCGCCGCCGTTTTCATTGCGGCCCTCGCGGGCAAGGGCCGGATCCTGAACGTGGTCGACGACTTCAAAAGCCACCGGGGTGAGCGCTTTCATGGCGTCGACATCGTGTCCACCGACAAATTCCTGGAGATCGCCCGTGGCGATCCCGATGTCATTGCACTCAATTGCTGCAGGTTCGACTACTCGCGGCGATTCTTCGAGGATCTCTGCCGGCATCAGGGCATTCCCCTGCTGAACCACGAGCAGGCCATGCGACTGCTGGACCTCAACGGAACGGCCGACCACCGCGTGGCAGACTGGGGGCCGTGCATCTCGGCGCGCTTCGACGAGTTCATGGCGCTGGAAAAAAGACTGGCCGATCCCTATTCGATCGAGACGCTACGCGGGGTGTTGACCTTCCATCTGACGGGAAATCCGGAGTGGCATCTCAACATTTCGCGGCCCTATTCGAGCTTGTATTTCAGGTCCGGGCTGTTCTCTCTTTCCGATCGGGAGAGGTTCGTGGATTGCGGTGCATCGATCGGCGAATCCACACTGGGTCTGGTAGGTGTCACCGGCGGCCGGTTCGCGCATTCCTGGATGATCGAGCCGGATCGCTTCAACGTCGAGACGCTGCTCAAGCTGCAGCGCAGGTTCGCAGGAAGTGCAATGGAGGCGAAGATCTCGCTGCATCCCGTTGCAGTCGGCGAATCGGTCGCCGAAGCGCCCTTTCATCACCAGGGCGGCCATAGCGGATCGATCGCGCTCGCCGACCCCGAGGCCCGGTTGGAGAAGGTCAGCATCAAGCCCATCGACACGGTCATCGACGACGTGCCGACCTTTATCAAGATGGACATCGAAGGCTTCGAGTTGGCGGCGCTCAAGGGCGCGGTCAATGCGATCCAGGCCGGCAAACCCAAGCTGGCGCTCTCTGCATATCACCGGGCCACTGACCTGCTGGACCTGCCTGCATTCATCGACAGCGTCGCGCCGGGATACACCTTGGGCCTGCGGCATCACACCGAAGATCGCTGGGACACCTGCCTTTACTTCTATCGTTGAACGGACCTGCGATCCGGTCAGTGGATGGCGTCAGGCTCCCTGCACGACGCTGACGACGCGATCCAGATCCTCTGCCGTGAGCGCGGCATAGATCGGCAAACACAGCACCTTCTTCGCGGCGAGCGAGGCCTCGGGTAGGTTCTCCGGCTGAGCCGAAGGCATGTCCCTGTACATCGGAAAATCCGCAATCAAGGGATAGAAGTACCGGCGTGCGTAGATGCCGTTGTCCCTGAATTTTTGATAGAGCGCATCGCGGCTGAGCGGGTAGTCGGGCTCGACCAGGATCGGGAAGTACGCATAGTTGAACACCTGGCCGCCTTGCTGCGACAGGCAGTGGATGCCGGGGATCCCGCTCAATGCTTTCCTGTAGATCGTGTCGACGCGCCGGCGCTGGTCCAGCGCCTGGTCGATGTGCCGCAGCTGCAGCATGCCGAAGGCGGCATTGATCTCGCTCATCTTTCCGTTGATGCCGGGCGCGACCACCGTGACCTCGTCCACGAAGCCGAAGTTCTTCAGGTGATCGACGTGTTGCTTGGTCTTGGCGTCCGGGCAGATGATCGCGCCGCCTTCGAAGGTATTGAAGACCTTGGTGGCATGAAAACTCAAAACCGAAAGATCGCCGTGGCGCAAGATGCTGCCGCCCTCGTCCCTGACGCCGAACGCGTGGGCGGCATCGTAGATGACCTTGAGCTGGTGCCTGTCGGCAATCTCCTGGATGGCCTCCACATTGCATCGATGCCCATAGACATGCACCGGAAGAATGGCTCGGGTGCGCGGCGTGATCGCGGCTTCGATCTTGGAGGGGTCCAGGTTGAGGCTATGAGGTTCGATGTCGACGAACACAGGCTGCAGGCCGTTCCACAGCAGCGAATGCGAGCTGGCGACAAAGGAGTAGGGCGTCGTGATGACCTCGCCGGCAACGTCCAGTGCCTGCAGCGCGGTGACCAGCCCCAAGGTTCCGTTCGAGCAAAGCGACAGGTGCTCGACACCCAGGTAGTCGCACAGGGCAGCTTCCAGCTGTTGATGGAACGGGCCTGCGTTGGTCAGGATCTTGTTGGCCCAGATCTTCTCGAGGTAGGGGAGGAACTCCTCCAGGGGCGGCATGTGAGGCTGGGTAACATAGATTGGCTGAGCCATGAAGTGGGTACCCTAGACCTCAGAGGCGTCTGAGAAAAAACGAAAGATGGGACAGGCGTGGCCGGGTCATGGTCGGCTCCGTGGAGTGCTCGCTCAATGGCTCCCTTGCGTCACGCAGAACTCCGTCCAGCACGTGCGCAGTGCGTTCTCGAGGGAACTCGTCACCTCGATCGACAGCTGACGGGTGACAATGGTCATTTGTTCTCTCAGCGCCAGGCGCACCTGCTGCAGTTCTTCGAGATGCTCCGCGTAGTGCACGGCTCTTTCGATGTATTGCTCCTTGTTCGCGGCGCAAAAGCTCGAGCGCCCCAGTCCATGCATGATCGAGGCGCCCACTCTGGACAGCGATGTATCGCCCTCCATTGCGATGATGGGAACCCCCATCCACAGCGAGTGGAAGGTGGTCGTGCCGCCATTGTATGGAAATGTGTCCAAAGCCAGGTCGATCTGGTTGTGAAGCGCCAGATAGTCGGCCAGGGAGACCTTGGACTTGAAGTCGATGCGCTCCGCGCCGATGCCGCATCCAAGAAACTGCGCGGAAATCCGCTCGGCCAGTTCCGGCGTCGAATTGCCGATCATGAGGCGGGCGGCCGGCGCGCCCTTGAGGATTTCGGCCCATAGAACAATGACTTCGTCCGTGATCTTGGAAGGATTGTTCAAGCAGCCGAATGTGAAGGGTCGACCGTCGAGGGCGGGCAGCGAATTGACCGGCGGACTGTCCGGCGAGGGGCTGAAGGTCCCGCTCGACGGCAGGCGCAAGAGCTTCTCCGAATGAACGTCCTCGGCGATGCCGAGCGGGTCCAGCGATTCTTCGGTGATGCGGAAATCGACGGCGCGAAGACCGGTGGTCGCCTGGTAGCCCAGCCAGGTCATCTGAATGGGGGCAGGCTTGCGCGCGAAGACCAGCAGCCGGTTGTGCCCCGTGTGTCCGGAGAGGTCGATCAGGATGTCGATGCCGTCGGCGCGGATTTTCGCTGCCAGGTCCTCGTCCGCCATGTTGGCGACGTGGTTCCAGCGATCGGCCAGGCCCTTGATGCGCTCGGAAACGTCGTCATGGACCGGATGCGCGTAGTAGCAGTGGATCTCGAACCTCGACCGATCGTGATGCTGCAGCACCGGTTCGATGAAGAAGGCCAGCGAATGGCTGCGCAGGTCTCCGGAGACATAGCCCACCTTGAGCTTTCGATCCGGCGTCAGGTCGTTGCCGTAGTGGCCCCACTGCCCGAGCAGCGGCGTCTCGAAGCGATCAGAGAACGCGACATGCGCCGCGAATTTCTCCTGCCTGGAGAATTTCTGGCTGTATTGGAGGCTGAACAGGTGGTTGCTGGCGATGGTGGCGTCGTCGGGCGCCAGCGCGACGGCCTTCTGCAGAACTTC
Organism: Variovorax sp. P1_G12; assembly: GCF_056405555.1. Taxonomy (NCBI): domain Bacteria; kingdom Pseudomonadati; phylum Pseudomonadota; class Betaproteobacteria; order Burkholderiales; family Comamonadaceae; genus Variovorax; species Variovorax sp. P1_G12. The sequence continues at coordinate 151,907 of NZ_JBFUBW010000012.1, read as the reverse complement.
GATGGATTGGTCGAGATCCCCGGTTTGCCTCAGCGCGTTCGCGAAGCTGGAGAGCAGTCCCGGGGGCGGTGCATCGATCGCCATCGCCTCCCTGTAGGCGCTCAATGCTGCTACGAAATCCCCGCCTTCCGAGAGCAGGTTTCCAAGATAGAAATGGAGCTCGGATTTTCGAGGGTGGATGGAAAGGCCTTTTTCGATCAACTTCCGGGCGGCGGCGGTTTTCCCTCTGGAGAACAGCAGCAGGCAGTAGTCGCAATAGACGTGCTCGAAATCCGGCGAAAGCTCGTGGGCCGTGCGCCATGCGGCCTCCGCCGCATCGGGATTGCCTGTCTCGAGACAGGCTCTTCCCAGCATGAAATAGCCATCCACGCTTTGGGCATCGAGGGCAACGGCTTTTTCGAGAACAGGAATCGCTCGCCTGAATTCCCGAAGCTGCGACAGGCAGAACCCGAGTCCGATGTGGCTGGATGGATTGTCGGCGCGGACAGCGATCGCCTTCTCGTAGAAGCCGACGGCCTCGGAAAAGCGTTCATTCCCGATCGCCGCGATGCCCTGCTGAATAAGAGGAGCGTCGGTCGGGGCGCTGGAGGCAGGCGCCACGGGTGCGCTGCCTGCACGGGCACCGTTGTCGGCCTGGGGTTCCGTCTTCCTGAAGTACTTCCGGATCGAGCTGAACATGTCTATTTGCACTTGAGCAGAAGCCAGGTCGTCGTCTTGTCGGAGAAATCCGGCTCGAATCCGTTGTCCAGCAAGGTGTACTTGAAGGAGTTGCCCAGCTGCGCCTTGGTATAGATGTTCAGGCGATTCTTCGCTTTGAAGTCCTCGAGCTTTTTCTCGATCAGCAAAAACGTGGCCTCGTGCCGCTTCTCTGCTTTCCTGGTCGATTTGGCCCTGTTCAGTTTCTCCTGCTCGCTCTGATTCCGCTGGGACAGGAGGAGCGCCATTTCAGTGCCGAATTTTTTTGCCTCGGTGGCATCGAACCATTTTGTGAACATGATGTGCGGGCGGCTTGCGGGTTTGGGATATGGGGTCCGGACGTACGAAGGTCGGTCGTCGCACTGCGTGCGCAGCCACCGTTTGTGCCGTAAGCGGATGTTAGTCTGTGGCGGGCCGGCTGGCGCGGCGTTCGCACGCGGGTAGCCCCCTGGCTATACTGAATGCGTCACGCCAACAACGGCGTGATCGGGATTGGCGTCCCATGTAACTGCTGCGACGCAAGCCGCAGTCTCTACCGCAGTAGGTCTGCGGCTTCGTCGTTCGTGCCTCCATTTTTTGGCGGCTCGGGCAGGGAGCCGCGAGGCTCGCCGGTTTGCGCAAGCAGTTCCCGGTACGCCAACCTGTTCGAGTCGCCGCCACCAATTGGCGTTGGGTGCGGCGGTTTCTGCAAACCGAACTGCTTGGAGGCCACTCATGGCTAAATCCCCCCGCGCACCCGCGCCATCCTCACGCAAGGCCGCATCCGCCGCCCTGCGGATCACCGACGAATTCTGCAATCTGAAGGACGTGCATCGCGCCTTCGTCTGTCTCCAAGGCCTGCTGTCGCCGATCCATCGAACGAATCACTACGAAGAGTTCAGCATCGAACCAGGGGATCTGCGTGCCTTGATGGCGGTGATCAACATCGAACTGGAGCGCCGGACCGAGCCTGTCGAAGACGCGATTCGTTCGTTGCGCAAGGCCCTCAAGAAGGTCAAGGTCCACTGAGGACGCCTGCTGCTGCCCCGCCTTGGTTGCTCGCCTGCGGCAGCGCTGACAGCGCGGGCGTGTTGTCAAACACGACTTCCACGCGCAGCCTCGATTTCACCGCTCGGCCATCGACCTGGCCAGGCGAAAACTGCGCTGCCATGAACGCCTCGCGCGCCGCTTGCTCGAACGCGGGCGGCAGCGAAGGTTCGTTGGCGGCAATGCGTTGCACGCGGCCTTCTTCGTCGATGAAGAGCGACAGGATTCCGACATGGCGCACCATCCGGGTCTCGCCGGGTGGTGCAACGAGAATCACAGGCGCCTGGGCGACCGGCGCCACGCTCAGCAAGGGGCGCGGCACATAGTCATCGTGGCCTGCTGCGGAGGCGGGGGCGGCGATCGAGGGCGCTACCGGAACGTCTGCCCCTGCCGGCACGGCTTGCGCATTCGGCGCCGCGGCCAGGGGCTGCGGCGGGCTGGGTTCCGGCTTCACCCGCGAGGAAGACGGGGGCGGGCCTACCGCTTCGGTCGTCGCCGGGCCGGAAGGCTCGACGCCCGCAGTTGCTGCAGGCGTCGACACGAGCCGCGCCCGCATGGGCAGCGCAGCGCCCGGTGCATGGGCCGCCTGCCTGGGGGTGACCGAAGGCGCGCGGACCGAAAGCCCGAGCCCATGCAGCGCGAGCGAGAGTCCCACGCATATCGGCAAGATGTGCCGATCGGTGGTCAGCCATCGCGCTGCAGGCCCCGCCGGCCATCTGTTCGCCGTGATCGAGGCGGCCATTCCGGAATCCTCAGTCGGCCAGTTCCCGCCAGGAGTTCCGGTGCGGCATGCCGGCCGAGCCGCCGCCGCCCGGCGGCTTTTCAACCTGGATGGTGCCGTCGCTGTTCTGACGAAGGATCCGCGTCTGGCCGTTCTCGAGCTTCACCCAGCTTTGCCCGACGATCAGCGCATTCGCATTCCACATTTGCCCGGCCGGATCATCGAGCGCGTGTCCGTTGGAGGCGTTCAGGTAGTAGCGCCAGGACTTACCGCCTGAACTGCAGGCGTCGCCGTTGGGGATCGCGGTCCCGATCGAGATCGTCCCGAACTGCAGTGCCAGGTCGCCGACCACGCGTTCACCGGAATGCGGCAGGTCGACCCACCACCCGTCTTGCGTTCCCCAATCGACCGGGTTGCTGGAGATCGATGCTTCGTTGCCGGTCGCCGTGAAGGTCTGGCGAACCGTCTTGTCGCTGGTGCGGACGTCGCCCACGCCCGTGCTCGTCAGCGAATCCTTGATGGCATAGATCGACTGTTGGGTCGTGTCCTCGATGTCCGCGGTGCCCAGGTAGCGTCCCGTGGCCACCACGACCCCCGGCTTGCCTCCAACAAGCACGGTTTCCGGTGCGATCGTCACGGGTTGCGGCGTGCTGGCATTGATCTGGAACTTCGCCAGGGCCAGTGCACCTTGGTGAGGCTCCACGAGCTCGTCGACGTCGAATCGCCAGAGATTGCCCTGCAGGTCCCCGCCGTAGAAGCGCTTGGCAGTGTTGTCCGAGGGATCATCGATCCAGGCGTTGATCTTCGACAGGCCGCTGGGATCGCTGGTGCTGCCGGCAGTGGTGGGGATGTCCAGCGCCAGCGCGCCGGTATTGGCATTGACCACGAAGAGATGCCCCTTCCCGTCGCCTCCGGAGACGTGGTTGTTGTACCCGGACGAGAAGGCGACCACCCAGGTTCCATCCTTGCGTTTGGTGATCATCGGATTGCCGAAGGTCAGGCCGAGGTTCGTGTTCGTGAACTCCCAGAGTGCCTTGGGGTTCTCGGGGTCGGTCACATCAAGCGCGTAGTAGCTCCGGCCGCCCTTGCCCAGGCCGCCGACCACGATGGTCTTCCACGTGGTGCCCACCTTGATGTCGCCAACCACAGGCGCACCATCCACGAAGTAGCGATGCCTTGATTCATAGCTGGTGTCTGCGAGCCGATATATGTCAGGCATCACCCAGGAGGGCACGTAGGCCCACAGTTCGACACCCCCGCCTGTGCCGCTGGCTGCCGAGAAGGCATGCAGCATGCCGTCGTTCGCTGCGGCATAGACCATCGGCGTCCGGCTCTTGCGTGCGGCGACGAAGTCGGCATAGCCCGGATCGGAATAGGAGAAGGGGGGCTTGGAAACGTAGACCGGCGCCCCGTTGATGATGTCGCCCAGGACGCCCGCGCGGGGTCTGAACAGGGCCCGCGTGGTTTTGTCCGCGGTGCTGCCTGTGGTGTTCGCCGCTTCGTACGTGCGCACGCCGCGCAGGTAGTCGACCAGCTTGGCGCCGGCCTCGGCGGCAGTCTTCTCCGTGGCGCTGAAGTGGGCGCACTGCGCGGCGATGAGCGTCTTCGAGCACAGGTTGGTGAAGCTGTCGCCATAGCCGTCGGCGTTCAGGTTGTCCCAATTGAACGCGCGCAGCGTCGTGGTGGCCGTCGGCTGCCGATAGTAGATCTTCCGGTCGGCCGCTGCCATGCCTGACGTGAGCTTGGTCTGTGCCGACCACTGGTACGCCGTGCCGATGGTGCCGTCGTCGCCGTTCAACGAGTAGGCCTGCACATCACCAACCCAGGTCTTGGTGGTGTAGCTGGCCTTGAAGACCTGGTTCTTGTCGCCGGAGACCAGTTCGAGCGCGCTGGTGGAGGCGGCCGACGAAGAGCCCGTGTCTTCCATGATGGTGTTGACGACGCCGCTGATGGCTTCGCCGAGCTCCGTGGCATTCAGGGCCGAGTAGTACTGGCCCCTGCCGTTCACTGCCGCGTGCCAGAGATCGTCGATGTTCCGCGCATCTCCGGCGTTGTCGCCGACTGCCGGCGCCGGCCAGTTCGTCGGACCGCTGGTCAGGTCGACGTAGGCGCCTGTGGGCTGCGTCAGGTAGTTCCTGTCATAGGCCAAGGTCCCGCTGAGACCCAGACCGATGGTGAAGGTCGTCATGTGTTGATGGGGGGCGGTGTCGCGCCCGCTCGGCTTCAGGATGTTGCTGCAGACGTTCTGGCTCGTGCCGGACGCGGTCGACGTGCAATTTCCAAGTTCGTCGGTACGCAGGTCGGTCTTGTAGTAGTACTCGGCGATGTCGGCCAGGGTGTCGGCAGCGCCGCCGGTGACTTCTGTGTTCGTGCTTTCAGGACCCGCTTCGCTCTTTCCGGCCAAGGTGCTTGCCGACTTTCCGTTCACCACGGCCGTCGACCCTGCGACGCAGTCATTGCTTGCGCGCCCCTGGTTGGTCCAGACGCCCGAATCGAATTGCTGGGGTTGGGCCGTGACGGTGAAGCCGCTGCGGCCGTTGTTTCTCGTACAGGATCCCGAGTTGCCCACCGTGTAGTACGTGCGAATCGTGGTGGTCGTGGTGGCCGTCGTCCCGTCGTACATGGGGCGAACTTCGGTTCCGTCCTGATTGCCTACAGTCCGTTGATTCAGATCGAGTGGACCGTAGCTGGAAGTCTCCGCTCCCGTATTCCAGTAGCCGTCCGTGGAGAGCAGGGTGTAGTTGCGCTGGCAGGAATACTGAACGGGGTCAGTCTGATCAGGGTAGTTCTTCGCGTAGTAGCGACCAGCCTTCGACAGTGCGCCGCGCAATGGCGTGTTGCCGCTTGCGCCTGCGCTGTAGAGCTTCGAGTAGACGTCCGTCTTTTGGGTGGTTCCGAAATCGTCGATGGGATGGAAGCCCGCAGACGTCGTGACATCCTTGCTGCTGTTGATCGTCGAGAAGCCCACTCGGTAGCTGTCGTCGAGCGTCTTGAACGCGCGGCCCACCGCCGTACGCATCAACAATGAGCGCGTGCGATAGTAGGAGTACCAATTGGCATAGTTCTGCGCCTCGGCAGAACTGCTTCGCACAGTCACCCTGGCATTGAAGACGCCGCTGCCGGGTGTGGCGCCCACATCGCTCATGCACTCCCTGTAGAAGGTGTTCTGAACCACGCCCGAGCTGGTGAATGTCCATCCCATCTTGGGCTGAGAGCCGCTGGTCGTGTTGTAGGTGTAGTAGTAGCTGGGATACGACACCGCGGTCCAGCTCGTCGCGGAGCCAGTTCCTGATGCTGACGTGACCGCGAAGTCCAATGTCCCACCGTTTTTGTTGCTCCAGGCCCAGCTTGTGACGGTTCCGGCCATGGACCTGCTGCCGCCGTCAGTCAGCGTGAGTACTTGTCCAGCCGTGAACGTGTTGCTTGAAAGACTGGAATTCGACGAGATCGAAAAGGTCTTGCTGCCGGTGCCTGGCGTGACAGCAGATTTCGTCGTGAACGACGCGATGCTTTCTTGATCCAGGTTGATCGTATCGCCGGTTCGAGCGAACCCGTCCCTCCAGGCTGCCGTGAAACTCGGGGCGGGGAGAGGTTGGCCGGCCGCATCCAGCGGCAAGGCATAGGTGATCGTTGGATCGTAGGCAACCCCATTGCATTGCGCCGACCGGTACCCATACGTTCCGGTATTGCTCATGTCGTCCGGCATGAAGTCCCAGGCCATACTGCCCGAGTCGTCCAGAACGAACAGCAGATTCGGCTTGGCCTTGACATTGGGCCGTGTGGCCAGCGGCTCGTCCAGGATGTAGGTCTCGCCCGCGAACGCATGGGCGAAGACAGCGCAAAGCGCAGCCAGGGCCATTCCGCGCAGGCGGGCGGGTGTGCCGCTGAAAATCTTTCGCCTGGCGGATGGCGTGGCATTCGATTGCATGACCGAGGACTCCTTGTGCCTGCTGGCGAGCTACTGGAAATTGACGATGGACTCGATGACGCTGGTCGTGTTGCGGGCACCCTGCACGCGAACGACCACGCGGTAATACACGCTGCCGACCCCCGACAGGGGACCCTTGCCGTACGAGATGCCGCCTTTGCTCGTGGACCCGCTGGCACTGCGCAGAGGCGCAGCGCAACTGTTGTTGATTTCATCACTCGGATCGCCTGCGGAAGCACAGAGCCGGAAGATCGTGTAGCTAGCCTGGTTGCCGTTGATGGTGCCCGCCGACATGGACTTCAAGGTGCAGCTGGCGAAAGTCTTTTCGGTCGCATAGTTGCACTTCGTGTTGTTTTCCCAATCGATGAGCTTGCGGGTCACGTCGTTCGGGTACTGCTGGCCCGTCACGTCGACCCGCGTGTTCGACTTGTCGGCGTTCAATTCCTTCGTGCTGGCGTAATAGCCGCTGGCAGGCGCGTCGTCGTTGAGGCTCGCCAGATTGTTCTTGAGCCATTTGATGGCTTGATCGGTCGCCTGATCTCCAGCCACCGTGGCGTCCTGCTTGAAGCCGATGTTGCCCAGCACCAGGGCGCCCGTATCGATGGAGCGCACCAGTGCCAGTGACGCCAGGGAAAGGGCGACCAGCGCAATCAGCGCGAACAGCAATGACACGCCGCGATGCTTGATGTTCGAAATCCGATGCTTCACGATGATCCACCTCCCGCCGAGTTCCAGAGCATGTTGCGAAGTGGCACGACGGTGTCGTAGACCTTGTAGCGGTAGGACTCCCAATCCGGCAGGCCGTCGACCTTGAGAGTCAGGCATTTGCTGCCGCCGTGACACGCGTCACTTCCGCTGACGGCGGCATCCGAGCCCACGTCCCACAGGGGCTGTTTCAGCGTGACTTTTTCCTTCTCGCGCTGATTGCTGCGCGCCACGACTGCCAGGCGGATCGCAAGCACCTGTTGCCAGTCCGCCGCCGTGAGCGGCGTGTCGGTGTTGTACACATCGACCTTTCCGTCGCCGTTGGTGTCCTTTCCGTACAGCGCCTGGAGGTTGACGATCTGCGGGTACAGCGCGGTGGACGCCCCGCCGGCCGCGCCGGCCGTGCGTGAATTGACAACCAGGTTGTGATCGGCGTCGATTTCGTAGGTATTGAGCGACATGGATCCCAGGTTCAGCAGGTAGCTCTCCACCGGGTAGGCGGTATCGGGGAAGGCGCTGCTTCGGTTCCACCGACTGTTGCCGCCGGTCACATGCGGGATGCGCTGATTGCTCAGGGTGGTGGTGGTGGGCGGCGAGGCGGAATCGTCGGTCGCTTCGAACACCGCGCACCAGTTGGTGATGCTCCATGGATCGTGCGACACGGCGATCATCAGGTCGCCGGCCGTGACGCCGAGCGCAGATTGGACGACGAAGAATTCGTCGGTCTTTGCGTGCTCTTTCTTGACGCGAATCGGCGCCGAGAAAACGGACTTCCGACTCTGAAGTACCGTGATCTTGTCCGGTGCTCCGTCGACACCATCGGTGATGACGACCGGCGCGAGGGTGGGCGTGAACGTGATCGAAGGGTCGCCAGCGGGAGCGGCCGGATCTTTGAACTCTCCCTTGATGGGGCAGCCGAGGGCGGCAGGCTCTGTCACCGTGCCATAGCCGGACATCTGGATGTCGCGTTGAAGGGTGTAGAGAGAAAGCGCGCCGTTGACTTGCGCGTCGCCGCCCAAGGTCAATGTGCGCTTCTTGCCTTCCGACAACGCAAGTACTTCGCTGATGACAAGCGTGGTCAGCAGGCCCAGCAGCAAGCCGACCATGAGTTCCACCAGCGTGAAGCCACGCGAGGTGCGCCTGCGGCGAATGCGCAAAGGAATTGGCGTGCGAGTTTGCATATCAGCTGGCTGCCTTGCCCTTGATGACGGTTTGCGTCACATACTTGTGGGCCCCGCCATTGGGCACATTCCAGGTCACTGTGATGGAGATGTCACCACTGAGTCCGTCGACAGTGACTTCCGCGCCGCTGCCCGGAAGAAGCTGCGTCAGCTTGGCGCGCCATTCGGTGCAACTCGAGGCACTGCAGCTGTCCTCGCCGGCATAGGCCGTGAGGTTGCTGCTGTCGGCCCACATCCGGCCGACGAGCTCGTTGGCAAGGAAGGCCGCGTCGGCGCGAAACTTCGATTCCGTCTGGGTGCGCGTCAATGAACTCTGCATGCCGATCAGGCCGAGCACACCGAGCATGAAGATGAGCAGGGCAACCAGCACCTCGATGAGCGCAATGCCGGCACTGCCGCGTCGCGAGCCTCCGCGGCCCCGCTGGCAGGTGGGTCGCGAGGGCGATCTGAAGCGGAGCTTCTGGGGGGCTTGCATGTCGTTGGCTCCGGCCTCAGCACTTGCGTGGGTCGTTGGAATCCGCCTTCGGATCGCACATGCGGATGGCACCTGCGGCGGTGATCCGGATCTGCAAATCGCGATAGCTGACGTTGTCCTTCGTGCCGGAAACAGTGATGCGAGCAAGCGGGGTGGCATTGACCACCCGGCCGAAGCCGTTGAAGGTGACGGTCGTGCCTGCGGTCGCGCCATCTTCCTGCCACCCGTTGACCTTCACTTTGCCCCCGGAGTCGCCGACCGCGCGGGCTGCCACGATCTTGGGTGCAACGCTGGTCGACGGGGCGCTTGCGCATTTGGTCGCCGGCTCCGTTGCGCTGACGACCCAGGACCCGCTGATGGCCGACAAGGCGCAACTGTCGTCCATGACATTGGGATCGGTCAGGGTGACCAGATTGAAGGAGATGTTCTGATTGCGCACCACCGCTTCACTGCGGGCCCTCTGCAGACCCGTCTGCAGCGACTCCGTCGTGTTCCGGATGCGGGTGTTGTCCATCCAGGTGCCGAGGCTCGGTGCCGCCGCGAACAGGACCAGCGCCAGCACCGCAATGGTGACGACGATTTCGATCAGGGAGAAGCCGCGCTGTCGCATCTTTGAGCTCGGCGGGTCAGCAGGCGGCGGCTTTCGTCAGCCAGCATGTAGCGGTCACGTCGGCGTTCTTGAATTTCGTGGTCGTGCGATCTCCGTTCTGGTTGATCTTGTAGACGTGGCCGACGGCGCTGGCTGCATTGCCTGTGGCGGTGATCACGTAGCCCTGCTGGGCATCGACGGTTTTGCAGCCGTAGCCGAAGTACTTTGCATTGCCGGGAGTGAAGCCGTTCCAGCCATCGGCGGTGGAATCGGCAGCGCACTTGTCGACGGTGCCGTAGTTCCGGTTGTCCTGGTAATACTGTTCCATCCTGGCCCGGTATTCCGACAGCTGCGCGAACGCTTCCGGGATCTGCCCCCGCCGCACATAGTCGTTGTACGCAGGCAAGGCCACCGCGGCCAGGATCCCGATGATCGCGACGACGATCATCACTTCGATGAGCGTGAACCCCGCCGAACGGCGACGAGGATGGGAGACGTTTCGCACTGTGATGACCTCAGCCCGCATGTTTTATAAAGGTCACAAATTGTCACGGGCGTGTTTCTTTTCGAATTGCCGCCCGTCTGCGCATGGCGTCCTTTCGTCGCCCCCGAACGGCTACCCTGTGAACGGTTTCACGTATGGGATCAATCTTTAGTTTTCGTTTTGAGGCTTCGAGCGAAAGGGCATCCGCTTTGCGGACCGTCGCCCGGGCAGCGCTGTTCGCGTTCCCGTTCCTGTTCCCTTTCGCGGTCGGCCCCTCGGTGAACGTGCTGCAGCAGCTGGTCGCGTGGGCCTGCGTCGCCCTGTCGCTGGCGCTCGGTCCCCGTGCGCTGCCGTCGGGGGCGGTGCTCGGCTGGCTGACCGTGACGGCCCTGGCGGTTCTGGCCGGTCAGGGGCAAGCCCCGGCCTTCGACGGATCGGCCGTTCTTGCCGTGGCGGCGGTCGGCCTGGCCGGCTGCGTGGGCGCGGGCATGGCGCATGCACGGTCGCCGGCGCCATGGGCCTGGGCCCTGCTCACCGCCGGGCTGATCAATGCCTTGCTGGGTTTGCTCCAGTACTACGGCCTCGCCCAGCCCCTGGTCCCCTGGACCAGCGCCCCCGAACTCGGCCAGGCCTACGGCAACCTGCGCCAGCGCAACCAGTTCGCGACGCTGATCAGCATGGCGCTCGTCTCGGCGCTGTGGCTGCATGCGGCCGGCGGCCGCCGCGTGCGCGCGGCGCTGGTGCCGGCGGCGGCGCTGCTGGTGGTCGCGGCTGCGGCGGCCACCTCGCGCACGGGCCTGTTGCAGCTCCTGCTGATCGTCGGCGGGGCTGCTTTCCTGGCTTGGCGGGAGCGTCGCGAGCCAGTCGGCCTCCATCGCTTGCCGCATCCCTGGCTGCTTATGGCCGCAGTACCTGCTTACTTCGTTGCCGCCTGGCTGCTTCCCCAACTCGCCAGCCCGGGTGTCGAGGGCATGATCACCCGCCTGCGCGACGGCGCCCCGGCGGCCCACAGCCGGCTCCTGCTGTGGCACAACGTCCTCGACCTGATCGCCCAGCGTCCCTGGGCCGGCTGGGGCTGGGGCGAGCTGAAGTTCGCGCACTACAGCACGCTCTACGCCGGCCCGCGCTTCGTCGAGATCCTCGACAACGCGCACAACCTTCCCTTGCATCTGGCGGTCGAACTCGGCATTCCGGCGGCGCTGCTGATCTGCGGCGGCTTCGGCTGGCTGGTGCTGGCCGCCCGTCCGTGGCGCGAAAGGGATCCGGCTCGGCTCCTGGCCTGGGCCCTGCTCGGCGCGATCGTGCTGCACAGCCTGCTCGAATACCCGCTCTGGTACGGCCCGTTCCAGCTGGTCTTCGGGCTGTGCCTCGGCTTCTTGTGGCCGGCGGCGCCGATGGGGGCTCGCGCCGCCCGGGCTCGCTGGCAGACGGCGCCCGCTCTGGCGATGGCCGCCGTGCTCGCCCTGATGGCGAGCGTCGGCTACGCCGCCTGGGACTACACCCGCATCAGCCAGGTTTTCCTGGAGCGCGACCGGCGGCTGCCGGCCTACCGCGACCACCCGCTCGAGGTGGCGCAGGGCTCCTGGCTGTTCAAGGCGCCGGTCGCCTTCGCCAGGCTGACCCTGACGCCGGTCACCCGCGCCAACGCCGCCGAGGTGCACGCGCTCGCGCAGCGCGTGCTGCACTTTTCCCCCGAACCGGCCGTGATCGTCAAGCTGATCGAGAGCGCGATGCTGCTGGGCGACGACGAAGAGGCCTATGCGCAGGCCGCCCGATTCAGGGCCGCCTTTCCGGCCGAGTACGCCCGCTGGGTCGGCGGCCAGCCGATGGAAGAGGATCCGGCCGGGTAGGTCCGGATGCGTGCGCCGTCCGCAGTTCTGCAAGGAGTTGTTTCGAGCTACATTCCGTTGGGCCAACGGATCCCACCTCACGCAGGCAGACCATGACTCACTACAGCTTTGTCCATCTCGAGTTTGGAAGTGCGCGCAGGGAGCCTTCCGTCGAGCTGCTCGCCCGGTTTCGCGAGGCGTTCGCGAAGCCCGGAGACCGGGTCACACTGGTCGTCGTCGACAACGCCCGGACGGACGGCGAGGAGACCTACGCCGGGTTCGGCTTCGAGGCCCGGGTCATCCCGGGAGACAACTCGAATCGCGAATTCTCCGGCTGGGATACAGGGGTGGCCGCGGTCCTGTCACGCAGCGACGAACCCGACGTCTGGATCTTCACGAACGACACGGTGGCCCGTCACCAGGGCTGGAGTCCCCAGCGAGCGGCTCGATTCGGCCAGGAGATCGAGAAGCTCAGCGTCCACGCCGGCCCCTGGATCCTCGGGGAGATCCACGACCACGTGCGCTCCGTCAAGACGCCGCTGGGGCCGCAGCTCGAGTACATCGTCACCTATGGCTTTGCGATGAACAACACGCTGCGCAAGGGGCTGGTGACCCTCTCCCCGGGCAACGAATTCCTGGATTCGCTCGTGCATGACGGCTACGAGCCGGCCCACAAGCTGTTCCGGGATCACGTCGATCCCGGGTACGCCCAAAACCGCCTGGTCTTCATGGTTGCGGATCCGGACGCGATGGCCGAGACGAAGCGGAAGTTCAAATGGAGCGGCGGCTGGTACAAGGCCAGCCCGCTGACCGCGGAAACATTCGAGGACATGCGCATGAAAGCGCGCTGCGTTCTCTCCGAGACGCTGCTCAGCGTGCGCGCGCGACAACTGGGCGCGGACATCCGGTCGCCCTACGACGCCCGCAATGGGCGCGATCGCGTCCGCAAGACCGTGCAATTCTTCGCGGACAAGCTCTGGGAGCGTCGTTTCAAGCGCAGACTGAAAAAATCTGCCGACCGGACCTGACCAAGCCCACGTTGGAGCGGTCCGGCCGTGGGGCCTAGCCCGCCACCCAGCTCCCCGACTTCCCCCCGTGCTTCTCCAGCAGGTGCACGTCGGTGATGCGCATCCCGCGATCCACCGCCTTGCACATGTCGTAGATGGTCAGGAGCGCCACCTGGACGGCGGTCAGGGCCTCCATCTCGACGCCGGTGGGGCCGACCGTTTCGACCGTCGCGGTGCAGGTCACCTGCGGCGGGGTGCCGTCGACCAGCGCGAAGGCCAGCGCCACGCGGGTGAGCGCCAGCGGATGGCACAGGGGAATCAGGTCGCTGGTCTTCTTGGCGGCCTGGATGCCGGCGATGCGCGCGACGCCGAGCACATCGCCCTTCTTGGCGCTGCCCGACTCGATCAGGGCCAGGGTCGAGGCCAGCATCTCGATGCGGCCGGTCGCCACGGCCACGCGATGGGTCGCGGGCTTGGCCGCCACGTCGACCATGTGCGCCTGGCCCTGGGCATCGAAATGTGTAAGAGAGCTCATCTGTGAACGTTCTGCGGAGTGAAGCATCATACGGGGCCGAGCCAATGGACGAGGAATGCCGCGCTTGACTCCCTTTCACCACTCCATCCTCTCGCGACCGCCGGTTGCCCGCCTGCTGCGCGGCCTGTGCGCCGGGCTGCTGATCGCCGCCCAGATCGCACTGCCCTTGCGCGCGCTGGCCCAGCAGCTGCCCGGCATGGGCGACGGCGGCGAGATGACCGCCAGCGCCGAGCGCCACCTGGGCGACCAGATCGCCCGCGAGCTCTACCGCGACCCGGACTTCATCGACGACCCGGTGCTGGTCGAGTACGTGCAGGACATCTGGCAGCGCCTGCTCGCCGCGGCGCGGCTGCGCGGCGAACTCACGCCCGAGCTCGACGAGCGCTTCGCCTGGGCCATCCTGCTGGGCCGCGACCGCAACATCAACGCCTTCGCCCTGCCCGGGGGCTATCTCGGGCTCAACCTGGGGCTGATCGCGGTGGTCGGCAGCCGGGATGAGCTCGCCACCGTGCTAGGGCACGAGTTGTCCCACGTCACGCAGCGCCACATCGCGCGCATCATGACCAAGCAGAGCCAGCAGATGCCGATGATGCTCGCCGGCCTGATCCTGGGCGTGATCGCCGCCAGCAAGAGCCGAAGCGCCGATGCCGGCCAGGCGATGATCATGGGCAGCCAGGCGATGTTCATGCAGAACCAGCTCAATTTCTCGCGCGACATGGAGCGCGAGGCCGACCGTGTCGGCTTCGGCGTGATGACGCAGGCCGGCTTCGCGCCGCAGGGTGCGGCCTCGATGTTCGAGAAGCTCCAGTACGCCTCGCGGCTCAACGACAACGGCTCCTACCCCTATCTGCGCAGCCACCCGCTCAACAGCGAGCGGATCGCCGACATGCAGGGCCGCATCCAGGCCAAGCCCGGCGCCACCGCACCGCTGCCGCTGGTGATGGACCACGCCATGATTGCCGCCCGCGCCCGGGTGCTCACCCGCCCCGGGGTCGACGTGCTGCGGCTGTGGGCCGATTCGGCGGGCACCGGAGAGTTCGCGCGCAGCTCGCCGGCGCAGCAGGCCGGCATCCTCTATGCGGCGGTGCTCTCGGCCAGCGAGCTGCGCGACTTCAAGGCGGCCCGTGCGCTGGCCCAGCAGTTGGTCGCCCGCACGGCCGGCGACGCGCCGTCGGCCCGGCTGGCGCGGTTGCTCTCGGCCGAGATCGAGCTCGCGGCCGGTGCGGCGCCTGCGGCCGCGGCCTTGCTGAATCCCAAGGCCAAGGAGCGGCCTGAAATGATGCTGGCGGCCCAGGCCGCGGTCGCCACGCGCAATCCGGCACCGATGATTCCGGCGCTGCGCGACTGGGTCGCCACCCACCCGCGCGACGCCAGCGCCTGGCGCATGCTCGCCAACCTGTATGGCGCGAACAACGAGACGGTCAGCGCGGTGCGCGCCGATGCCGAGGCCAACGTCGCCTCGCTCGACTACGCGGCGGCGCGCGACCGCTTCAAGGCGGCGCAGGACCTGATCCGCAAGAGCGCGCAGGGCCAGCCGGGCGCCGGTCCGGTCGACCACTACGAGGCGTCGATCATCGACACCCGCGCCCGCGCCATCGACGCGATCCTGAGGGAGCAGGCCGCCGAGGCGAAGCTCAGGTAGGAAGCCGCCGGGGCGCGCGCGTCAGCGCTGCTTCTCGAACAGCCCGCCGAGCGCGGACTCGATCAGCACGCCGAGCAGCGAATAGATCAGCGAGCCGAGCAGCGCCGCGAAGAAGCTGTTGACGTGAAAGCCCGACAGCAGCCCCGAGGCGGCCCAGAAGAGCAGGGCGTTGATCACGAACAGGAACAGGCCCAGCGTGACGATCGTGACCGGCAGGGTGAGCACCACCAGCACCGGCCGCACGAACATGTTGAGCAGCCCGATCACGGCCGCGGCCAGCAGCGCCGAGGTGTAGGTGGTGACCTGGACGCCGCTGTAGAGATAGGCGACCGCGAGCAGCGCCAGCGCGCTGAGCAGCCATTTGATGAGGAGTCGCATCCGGCGTGGGCCCGACGGGCTATTCGGACAGCTCGTTGGCCAGCACCAGCAGCGCGCCCATGCCCAGCACCGCGCCCGGCAACGCCCAGCCGGACTGGCCCGCCGGCGTCTGGTCGGGTGCCACGGGTTCGAGATCGACGCCGAGCTTCGGCCGGCGGGCATCGATCACCCGTGCGGCACCGTGCTCCAGCTTCAGGCGCTGCGTCAGTTCGGTCAGCGGGCCCTTGGCCAGCACCGGCGTCACCGGCGCATTGCCGCTCGTCAGCACCGGCAGCAACTGCTCCTGCACCTTGGCGAACCACTTGGCGCGCCAGTTCTCGCGCGCACTGTGGCTGACCCATTTGCTGATGCGGTGGGTCATGCGCGGTGCGCAGGCCACCAGCACCCAATGGCGTGCTCCGGCGGCGCCGGCCTCGGCCGGCGCCTTGGCGAGGAACTCGCGGGCATAGCCCGCGTCGTCCACGTACAGAATGACCTTTTCCATGGTTGCTCCTTCTATGCTGGTTGGAGTGGGAGAGACATTGGGCAAGGGAAGTTCAGGCGGCGACCGTGTCGGCCGGCTTCGGGCGGCGCGCGGCGACCCACTTGCCGATCGCCAGCACCAGCAACGCGCCGATGACGCCGGCAGCGTAGCGCACCAGGTCGGTCTGCGGCAGCTTCGGCACCCAGGTCCAGGCGGCCGGATTGGCCACCGACGGATCGGACACGGCCATGGTTCCGGCGATCCAGCCGAGCAGCATGCCGCCCAGCGTGATGATCAGCGGGAAGCGGTCCATCAGCTTGATCACCAGCTGGCTGCCCCAGACGATGATCGGGATGCTGACCAGCAGGCCGAAGACCACGAGCGGCATCTGGTGGCCGGCGCCGGCGCCCTGTGCGGCACCCGCGATCGCGATCACGTTGTCCACGCTCATCACCAGGTCGGCCACGATGACGGTCTTGACCGCGGCCCAGAGCTTGTCGCTCGCCGCGATGCTGCCGTGGGCGTCGTCGTGCTCGGGCGCCAGCAGCTTGACGCCGATCCACAGCAGCAGGATCGCGCCGGCCAGTTTCAGGAACGGAATCGCCAGCAGCGTCAGGGCGAAGAAGATCAGGATGACGCGCAGCACGATGGCGCCAGCGGTGCCCCAAAGGATGCCCTTGGTGCGCTGGGCCGGTGGCAGCTTGCGGCAGGCCAGCGCGATCACGACCGCATTGTCGCCACCCAGCAGAATGTCGATCATGATGATCTGGCCGACGGCGACCCAGAATTCGGGGGTTAGAAATTGCTCCATGAAGTCCTCTCTGTTTTCGTTTCACTCCCGCTCGCGTGGATCGGATGAGGCGTTGACGGAGAGAACGGAGTCTCGGGGGCTTGCAACGCTTCGATCAAACCCGCGAGGGCTCACATCGAAGGTCTTGCTTGACAGCACGCGGCTGCCCGACAGGCCGGAAGTGTTTTGCTTCGTATTGACGACCTGGCGAACCCACTCCCTGGAGAGCGAGTGGGAGCTACTCCCCTTCGTGGGCGGAATTAGAGCATCGTGGCCAGGGTGTTGCAACCAGACTTGTCTCATTCCTTGAAGAGAATGAGCCTGGATTCGGCGTGGACAGGCGCAGCGGTGCTATTGATTTCGGAGCAAGCAATCCCTCCAACCATTGCGGGACATTGCCCGGACTATGATGCGCGCTCGCTTTTTCTTGTCTCCCCATGGCTGCCATTCACATCACCGACATCGAGGCCGCCATCAATTTCTGGCGCGAGAGAAAACCTTCGCCCGACGGCATCACGCTGGCCCCCGAACTGCGGGCGCTGGCCGAGGTCTATGCGCTGATGGTGTTCCACCACGAGGACGAGGTCGACGAAGTCGGCTTCCCTGCCAAGGCCTGGGCCGCCTGGATGGACTGGTACCAGAGCACGCCCGACACCCCGTGCATCGCGATCTGCTCCACCAGCCAGGGCGACGACCAGTGCAAGGGCTGCGGCCGCAGCTTCGACGAGGTGCAGCACTGGCCGGCGATGTCGCCGGCCGAGAAGCGCTCGACCTGGCGTCGCATCACGATGCAGGACACGGCCTGGCGCTTCAACAAGTATGCCGAGCGCGCGCGCGAGACCGAGCAGGTCTGGCCCGAGGACGCGCCGCCCGATCCGGCCGACTGAACGCCATGCGACGCCTCGCGCAAGCCCCGAACCTGGCCATCGCGACGCTGTGGGTGCAGATGCTGCGCGACGACGGCATCGGCGCCTCGGTGCAGAGGGAGTACCTGGGCGCCGCGGCCGGCCAGTTGCCGCCCGACCAGTGCCTGCCGGAGATCTGGATCGAGGACGACGGCCAGCTCGCGCTGGCCGAGCGGCTGTTGCATGCGCTCAAGCACCGGCCGCAGCGTCGCTGGGAGTGCCGTTGCGGGGAGCTGGTGGAGGGCGGATTCGAACAGTGCTGGCAGTGCGGCGCCCCGATGCCCAGGGATTAGGGCCTGTTCACGGGCCCTAGCGCAGCCGCACGGGTTCTATGTCGATGCTGGTCTTGCCGTCGCCCAGCATCAGCGCGCCTTCCTGGATCGTCGCCTGCAGCTGCATCGAGCGCTGCGCCAGCGCCGCCAGCGACTGCGAGGCCGCGGTCGGCACGCGAAACACGCTGAGGTTCTGCGGCCGCGTCAGCTTGGTCTCGATGCCGCGCCACCAGATCTCGGCGGCATGGTTGAAGCAGTAGACGATCACCTCGTCGGCCTTGCCGCAGGCCTTGATCACCGGCTTGTCCTCGGGTTGGCCGACCTCGATCCAGAGCTTCACCTGGCCGGTGAAGTCGCGCAGCCAGACATCCGGCTCGTCCGGGTTCGACAGGCCGGCACCGAAGGCCAGCGTGCCGTCGCCGTTGCACACGTCCTGCAGCTTGTGGGCGTTGAGCGCCAGCGCCACCAGCCGGATCATCATCCGTTCGTCGGTTTCGCTGGGATGGCGCGCCAGGGTCAGCGCGTGGTCGGCGTAGTAGTTGTGGTCGATGTCGGCGACCGCGAGACTGGCCTTGAAGATGGTCGATTTGAGTGCCATCAGATTCGCCGCCGGGCCGCCCCAAGGCGGATCAGCCCCCTCGGGGGGCAGCGAGGACACGAAGTGCCGAGCGTGGGGGCCTTCATGCCCGCCGGGCCAGTTCGGCAGCCTTGCCGATGTAGCTGGCGGGCGTCATGGCCAGCAGGCGCTCCTTTTCGGCCTCCGGAATGGCGAGCGAGCGGATCAGCCCGTGCAGCGCCTCGGCGGTCACGGTCTTGCCGCGCGTGACTTCCTTGAGCTGCTCGTAGGCACCCTGCACGCCGAAGCGCCGCATCACGGTCTGGATCGGCTCGGCGAGCACTTCCCAGGAGCTGTCGAGGTCATCGGCCAGCGCTTCCTGGTTGAGTTCGAGCTTGCCCAGGCCGGTGGCGAGGCTGGCGTAGGCGAGCGTGGCATAGCCGAAGGCGACGCCGATGTTGCGCAGCACCGTGCTGTCGGTGAGGTCGCGCTGCCAGCGGCTGATCGGCAGCTTCTCGCTCAGATGGCGCAGCAGCGCATTGGCCAGGCCCAGGTTGCCCTCGGCATTCTCGAAGTCGATCGGGTTGACCTTGTGCGGCATCGTCGAGGAGCCGATCTCGCCGGGCTTCAGGCGCTGCTTGAAGTAGCCCAGGCTCACGTAGCCCCAGATGTCGCGCGAGAAGTCGACCAGGATAGTGTTGGCGCGCGCCACGGCGTCGAACAGCTCGGCCATGTAGTCGTGCGGCTCGATCTGGATGCTGTAGGGCTGGAAAGCCAGGCCCAGGCCGAGCGGCGCGGGCGTCTCGACCACCTTGCAGCTGAAGGCTTCCCAGTCGAAATCGGGCCAGGCGGCCATGTGGGCGTTGTAGTTGCCGACCGCGCCGTTCATCTTGCCCAGCAGTTGCACGGCCGCGATCTGCTCGCGCGCCTTGGCGAGCCGCACCGCGACGTTCGCGAGTTCCTTGCCGACGGTGGTCGGGCTGGCGGTCTGGCCGTGGGTGCGCGAGAGCATGGCCACATCGGCGAACTTGCCCGCCATGTCGCGCAGGGTCGCGATCAGGCCGTCGATCGCCGGCAGCATCACTTTTTCGCGCGCAGCCTGGATCTGCAGCGCATGGCTGGTGTTGTTGATGTCCTCGCTGGTGCAGGCGAAATGGACGAATTCGGACGCGGCCAGCAGTTCCGGGCGGGCCTCGAACTTCGACTTGATCCAGTATTCGACCGCCTTCACGTCGTGATTGGTGGTCTTCTCGATCTGCTTGATCGCGACCGCGTCGGCCTCGGAGAAGTTGGAAACCAGGCCGAGCAGGTATTTGCGGGCGCCGCCGGTGAGAGGCTTGAATTCGGCGAAGCCGCAGTCCGAGAGGGCGATGAACCACGCCACCTCGACCTGCACTCGCCGGTGCATGTAGCCCTGTTCGCTCATCAGCGGGCGCAGCGCCGAGAGCTTGGCCGCATAACGGCCGTCGAGGGGGGAAAGGGCGGAGACGGTGGAGAAACTCATGGGCCAATTTTAGGTTGCGGCCCGGCCGAAGCAATTTCGCTTCGGAACGCGGGGCCGGAACGGGATTTCGCGCTGCCCGCCTTCCCCTAGAATCAAAGCGCTACAACGAAGACCCTGATGGGGGGAATGCCCGCATGAAACTGATCGGATCCGCTGCCAGCCCTTACGTGCGCAAGGTGCGCGTGGTCATGGCCGAAAAGCGGCTCGACTACCAGTTCGTGATCGAAGACGTCTGGTCTGCCGACACCACGATTTCCAGTTCCAACCCGCTCGGCAAGGTGCCCTGCCTGATCATGGACGGCAGCGAGGCCATGTTCGACTCGCGCGTGATCGTCGAATACCTCGACACCCTGTCGCCGGTCGGCAAGCTGATCCCGCAGCAAAGCCGTGAGCGCGCCGAGGTCAAGACCTGGGAGGCGCTGGCCGACGGCGTGATGGACGCCGGCGTGCTGCTGCGCATGGAAGCCATCTGGACGCTGCGCGCCGACAGCGAGCGCAGCCAGGCCTGGATGGACCGCYAGCGCGGCAAGGTCACGGCCGGCATCGCCGCCATGGCCAAGGGCCTGGCCGACAAGCCCTTTTGCAGCGGCATCCACCTGAGCCTGTCCGACATCGCCGTCGGCTGTGCCCTGGGCTGGATCGGCTATCGCTTCCCCGAAATCGATTGGCGCGCCGACCATTCCAATCTGGTCCGCCTCTACGACAAGCTGATGCTCCGCCCCAGCTTCGCCGACACAGCACCTTGAACACCCCCAGGTTGGCTCACTTCGTGTAGCCGCCCACCCCCTTGCAGGGGGCGCAGCCGGCGGCCCGGCGAAGCCGGTTCCGCGGCAGCCCCCGAACAGGCGCGCTACGCGCAGCCCCAAACAAGAAAAGCCCCGCGATGCGGGGCTTTTCAGTTTGCGAGGCCGGCGAAGCCAGGCCATTGGTGAAACACCGCGGAACCGGCTCCGCCGGGCCGCTGGTGTTGCCCCCGGTAGGGGGTGGGCGCCCGACACGAAGTGCGGGCAACCTGGGGGCGAGCACTATCCCCGAGATAAAGATGTTGCGAGGCGCCCCGGACGAAGGAGGGAGGGAGGGAGGAGGAGAAGAATCGCCTCGGGATTTCAACCTGACGGCAAGCGCCTGGAAGACCTCGCAACATGAAAAGAAAACGACCGGGCCCTACGTGCCCGGAAACGGTATGAGCATGGGGCGGCGACCGGGTTCCCGCTCGATGAGTAAGCGTTTGTGACTAGTTCGAAAGTGTTGCGGAATCCGACCTGGCCGCCGCGAGCGGCGCTGCGTTCAACTGCTTTTCGATCTCGCGCACGAAGGCGCGGTCGTCCGGCGAGGTCAGGCTCGAATAGGAGTCCACCACCTTGCCGTCGCGGCCGATCAGGTATTTATAGAAGTTCCACTTGGGCGTCGTTCCGGAGAGTTGCGCCAGTTGCTTGAACAGCGGGTTGGCCTCCGGCCCCCGGACCGATGATTTCGCGAACATCGGGAATTTGACGCCGAAGGTGCTTTCGCAGAAGTCGGCGATCTCCTTGTTCGAGCCCGCTTCCTGGGCGAAGTCGTTCGAGGGGAAACCGAGCACCACCAGCCCGCGCTCGCGGTACTTGCTGTCCAGCGCTTCCAGGCCCTTGTACTGCGGTGTGAAGCCGCAAAAGCTGGCGGTATTGACCACCAGCACCACCTTGCCGGCGTACTGGCACAGCGCCTGGGGCTTTTCGTCCTGCAACCGCGGGAAGCTGTGCTGCAGGAGGGCCGGGCAGGCGGGCGCGGCGGCGGAAGAAGGGGCCTGCGGGGTGCTCTGGGCCGTGGCCGCGGCCGGGATCAGGCACGCCGCGAGGGCGAGCGCCGGAACGAGAAGCACTGTCGGCCGGATGGGCATTGGCATTTTGCGATTTCCCGAGTGAAAGTGCGCAGGAATTCGGTTTCTGGCGCCGGGCAAATCCCGATCATCGCGCGCCTGTCACGGGCGTGTCCGGCCTCCCGACTAAAATCCCATGGCTTAAGAAAGACATTGATGCTTTATCCGGAACTCTTCAGACAACTCGAATCTGTCCGCTGGGACATGGACAAGGATATTCCTTGGCAGTCTTTCGACGCAACCCGGCTCACCGAAGAGCAGGCCCAGACCATCAAGATGAACGCGATCACGGAATGGGCCGCGCTGCCGGCCACCGAGATGTTCCTGCGCGACAACCGCCATGACAGCGACTTCTCGGCCTTCATGTCGATCTGGTTCTTCGAGGAGCAGAAGCACTCGCTGGTGCTGATGGAATACCTGAAGCGCTTCAGCCCGCAGCACGCGCCGACCGAGCAGGAACTGCACGATGTGCGCTTCGATTTCGACCCGGCTCCGCCGCTCGAGACGCTGATGCTGCATTTCTGCGGCGAGATCCGCCTCAACCACTGGTACCGCCGCGCGGCCGAGTGGCACACCGAACCGGTCATCAAGCACATCTACACCACGCTGAGCCAGGACGAGGCCCGCCACGGCGGCGCCTACCTGCGCTACATGAAGCGCGCGATGGAAAAATTCGGCGACGAGGCGCGCTCGGCCTTCACCAAGGTCG
Source organism: Variovorax sp. P1_G12 (assembly GCF_056405555.1). NCBI lineage: Bacteria > Pseudomonadati > Pseudomonadota > Betaproteobacteria > Burkholderiales > Comamonadaceae > Variovorax > Variovorax sp. P1_G12. Next base: position 129,657 of record NZ_JBFUBW010000012.1, on the reverse strand, counting down.
GCGTGCTGATGGCCAGCGCGCGCCGCACCGCGCAGGCGCTGCATCCGACCAACCTGCACGTCAACAAGGCGCTGTTCCCGAACGACACGATCCAGAGCCGCGTGCCCGATCCGGACTGGCTCGAGCACTGGCTCGACAAGCAGATCAAGTTCGACGCCGTCTGGGAAAGCAAGGTCGGCGAGCGCATCCTGCACAACCTGAGCCTGCTGATGAACCGGAGCTTCAAGACGGTGCAGGAGCTCAATCGGTATCGCAAGGAGCTGGCCGCCTCCCTGGGTCCCAAGCCCGAATACCAGGGCGCTTGAGGCTGTTGCTCGCCCCCAGGTTGCCCGGCACTTCGTGTCCGGGCGCCCACCCCCTACCGGGGGCGCAGTCAGCGGCCCGGCAAAGCCGGTTCCGCGACTGCCCACCAACGGGCGCGCTACGCGCAGCCGAAGACAAACCACAGCGCCGGTATTCACCGGCCGGCGCAGCCAGGCCCGTTGGTGAAACACCGCGGAACCGGCTCCGCCGGGCCGCTGGTGTTGCCCCCGGTAGGGGGTGGGCGGCTACACGAAGTGAGCCAACCTGGGGGCGAGCCTAGTCACCGGCGCTCGACGATCACCGGCGCCAGTTGCAGGCCGTTGCGGACCTGTTCGACCGTGTCGCGCGCCAGATCGCGCGATGCAAAGGGACCGGCCTGCAGCCGGTGCGTGCCGCTCTCGCTGAACACGGCGAGGTTGGCGGACAGCATCGGCATTTCGCGCGCCACCTGCTGCTGGAAGCGCAGCGCGCCGTCGCGCTGGCTGAAGGCGCCGAGCTGGACCCAGAAGCCGGGCCCGGCAGCGGCCGCCGCACGCGGCGTCGGCGCGGCGTCCTGGACCGCAGGAGCGGCCAGCGGGGCCATCGGCGGCAGCGCCGTGACCTGCATGGCGTCGTCTCGCGAGGTGGCGACCACCGGCACGGTCAACGTCGAAGGCACCGCGACACTGTCGGGTGCAGCGGCCGGCGCGGCCGCCACAAAGGCGGGAACCGCCTGCTGCGCCAGCACCGGCGCATCGGCCCGCCGCCAGGCGCCGGTGCGGATGTCCTCGTTGGTGATGCGCTCGATCTCCACCGGTGCGACGCCGCGCAGCAGGTCGAGCTTGAGCGCCGCGGTGTAGCTCAGGTCGATCACGCGGTCGTCGTGGAAGGGGCCGCGGTCGTTCACGCGCACGATCACCTCGCGCCCGTTGGCCGGGTTGCGCACCCGCACGTAGCTCGGCAGCGGCAGCGTCTTGTGTGCGGCAGTCATCGCGTACATGTCGTAGGGCTCGCCGCTCGCGGTGGACTGGGCGTGGAACTTGGCGCCATACCACGAGGCCAGGCCGCTTTCGCGGAACGGCCGGTCGTCCGCGATCGGGACGTAGGAGCGGCCGAGCACCGTATAGGGTTTGCTGGTACCGCCGCTGCTGCGGATCGACTCAACCCGGGGCTCGGCATCGGGCACCTGGCTCAGTCCGGAAGGCGGATTGGCGTCGGCGCCGTCGCGGCCGACGCCGGAGCCGCCGCGCGGTCCGCTGGCGCAGCCGGCGAGGAACACCAGCGTCGCCGCCGCGATCCCGAATGCGATCCGTGGTGCGATCAGGCGGCCCAGCGCACGCAGTGGGGGAGCGTGGGGGCCATCCAGGCCGGCGCCGGGCCGTCCCAAGGCGGCCTGCGGCCCCCTCGGGGGGCAGCGACCCACACGCAGTGGGGGAGCGTGGGGGCCAGTCTCAATCAAATACGGCCTTCCACAGGGCCAGCATGGCCTCGCGCTCGACCACCAGCGCCGTCATCGGCACCTGCGTCGGTTCCTCGTTGAGCCGGGCCCGGTGCTGCACCCGGCGCAGCTCGCGGTAGGCGGAGGCGGCGGCCTGGCCGATACCCGTGGGGAGCAGGCCGGCCGCCTCGGCCCGCAGCAGCAGTGCGATGTTGCCGACATTGGGCACCAGTTCGGGATGCGCCTCGGCCGCCGACAGCACCAGGAACTGCACCGCGAATTCGGCGTCGACCATGCCGCCCGCGCTGTGCTTGACGTCGAAGCGGTCGGGCTTGACCGGGCGCGCGGCGCGCACCTTCTCGCGCATCGCCACGATCTCGGCCTTGAGCGCGTCGCGATCGCGCGGCGCCGTGATCACCGCCTCGCGGATGCGGTCGAAGCGCTCGCCGAGCGCCGGCGCGCCGAGCACGAAGCGGGCGCGGGTCATGGCCTGGTGCTCCCAGGTCCAGGCGGTGTTGCTGCCGCGGCCGAGCTGGTATTTCTCGTAGGCCTCGAAGCTGGTGGTCAGCAGGCCCGAGTTGCCGTTCGGGCGCAGCGCGGTGTCGATCTCGAACAGGTCGCCTTCGCGGGTCTTGACCGTGAGCCAGTTGATCAGCTTGCGCACGTAGGCCGCGTAGACCTCGCCGGCGCGCTCGTCCTCGTCGTCGTAGACGAAGACGATGTCGAGGTCGCTGCCGTAGCCCAGTTCCTTGCCGCCGAGCTTGCCGTAGCCGATGATCGCGAACTGCGGCTGCTCGCGGTGCGGATTGCGCACCTGCGGCCAGCACCAGCGCGCGGTGACGCGCAGCACCACGTCGGCCAGCGCGCTCAGGTCGTCGGCCACCTGCTCGACCGTGATCCGGCCATCGACGTCGCGCGCCAGCGTGCGGAACAGCTCGGCATGGTGCGCATGGCGCAGCAGGTTGAGCAGGCGCTCCTCGTCGGCTTCGCCGGTGCGTGTCAGCGACTGGTGGCGGTCCTCGAGCTCGCGTTCGAACTCGGCCGCCACGAAGCGGCCGCTCAGCATCTCGTTGCTGGCCAGCTCGTCGATCACGCCGGGATGCTGCAGCAGGTAGCGCGCCGGCCACTTGGCCGAGCCGAGCAGGCGCAGCAGCCGCTCCTGCACGGCGGGCCGTTCGACCAGCAGCGCGATGTAGCTTTCGCGGCGCAGCAGCGGCTCGATCCAGTCGGCCCAGCGCAGCGCAGCCTCGACATGGTGGGAAATGCGGCCCGGCGCCTCGCTGTCGGGCTCGCGCAGCCACTGGCCGGTGCGCTGGATCAGCTGGCGCAGGCGGGCCCGCGTGTCGTCGCGCAGCGCCAGCACGCGCGGGTTCTCGCTCCAGCCGCGGATGCGTTCGGCGAACGGACCGGGCAGGGTGTCGATCAGGTCGTGAATGTCCACCGGCGCCGGGCCCGGCGCGCCGCCCTTGCAGCCGTTGCAGGGCGCCTTGCCGCCGAGCAGCTTGTCGAACTCCTGGGCGACGAATTCGCGATGGGCGTCGAGCTGGGCCAGGAAGGCGCAGCAGTCGGCGTACCCGAGGGTCTGCGCGATCCACCGCAGATCGTCGTCGTTCACCGGCAGCACGTGGGTCTGCTGGTCGTCCAGGTACTGGATGCGGTGCTCCACCCGGCGCAGGAACTCGTAGGCGGCGGCCAGCGCATTGGCCGTTTCCTGCGGCATCAGGCCGGCGCGCGCCAGGCGCTGCAGCGCATCGAGCGTGGGCCGGGTGCGCAACTCGGGGAACTGGCCGCCGCGCACCACTTGCAGCAGTTGCACCGTGAACTCGATCTCGCGGATGCCGCCGCGCGACAGCTTGACGTCGTTGGCGCGTTCGGGCCGGCCGGCGCTGCGGCGCGCCGCCTGTTCGCGGATCTGCCGGTGCAGCGTGCGCAGCGAGTCGAACACGCTGTAGTCCAGGTAGCGGCGGAAGACGAAGGGAAGCACCACCCCGCGCAGCGCCTGCGCCGAGCTGTCGGCCACCACCGCCGCGGGCGCCACCACGCGGCTCTTGAGCCAGGCGAAGCGCTCCCATTCGCGGCCCTGGACCTGGAAATATTCCTCGAGCGCATCGAGCGAGACCACGCTCGGCCCCGAGTTGCCGTTGGGCCGCAGCGCCAGGTCGACGCGGAACACGAAGCCGTTCCCGGTGGTGTCGCCCACCAGCGCGTAGATGCGCTTGACCGCGCGCGCGAAGTATTCCTGGTTGGCGAGCCGTGAACGCCCATCGGGGTCGCCTGCGGTTTCGCCGTCCTGGTCGTAGAGATAGATCAGGTCGATGTCGCTCGACACGTTGAGCTCGCGCGCGCCGAGCTTGCCCATGCCGACGACCCAGAGCTGGGCGCGCCGGCCGTCGGCCGCGAGCGGTGCCCCGTGCACTTCGTCGAGTTCGGCGCAGGCTTCGCGGCAGGCGACGTCGAGCGCGAATTCGGCCAGTTGCGTGACCGCGGTGGTGACCACCGCCAGCGCCGCCTGCTGGTCGCAGTCGAGCGCGATCAGCCGCTCCATCACCAGCTGGCGCACGATGCGCAGCGCGTCGGCGGCCGTGTCGCCGCGCGCGCGCAGGGCCTGATAGGCCTCGGCCATAGGGGCGCGCAGCGGTTCGCCTGGCGGCAGCAATGGCAGCTCGGCAGCGTAGCGGCGCCGAAGCCGCTGAACGAAGCGCGAATAGGCCGACAGTGGCGGCGAATCGGATGGCGGCATCGACCGCTGAATCTCGGCATCGGCACCGGTGGAACCCGGTTGGGTGCTGGCGGTCATAATTCCTGACACAGCGCGATCCTCAATGAACGACACGACGTCTTCCCCTTCACGTCTGCTCAAGATCACCGCTGCGACGGCGCGCTGGTTGTTGGGTTTGCTGATCGGTGCATGGCTCCTGCTTGCGCTGTCAGTCGCTGTCCTACATCTCTGGATTGTGCCGCGAATCGGCGACTACCGTGGCGCGCTGGAAGCGCAGGCCACACGGGCCATCGGCGTGCCGGTGCGCATCGGTTCGATCGGCGCCCGGTCGGGCAGCCTGTTTCCCACGGTCGAGCTGCGCGACGTGGTGCTCCTGGACGCCCGCAACCAGGAGGCGTTGCGCCTCGAGCGGGTGGTGGCCAGCGTGTCGCCGCGCTCGCTCTGGAACCTGAGCTTCGAGCAGCTCTACATCGAGCGGCCGCAGGTCGAAGTCCGGCGCGACGCGCTCGGCAAGCTGCACATCGCCGGGCTCGACATGTCCAACGAGACCAGCGGCGGCGGCGACGGTGCCGACTGGTTCTTCGCCCAGCGCGAGGTCGTGGTGCAGGGCGGGACGGTGCGCTGGACCGACGAGCGGCGCAAGACCGGGCCGCTGCTGCTGACCGACGTCCAGTTCGTCGCCCGCAACGGCGGCCGCCGCCACGCGATGCGCCTCGACGCCACGCCGCCGGCCGGCTGGGGCGAGCGCATCACGCTGCGCGGCCGGTTCCGCCAGCCCCTGCTGTCGGTGCGCAGCGGCAACTGGCGCACCTGGGACGGCCAGGTCTATGCCGACCTGCCCTACATCGACATCACGCGGCTCGGCCGCTACGTCGACCTCGACGGCCGGATCCGCGAAGGCGCGGGCGGCTTGCGGGTCTGGGCCGACGTCAATGACGGCGAGTTCAGCGGCGGCGCGGTCGACCTGGCCTTGACCCGCATCGACGCCTCGCTCGGCAAGGCGCTCCGGCCGCTGGTGCTGCGCGACGTCACCGGACGCCTGGCCGGCAAGCGCAGCGACGGCACGCTGGAGTTTGCAACCAGCCGGCTGCAGTTCGACACCGCCGATCAGATGCGCTGGCCCGGGGGCAATCTGTGGTTCCAGCACACGCCGGCCAAGGGCCATGCCGCAGAGCGCACCGCGCTGCGAGCCGACCGGCTCGATCTCGCGGCGCTGGCGATGATCGCCGACCGGTTGCCGCTGGGCGAGGCGGCCCGCAAGCGGATCGAGGCGTTCCAGCCGCGCGGCCTGGTCGAGCGCATCGAGGCCAGCTGGCAAGGTACGGCGGGCGAACCCGACCACTATCAGTTCAAGGGGCGCATGAGCGGCTTCAGCGTGGCGTCGCAGCCGGGTGCGCCGGCGGCCGCCCCGGCCCCGGTGCCCGCGAGCGCGCCGCCGCACGAGCCGGTCGGAACCCCCGGCGTGAGCGGCGCCACGGTCGACTTCGAGGCCAGCCAGGCCGGCGGCAGCGCCACGCTGTCGATCGCGAACGGCGCGCTCGACCTGCCCGGCGTGTTCGAGGAGCCGGTGGTGCCGATCGAGCGGCTGTCGAGCCAGCTCCAGTGGAAGCTCGAGGGCGGCGCGGCCCAGCTGCAGGTCTCGAACCTGCGCTTCGCGAACGTCGATGCCGAGGGCGAGGCCCAGGCCAGCTGGCGCACCAGCGACCCCGCGGTGTCGCGCGGCGCCGACCGCTATCCCGGCGTGCTCGACCTGCAGGGCAAGCTGACGCGGGCCGACGGCACCCGGGTCTGGCGCTATCTGCCGCTTCACATTCCGAAGCCCACGCGCGACTACGTGCGCGACGCGGTCACCAAGGGCACCGCCAGCTCGGTCGACTTCAAGGTCCGCGGCGACCTCTGGGACATGCCCTTCATGGACCCGAAGCACGGGGACTTCCGCATCGTCGCGAAGGTCGCCGACGTCAGCTATGCCTATGTGCCGCCGGCGCCGCGGGAGACCAAGGTCTGGCCAGGGTTGACGGGCCTGTCGGGCGAGCTGGTGTTCGAGCGCGCCGGCATGCTGGTGCGCAACGCGCGCGGGCGCATCGCCGGCGCGCAGGGGATCGAGATCACGAAGGCCGAGGCCCAGATCGCCGACATGTCGCACCATGCGCTGCTCAAGGTCGATGCGCAGGCCAAGGGCCCGCTGGGCGAGCTGCTGCGGGTCGGCGGGCCGCTGGCCGGCGAAGTCGGTGCCACCCTGGCGGAGATGCGCGCGACCGGCAACGCCGACTACAAGCTGCGCCTCGAGCTGCCGCTGGAGGCGATGGACAAGACCAAGGTGCAGGCCAGCATCGTGCTGGCCGACAACGAGCTGCAGCTCGCGTCCGCTGCGCCGGCGCTGACGCAGGCGCGCGGCACGCTGAGCTTCACCGAGAACGGCTTCTCGTTGGCCGGCGTGCAGGCGCGCGGGCTCGGGGGTGCGATGCGCATCGAGGGCAGCGGCCGCTTCGGCGCCAGGCAGGAACTGGACATCCGCGTCCAGGGCACGGCGAGCGCCGACGGCCTGCGCGCGGCGCGCGAGGTCGACTGGCTGGCGCGATTGGCCAAGAACACGACCGGCAGCACGCCCTACGCGGCCCGTTATTCGGTGCGCGAGGGCGCCTCCGACTTCCTGCTCACGAGCAGCCTTCAGGGCCTGGGCCTGCAATTGCCGGCGCCCATGACCAAGCAGGCCGACGAGATCATGCCGCTGCGGGTCGAGAAAAAGGTCGTGCTGCGCGAAGCCCGGGCCTCGGGCGCCGCGCCGCTGGTCCACGATCAGATCTCGCTCGAGTTCGGCAAGGTCGGCTCGGCCAGCTACGTGCGCGACATTTCCGGCCGCGAGGCGCGCGTGCTGCGCGGCGGCATCGGCATCGGGCTGGGGGCCGACGAATCCGCGCCGTCGCCCGAACGCGGCGTGCTCGCGAACATGCGCTTCGCCCGGCTCGACCTGAGCGCCTGGCAGGCGCTGTTCAGCGAGACCACCGGCAAGGCGCCCGAAGCGGCGCCCAATGTCGACAGCGGCGACGACGCGCTCGCCTACCTGCCCACCGTGATCGCGCTGCGCGCGCAGGAGCTGGCGTTCGGCGGCCGAACGCTGCACGACGTGGTGCTGGGCGGCACGCGCGACGGCCAGCTCTGGCGCGCCAACGTCGACGCCACCGAGCTCAGCGGCTACGCCGAATACCGTCATGCGCAGGCCGGGCGGCTGTACGCGCGGCTCGCGCGGCTCAAGATCGCCCGCAGCGAGGCGACCGCGGTCGAGTCGCTGCTCGACGAGCAGCCGAGCACCCTGCCGGCCCTCGACATCGTGGTCGACGACTTCGAATTGCTGGGCCGACGGCTCGGCCGGGCCGAGATCGACGCGGTGAACCGCGGCGGCGTCGGGCGCGAATGGCGGCTCAACAAGCTGACCCTCACCAACCCCGATGCCACCTTCAATGCCCAGGGCAGCTGGGCGGCACCGCCGGGCGGCAGCGGCGGGCGCGAGCAGCGCCGCACCGCCATGGAATTCAAGCTCGACATCACGGATGCCGGCGCGCTGCTCAATCGCTTCGGCATGAAGGATGTGGTCCGGCGCGGCCGGGGCCGGCTCGAGGGCGAGGTGAACTGGACCGGCTCGCCGTTCTCGATCGACTACCCGAGCCTGGGCGGGCAATTGAAGATCGACGTCGAATCGGGACAGTTCCTCAAGGCCGATCCGGGCATCGCCAAGCTGCTGGGCGTGTTGAGCCTGCAGGCCCTGCCGCGGCGCCTCACGCTCGACTTCCGCGACATCTTCAGCGCCGGCTTCGCCTTCGATTTCCTGCGCGGCGATGCCACCATCGTCAAGGGCGTGGCGTCCACCAACAACCTGCAGATGAAAGGTGTCAACGCCGCCGTGCTGATGGATGGCTCGGCCGACATCGCGCGCGAGACGCAGAACATCCGGGTGGTGGTCGTGCCCGAGATCAGCGCCGGCACGGCGGCGCTGGTGGCGACTGCAATCAATCCCGCGATCGGCCTCGGGACCTTCCTGGCCCAGATGGTGCTGAGCCGGCCGCTGATTGCCGCCGCCACGCAGGAGTTCCAGATCGACGGCACCTGGACCGACCCGAAAATCACCCGGGTGGCGCGCCGGCCGACCCCCGAGGCCCAGGCTGCGCCGTCGATTCCCCGATAAGACATGGCCCCCACGCTCATCACTTCGTGTATCGCTGCCCCCCGAGGGGGTGCAGTCCGCCCTTGGGGCGGCCCGGCGGGCGGCCTCAACGAGTTCAGGAGACAACCGCCATGAAAGTCGCTGCGATCCAGATGGTGTCGGCCATCGCCCGCGAGGCCAACCTGGCGCGCGCCCACGACCTGCTGGCCCAGGCCGCAGCCGCGGGCGCGGAGCTCGCGGTGCTGCCCGAGTACTTCTGCATGATGGGTCGGCGCGACACCGACAAGCTGGCGCTGCGCGAGACCGCCGGTGCCGGCACGGTGCAGAGCTTCCTGGCCGATGCCGCGCGCGAGTTCGGGCTCTGGATCGTCGGCGGCACGCTGCCGATCGAGACCGACGACGACCAGCATGTCTTCAACAGCTCGCTGGTCTACGCACCGGACGGCGCCTGCGTCGCGCGCTACGACAAGATCCACCTGTTCTTCTTCGACAATGGCCGCGAGCGCTACGACGAGCGCCGCGTGATCGCGCCGGGCTCGCAGCCGGTGTGCTTCGACCTGCCCTCGCGCGACGGCCATCGCTGGCGCATCGGCATGAGCGTCTGCTACGACCTGCGCTTTCCCGAGCTCTATCGCGCGCTGGCGCGCGAGGGGGCCGAGCTGCTGCTGGTGCCCAGCGCCTTCACGCGCACCACCGGCGCCGCCCACTGGGAGGTGCTGCTGCGCGCCCGGGCGATCGAGAACCTCGCCTGGGTGGTCGCGCCGGCGCAAGGCGGCACCCACGAGAACGGACGCCAGACCTGGGGCCAGTCGATGGTGGTCGACCCCTGGGGCGCGGTGGTGGCGCAGCACGCCGAAGGCGAAGCCGCGGTGCTGTTCGAGATCGATGCCGCGCAGCTCGAAGCCGCGCGCGCGCAACTGCCCGCGCTGTCCCACAGCGTGATCTGAAGCCGGTGTCCGCGCCTCCGCTGCCCGTCGCCCGCGTCCTGCGGCCCGCGTTCGCGCGGTTGCGCTTCATGCGCTCGGTGTGGCGGCGCTGGTTCCTGTGGGTGCTGCTGGCGATCCTGGTGCTGGCGCTGCTGGTCACCGTGGTCTGGCTGGCCGGCCGGCACGAGGTCGAGCAGACCCAGACCGTGCTGGACCGCGACACGGCCGATGCGGTGTCGGACCTGCGCGATGGTCTGCAACGCAACGTGCAGACGCTGCGCGCCTCGCTGGCCGGCGGCGTCGACCGCGAGCAGTGGGAAACCCGGGCCGCCGGCCTGCTGCGCGACCATCGCGAATGGCTGCGCCTCGAATGGCGCGACCCGGCCCTGCATCCGCTCGGCGTGGTCGATTCGCCCTATCGACGGCGGGTGTTCGGCGACAACGAACGCGGCCCCAACCAGACCGACGTCGAGCAGGCCTGCACCAGCGCGCGCAAGCTCGGCACGCCGGCCTATTCGCCCAGCCACTACGTGGCCTCGACCCAGGGCAGCGGCCTCGAGGTCCTGGAACTGTGCGTGCCGGTCGAGGGCGGCGGCTACCTGGTGGCTGCCTACTCCCTTCGCGACACGCTGACCGAGATGCTGGCGCCGATGCTCAGCCGTGGTCAGGAGGTGGCCTTCACCGAGGCCGACGGCACCCGGCTGGTGGCGATCGGCGCGCCGCGCCGCATCGGCACGCGGGTCTTCACCGCGCAGCAGCTGATCGACCTTCCGGGCGCCACCCTGATGCTGCGCGTCGACGGCTGGCGCGCCGTGCCCGACCTGTTCCCCAACATGCTGACCGCGCTGGTCACGGCGATCTCGATCGCGCTGGTGTCGGTGCTGGTGCTGCTGGCGCGCGACACGCGCCGGCGCCTGCGCGCCGAACGCGATCTCGCCGATGCGCTGGCGTTTCGCAAGGCCATGGAGGACTCGGTCATCACGGGCCTGCGCGCGCGCGACCTGCGGGGCCGCATCACCTATGTCAATCCGGCCTTCTGCGAGATGGTGGGCTTCAGTGCCGAGGAGCTGATGGGCAGCGACGTCGAGGCGCCCTACTGGCCGACCGAACTGGCGCACGAATACCAGCGCCGGCAGGCGGTGCGACTGGCGGGCGCCACGCCGCCGCGCGAGGGATTCGAATCGGTCTTCATGCGCAAGGACGGCACCCGCTTCCCGGTGCTGATCTTCGAGGCCCCGCTGATCAACGCGCAAGGGTCCCAGAGCGGCTGGATGAGCGCCTTCATCGACATCAGCGAGCAGCGCCGCATCGAGGAACTGTCGCGGGCCAGCCAGGAGCGCCTGCAGGCCAGCGCGCGGCTGGCGACCGTCGGCGAGATGGCTTCGCTGCTGAGCCACGAACTGACGCAGCCGCTGGCGGCGATCGCGAGCTATGCGAGCGGCTCGCTCAACCTGCTCGGTGCCGACGGCCTGCCGCGCGCGAGCGAGCACGAAGAGGTCGCGATGGCGGTGCGCCGCATTGCCGAGCAGGCCGACCGCGCCGGCCAGGTGATCCGCAGCGTGCACGACTTCGTGCGTCGGCGCGACCGCACGCGCGAGGCGGTGACGCCCCAGGCGCTGGTCGATGCGGTGCTGCCGCTGGTGCGGCTGCAGGCGCGCAAGCTGGGGGTCCGCGTCGAGCTCGCGTTCGAGGAGCACCTGCCGGCCGTGGTGTGCGACCGGACGCTGGTCGAGCAGGTGCTGCTGAACCTGGCGCGCAACGGCATGCAGGCGATGGACATGCCCGGCCTGGCCGAGCGGGTGCTGCGGCTGCGCGTCGTGCGCGCCGGCGGAAGTCCGGGCGCGGACGCGCGCCGCTGGCTCGAGTTCTCGGTCGCCGATGTCGGCTGCGGCATCAGCGACGAGGTGGCGGCGCGCCTCTTCACGCCTTTCTTCACGACCCGGCCCGACGGCATGGGGCTGGGCCTGAGCCTGTGCCGCACCGTCGTCGAGCAGCACGGAGGCGTGCTCATGTTCGAGCCGCAGCGGCCGCGCGGCACGGTCTTCCGATTTACTCTTGCGACCGCCAGCTGACACTCATCTCATGCAACCCCTGATCGATGCCTTGATCTTCATCGTCGACGACGACGCCAGTGTGCGCGAGGCGCTGGCCTGGCTGCTGCGCTCGCGGCGCCTGGTGAGCGAGCAATTCGCCAGCGCCGAAGCCTTCGAGGCGCGCCTGGCCGACGAGCCGCTGCTGGACCACCCGCACTGCCTGCTGCTCGACGTGCGCATGCCCGGCACCAGCGGGCTCGTGCTGTTCGACCGGCTCGCGGAACGCGGACTGCTCGACACCATGCCGGTGATCTTCCTGACCGGCCACGCGGATGTGCCGACCGCGGTGGATGCGGTCAAGCGCGGCGCCTTCGACTTCTGCGAGAAGCCTTTTTCGGACAACGCGCTGGTCGATCGCATCGAGCATGCGCTCGGCGTTTCGCTGCAAGCCATCGAGGCGCAGCGCACGCGAAAGCTGCTCAAGCACCGCATCGACGAGCTGACGGATCGCGAGCGCGACGTGATGCGCTGCGTCGTCGAAGGCCTGCCGAACAAGCTGATCGCCGATCAGCTCGCGATCAGCGTGCGCACGGTGGAGGTCCACCGCGCGCGCGTGTTCGAGAAGATGGAGGTCAAGTCGGCGGTCGAGCTCGCCAACCTGCTGCGAGGGGTCTAGAGCCCCCGCGCCTTAGCCCTGGGGGCGTTCCCCGACGTAGATTTCCACGCGGCGATTTTGCGCCCGGCCGGCATCGGTGGAGTTGTCGGCGATCGGCTCGCGCGCGCCGCGGCCTTCGGTGCGGATCGATCCGGCCGGCACGCCGCGCGCGACCAGGTAGTCGCGGGTGCTGGCGGCACGCGCGATCGACAGCGGGTTGTTGATGGCGTCGGTGCCGGTGCTGTCGGTGTGGCCGATGATGCGCACGTCGGCGTTCGGGTTGTTGCGCAGGCCGCTGGCGAACTGGTCGAGCACCGGCGAGAAATTGGGCTTGATCGCCGAACGGCCGACGTCGAAGGAGACATCGCTCGGGATCGCGAGCTTGAGCTCGTTGTTGGCGGTCTGGGTCACGGCCACGCCGGTGCCCTGGGTGGCTGCTTCCATCTGGCGCTTCTGGTTCTCCATGCGTTGCGACCACAGGTAGCCGCCCGCGGCGCCCGCCAACGCGCCGACCGCCGCCCCGGCACCGATCGCGCCCCGGTTGCCGCCGGTGGCCGAGCCGATCGCCGCGCCCGCCAGCGCGCCCACCCCGGCACCGATGCCGGTGTTGCGCTGGGTGTCGGTCATGCCGGTGCCGGTGCCGGCGCAGCCTGACAGGACGAGCGCTGCGGCGCTGGTGGCGAGTACGAAATTTCTCATGTCAATCTTTCTCGGGGTCCAAAACAAGGAACGGCGATTATCCCGAGCGACTGGCGTCGAATGTCTGGCGCGGCGGTTTCCGCATGTAACACCCGCGGCGGTCTAGAGCCCTGGCCTGGCTTATCGTTGCTTGTCGCGCTGCTATCGATTCGATAGCGATCGGCGCTGCGGCCGACAGGCCGAAGCGGCTCGAGACGACACGCCGTCAATCGCGTGGCGGCGCTTCGGCGGGAGGTCGAGATGGCGTGCCCGGCGGTGCTTCGTCGGGGCCGTGCACGTCGTGCAGTTCGCCGCCCTTGCGGCCCGAGAACATGGTCCACCAGATGATCAGGATGAACACGATTCCGGCGCCGAGGGCTTCAAGCAAAATCAGACCCATGAACAAAGGACTCCGGTGGCTGGTGGGACTCGCGATCGTAGCAACGCTGGGTGGCTGCAGCGTCAGCACGCGACAGCCCGAGGTGCCGGCGGCGACGCCGAGTGCGGCTGCGCCGCGCGATCTCGGCCCGCTGACCGGATCGCTCGCGCATCCCAAGAGCCGGTGGACGCCCGTGGCCTGGTCCGAGCTGCCGGGCTTCAACGAGGATGCGCTGCACGAAGGCTGGGTGGCGATGGTCGCCAACTGCACGCGGCCGAACGCCGCCATCGCGCCGCTGTGCCGCGAGGTTCGCCAGCTCGCGTTGGCCGACGCCGACCAGCAGCGCGAATGGATGATGCAGCGACTGCAGCCCTTCCGGGTCGAATCGCCCGCGGGCCCGAGCGAAGGCAAGCTCACGAGCTATTACGAACCGGTCTTCGACGCCACGCGCCTGCCGACCGCGACGAACACGGTGCCGCTCTACCAGACGCCGGCGGGCCTGGTCGCCAAACGGCCGTGGTACACGCGCCAGGAAATCGACACCCTGCCCCAGGCCCAGGCCGCGCTGCGCGGCAGGGAGATCGCCTGGCTGGCCGACCCGATCGACGCGCTGATGCTCCATATCCAGGGCTCGGGACGGCTGCGCATCACCGAGCCCGATGGCACTCGGCGCACGGTGCGCGTGGCTTTCGCGGCGACCAACGAGCAGCCCTACCGGAGCGTGCAGCAATGGCTCATGAGCCAGGGCGCGACCAAGGTGAGCCTGTGGCCGGAGGACACCAAGCTGTGGGTCGCCCAGAATCCGCAGCGGGTGTCGCAACTGCTGTGGAGCAATCCGCGCTATGTGTTCTTCCGCGAGGAGCCCTTGAACGAGGTCGATGCCGCCTCGGGGCCGGTGGGTGCGCAGGGCGTGCCGCTCACGGCCGGCCGCTCGATCGCGGTCGATCGCGACAGCATTCCCTACGGCACGCCGGTCTGGCTTGCATCGCCGGGACCGGCCGTGCCGCTGGCCAAGCTGGTGATCGCGCAGGACACCGGCAGCGCCATCGTTGGCGCCGTGCGGGCCGACTACTTCGCGGGCACCGGCGCCGATGCGGGCCGCGTCGCGGCAAGGGTCAATCAGCCCCTGCGCCTTTGGGCCCTTTGGCCTAGGTAGAGGCCGCGCCGGCGCCCTCTGTTCGTGGGCTGCCGCGGGCCGGCTTCGCCGGACCGCTGGCAGCGCCCCCTGAAAGGGGGTGGGCGGCTACACGAAGTGAGCCAACCTGGGGGTCAGCCCATTTTCACGACGAAGATGGTGAGCATGGTCACGATCGTGATGTGCATGAGGAATTCGAGCCGCCGCTCGCGGGGCGCGATGGCCAGCGCGGCGCCTGCCACGATCAGCGTCAAGGCGCCGAACACGAGATCGAAAGAAATGTCCACTGAACGGTCGTCCTTGCCGGCTCACCGGCCTGCGCGATCGCGGATTATCAATGAGGGCCGCACGGGGCCCGGACTTCAGGGCAGCGGCAGCGCGGTCTTGTAGCGCACCTGCTTGAGCGCGAAGCTCGAACGGATCTTCTCGATCCCGGCGATCGGCGTCAGCTGCTCGAGGATGAACTTCTCCAGCGCCGCGATGTCGGCCACCGCGACCCGGATCAGGTAGTCGCTGTCGCCGGTCATCAGGTAGCACTCCATCACCTCGTCGTGCTCCGCGATGCGCTGCTCGAACTCGGCCAGCGACTGCTTGCTCTGCGTCGTCAGGCTGATCGAGATGAAGACGTTCAGGCCCAGACCCAGCGCGCCGGCATGGACGAGCGCCACGTAGCGCTGGATCACGCCCGCGCCTTCGAGGGCCTTCACGCGCGCCAGGCAGGGCGAGGGCGACAGCCGGATGCGGCGCGCCAGTTCGACATTCGACAGCGCGCCATCGCGTTGCAGCTCGTCGAGAATGCGAAGGTCGATCGTGTCCAGTTGCATTTGATGCTGCCGCTCGGGAGGGTTGCGGCATTTTATGCGGCCGGCATCGCGGAAAAGGCGTACAAACAGCAGCTAGTTTCAACGCCGCCGGCCTAAATTGCGGTTCATGAACGCTCCGATCTCCCCCAGCCAGCTGCGCGCCCCGTTCGACATGCCCCTGCACGACCCCGACCCCGTGGAAAGCGCCGAATGGCGCGAGGCTTTCGTTGCGCTGGCTCAAGCCCACGGGCCGGAGCGCGCGCGCTGGATGCTCGACGAGCTCGCCCGCCTGGCGCGGGCCCGGCGCATCGGCTGGCAGCCCGAGCTGGCGACCCCCTACGTCAACACCATCGCGGTCGACGACCAGCCCGCGTTCCCCGGCGACCTCGCGATCGAGGAGCGCCTCGCCTCGCTGATGCGCTGGAACGCGCTCGCGATGGTGGTGCGCGCCAACCAGGCCTATGGCGAACTCGGCGGCCACATCGCGAGCTACGCCAGCGCGGCCGACCTGTTCGAGACCGGCTTCAACCACTTCTTCCATGCGCGCACCGACGCCGAGCCGCGCCGGGCCGCCCCAAGCGGCGAGCGCCCCCCGAGGGGGGGCAGCGACCCACACGAAGTGGGGGAGCGTGGGGGGCAACACCTTGGCGACCTCGTCTTCTTCCAGCCGCACAGCGCGCCCGGCGTGTATGCGCGCGCCTTCCTCGAAGGCCGTCTGAGCGAGGACGACCTCACGCACTACCGCCAGGAGCTGACGGCGCCCGCCTTCACCGAAGGCCAGGGCGCGCGCGGCCTCAGCAGCTACCCGCATCCGTACCTGATGCCGGACTTCTGGCAGTTCCCGACCGGCTCGATGGGCATCGGGCCGATCAGCTCGATCTACCACGCGCGCTTCATGCGCTATCTCACGCACCGCCACCTGCTGAACTGCGAAGGCCGCAAGGTGTGGGGCGTGTTCGGCGACGGCGAGATGGACGAGCCGGAATCGATGAGCGCGCTCACGCTGGCGGCACGCGAGAAGCTCGACAACCTGGTGTGGGTGGTCAACTGCAACCTGCAGCGCCTCGACGGGCCGGTGCGCGGCAACGGCCGCATCATCGACGAGCTCGAGAAGCTGTTCGCCGGGGCCGGCTGGAACGTCATCAAGCTGGTCTGGGGCAGCGATTGGGACGGCCTCTTCGCGCGCGACATCGGCGGTGCGCTGGTGCGCGCCTTCGCCAACACGGTCGACGGCCAGATGCAGACCTTCGCGGCCAAGGACGGACGCTACAACCGCGACACCTTCTTCGGCCAGGACGAGGCGCTCGCGCGCCTGGCGCAGGGCATGACCGACGAGCAGATCGACCGCCTGAAGCGCGGCGGCCACGACCTCGTGAAGATCCACGCCGCCTATGCCGCGGCGGCCGCGCACCGCGGCCAGCCGACCGTGATCCTGGCCCACACCAAGAAGGGCTTCGGCATGGGCAGCGCGGGCCAGGGCAAGATGACCACGCATTCGCAGAAGAAGTTCGAGGACACCGACCTGATCGAATTCCGCAACCGCTTCAACCTGCCGCTCACCGATGCCCAGGCCACCTCGCTCGCCTTCTACAAGCCGGCCGAGGACAGCCCCGAGATGCGCTACCTGCTGGACCGGCGCGCCGGGCTCGGCGGCAGCATGCCGCGCCGCGTGACCGACTGCGAGCCCGTCGCCAAGCCCGGCATCGCGGCCTATGCGCAGTTCGCCGTGGCGGCCGCCGGCAAGGAGATGAGCACCACCATGGCCTTCGTGCGCATGCTGGGCAACCTCATGAAGGACCCCGTCCTGGGCCCGCGCATCGTGCCGATCGTGGCCGACGAGGCGCGCACCTTCGGCATGGCCAACCTGTTCAAGCAGGTCGGCATCTATTCGAGCGTGGGCCAGCGCTACGCGCCCGAGGACATCGGCTCGGTGCTTTCGTACCGCGAAGCCACCGACGGCCAGATCCTCGAAGAGGGCATCAGCGAGGCCGGCGCGATCGCGAGCTGGACCGCCGCGGCCACCAGCTACAGCGTGCATGGGCTGGCGATGCTGCCGTTCTACATCTACTACTCGATGTTCGGCTTCCAGCGCGTGGGCGACCAGATCTGGGCCGCGGCCGACCAGCGCGCGCGCGGCTTCCTGCTCGGCGCCACCTCGGGCCGCACCACCTTGGGCGGCGAAGGGCTGCAGCACCAGGACGGCGCCAGCCACCTGATCGCCGCGACCATTCCGAACTGCAAGGCCTACGACCCGGCCTTCGCGGGCGAGATGGCGGTGATCGTCGATGCCGGCATCCGCGAGATGATGGTCGAGCAGAAGGACGTCTTCTACTACGTCACCCTCATGAACGAGAACTACGCGCAGCCCGACCTGCCCGCAGGCGCCGAGGCCGACGTGCTGCGCGGCTGCTATCGCTTCGACGGCTGGCGGGGCGCGCAGCCGGCCACGGCGCAGGTGCAGGTGACGCTGCTCGGTTCCGGTGCGATCCTGACCGAGGTCGTCAAGGCGGCGCAGCAACTCGCCGAGCAGGGCATCACCGCGGAGGTCTTCAGCGTCACCAGCTGGAGCGAGCTCGCACGCGACGGCCGCGCCTGCGAGGAACGGGCGCTGGCGGGCGATGCGGAACCGGGCACGCCCTTCATTGCGCGGCAGCTTGCGGCCGGCCGCGGCCCCGTGATCGCCGCGACCGACTATGTGCGCACGGTGCCCGAGAGCGTTCGCGCCTTCCTGCCCGAGGGCAGGCGCTTCCTGACGCTCGGCACCGACGGCTTCGGCCGCAGCGACACGCGCGCCGCCTTGCGACAGTTCTTCGGCGTCGACGCGCAGAGCATCGTGCGCGCGGCCCGGCACGCGCTCGCATCGCGCTGAGGCGCCTATGATGCTCGCGCGCGCTGCGCGAACCTCCTAGGACCTCTCATGAAAAAAGCAGGACTTATCGGCCTGGGCGCCATGGGCGCAGGCATTGCCGCCACGCTGCGCGACCGCGGCCATGAAGTGCACGTGTGCGACGCGCGCCCCGGTGCGGCGCTGCGCTTCGCCGAGGCCGGCGGCGTCGCCTGGGCCACGCCGGCGCAGGTGGCGGCTGCCTGCCAGGTCGTGATCTCGGTGGTGGTCAACGCCGCGCAGACCGAAGCGGTGCTGTTCGGCGAGGGCGGCGCGGCCGCGGCGATGAAGCCCGGCAGCGTGTTCGTGATGTGCTCGACCGTCGACCCCAACTGGTCGATCGCCTTGGAAGGGCGCCTGAACGCGATCGGCATCCAGTACATCGACGCGCCGATCTCCGGCGGCGCCGCCAAGGCCGCGAGCGGCCAGATGACCGTGATGAGCTCGGCCCGGCCCGAGGCCTATGCACTCGCCGACGCGGTGCTCGAAGCGATGGCCGGCAAGGTCTACCGCCTGGGCGACCGCGCCGGCGCAGGCAGCAAGGTGAAGATCATCAACCAGCTGCTGGCCGGCGTGCACATCGCGGCCGCGGCCGAGGCGATGGCGCTGGGCCTGCGCGAGGGCGTGGCGCCCGAGGCGCTCTACGAAGTCATCACCCACAGCGCCGGCAACAGCTGGATGTTCGAGAACCGCATGGCCCACGTGCTGGCGGGCGACTACACGCCGCTGTCGGCGGTCGACATCTTCGTCAAGGACCTCGGGCTGGTGCTCGACACCGCGCGCGCCAGCAAGTTTCCGCTGCCGCTCGCCTCCACCGCGCACCAGATGTTCATGCAGGCCTCCAGCGCCGGCTTCGCCAAGGAAGACGACAGCGCGGTGATCAAGATCTTCCCGGGCATCGCGCTGCCGGGCTCTTCGTCGACCTGATCGCGTCTTAACATCTCGCCCATGCCCCGATTCGCCGCCAATCTCTCGATGCTCTATCCGGAGCTCGACTTTCTCGATCGCTTCGAAGCCGCCGCCAAGGACGGCTTTCGCGCGGTCGAGTACCTGTTTCCCTACGCCTGCGCGCCGCATGAGTTGTCGGCGCGGCTGTCGGCCAACGGACTGCAGCAGGTGCTGTTCAACGCGCCGCCGGGCGACTGGGAGCGCGGCGAGCGCGGCCTGGCCTGCCTGCCCGGGCGCGAGGCCGAGTTCCGCGAAGGCTTGCACAAGGCGATCGAGTACGCGGTCGCGCTGGACTGCCCGCGCATTCATGTCATGGCCGGCCTGTTGCCCGAGGGCGTCGATCGCGAGACGGTGCAGCCGACCTATCTGGCCAACCTGCGCTGGGCCGCGGTCGAAGCGGCCAAGGCCGGACGCGACCTGCTGATCGAGCCGATCAACACGCGCGACATCCCGCGGTTCTTCCTGAACCGGCAGGACCATGCACACGAGATCGTCGAAGCGGTCGGCGCGCTCAACCTGCAGGTCCAGATGGACCTCTACCACTGCCAGATCGTCGAGGGCGACGTGGCGATGAAGATCCGCAAGTACCTGCCCACCGGCCGTGTCGGCCACTTCCAGATCGCCGGCGTGCCCGATCGCAACGAACCTGACGCCGGCGAGCTGAACCACGCCTACCTGTTCGACGTCATCGACGAGGTGTCGGCCCAATGCGGCTGGCAGGGCTGGGTCGGCTGCGAGTACCGGCCACGACGCGGCGCGGTCGGCAACGGCACGTCCGCCGGACTCGGCTGGCTGCGGTCCCTGCCGCGCTTGTCGCGCGCATGACGGCGCGCCTGACGCTCGAAGCCGTTCGCATCCCGCCGCGACTGCGGGCGTTCCCGGCGGGCGATGCCGAGGTCTTCGATGTCACGCTGGCCGGCGCGCAGGTCGCGGCCATCGCGCCGAGCCGGCAGCCGGCGCGCGGCACCCTGCTGAGCGCGATGGTCGACGCCCATGCCCATATCGACAAGAACTACACGGTGCGGGAGGCCGGCGCGGCCGAGGGCAACCTGTTCGCGGCGATCGAACGCATGGCGGCGCATCGCGCGGGCTGGACGGCGCAGACGCTGCGCACGCGCATGCAGCGCGCGCTGGACGAAGCATGGCGCGCGGGCACGCGCGCGCTGCGCACGCATCTCGACTGGAGCGGCGCCGAGGCGCCGGTCTCGCTGGCGGTCTTCGCGCAGTTGCGCGATGAATGGCGCGGCCGCATCGAGCTGCAGTTCGTCGCGCTGACGCCGCTCGACCTGTTCGCCGATGGCGATGCCGGCGAACGCGCCGCGTCGGCGGTGAAGCGCGCGGGCGGCGTGCTGGGCGCCTTCGTCTACCGCAACGAAGGCATCGTGCACAAGCTCGGGCGGGTCTTCGACCTGGCGCAGGCGCACGGCCTGGCGCTGGACTTCCATGTCGACGAAGGGCTCGACGCGGATGCGACCGGCCTGCGCACCATCGCGCAACTCACGATCGCCCGCGGCCTGCGCGGCCGCGTGACCTGCGGCCACGCTTGCTCGCTGGCGGTGCAGGACGACGCCGGCGCCAATGACACGCTGGCGCTGTGCGCGCAGGCGGGCATCCACCTGGTCGCCTTGCCCAGCACCAACCTCTACCTGCAGGGCGCCTGGGACCGCACCCCGGTGCAGCGCGGCATCACGCGCCTGCGCGAAGCCGCGGCGCACGGCCTGCGACCGAGCCTGGCGACCGACAACGTGAAGGACGCCTTCTATCCTTACGGCGGCTACGACCTGGTCGAGACCTTCGGCCTGGGCGTGCAGATGGCGCACCTCGCGCCGGCCGCCGACTGGCTCGACGCCATCACCGTGAGCCCGGCGCGGGCGCTGGGGCTGGACTGGGACGGACGCATCGCACCCGGCTGCCCGGCCGACCTGGTGCTGCTGGCCGCGACCGACGAATACGAACTGCTGGACCCGCGCGGCCGACGGCGCACCGTCATCCGCGCCGGCCGCGCCCTGGAGAACAACGAATGAGCATGGGCAAACCGATGGCCAACTACGCGGCCGCCAAGCGCGTCGGGGACTTCGTCTTCATGAGCGGCGTGGTCGCGGTCGATCCGTCGACCCGGCGGGCCGTGGCCAGCTACGAGGACATTCCCGACGCGGCGCGCGCGGCCCTGCGCACGCTCGGCTATGCCACCGGCCAGATGTCGGTCGACGTCTTCGAGGCGGCGATCGTGGCGCAGAGCTGGTTCGTGCTCGAGCGCATCCGCCAGATCGCGGCCGAGCACGGCGGCACGATGGACGACGTGGTCAAGCTGGTCCAGTACTTCCGCCGCCTGCCCGACTACGCGCCGTACAACCGGGTGCGCGGCTTGTTCTACCCGGGCCAGCCGCCGGTCAGCACCGTGGTGGAGGTGTCGCGCTTCCTGCCCGGGGACGAGGTGCTGGTCGAGGTCGAAGCGACGGCGTACCTGCCGCAGCGCTGATCAGGCCGGCGCCGGGCCGCCAGCGCGGCGAAGTCCGCGCTTCGCACGGACGGGCGGCCTGCTGCTTCCCCCTCGGGGGGCAGCGACCCACACGAAGTGGGGGAGCGTGGGGGCCTAGTAGGGCTGGCCCAACTGCTCGAGCACGGCCGGGTTCTCCAGCGTGCTGACGTCCTGCGTCACCACCTCGCCCTTGGCCAGCGTGCGCAGCAACCGGCGCATGATCTTTCCGCTGCGGGTTTTCGGCAGGTTGTCGCCGAAGCGGATGTCGCGCGGCTTGGCGATCGGGCCGATCTCCTTGCCCACCCAATTGCGCAGTTCGTTGGCGATCCGCCGTGCCTCGTCGCCGGTGGGCAGCGGGCGCTTGAGCACCACGAAGGCGCAGACCGCCTCGCCCGTGGTGTCGTCCGGGCGGCCCACCACCGCGGCCTCGGCCACCAGGTCGGTCATGGCCACCAGGGCCGATTCGATCTCCATCGTGCCCATGCGGTGGCCGCTGACGTTGAGCACGTCGTCGATGCGGCCGGTGATCGTGAAGTAGCCGGTCTTGCTGTCGCGCACCGCGCCGTCGCCGGCCAGGTAGTAGCGGCCCTGGAACTCGTCCGGGTAGTAGCTGGTCTTGAAGCGTTCCGGGTCGTTCCAGATGGTGCGGATCATCGAGGGCCAGGGCTTCCTGACGACCAGGATGCCGCCCTGGCCCCAGGGCAGCTCGTTGCCGGCCTCGTCCACCACGGCGGCGTCGATGCCCGGGAAGGGCAGGGTGCAGGAGCCCGGCACCAGCGGCGTCACGCCGGGCAGCGGCGTGATCATGTGGCCGCCGGTCTCGGTCTGCCAGAAGGTGTCGAGCACCGGGCAGCGGCCGCCGCCCACATGCCGGTGATACCACTCCCAGGCGGCCGGGTTGATCGGCTCGCCGACCGTTCCGAGGATGCGCAGGCTGCTCAGGTCGTAGTTGCGCGGATGCACCGCTTCGTTGGCCTCGGCCAGCTTGATCAATGAGCGGATCGCGGTCGGGGCGGTGTAGAAGACGCTGACCCGGTGGTCCTGGATCATCTTCCAGAAGCGGCCGGCGTCCGGGTGGGTGGGCACGCCCTCGAACACCACCTGCGTCGCGCCGATCGCCAGCGGGCCGTAGGCGATGTAGGTGTGGCCGGTCACCCAGCCGATGTCGGCGGTGCACCAGAACAGGTCGTCGGGGCCGAGGTCGAAGGTCCACTGGCAGGTCAGCGCCGCATGCAGCAGGTAGCCGCCGGTGGCGTGCTGCACCCCCTTGGGCTTGCCGGTGGAACCCGAGGTGTAGAGCAGGAACAGCGGGTGCTCGGCGTTCACCCATTCGGGTTCGCACACCGGCGGCTGCGCGGCCGCGAGTTCGGCCATCCACTGGTCGCGCGGCGCCTGGAAGGGCACCGCGCCGCCGGTGCGGCGCGTCACCAGCACGTGGCGCACGCTGTCGCAGCCGCCCAGGCCGAGCGCCTCGTCGACGATCGCCTTCAGCGGCAGCTGCTTGCCGCCTCGGACCTGCTGGTCGGCGGTGAGCACCATCACGGCGCCGGTGTCGGCGATGCGGTCGCGCAGGGAGGGCGCCGAGAAGCCGCCGAAGACCACCGAGTGGATGGCGCCGATGCGGGCGCAGGCCTGCATCGCCACCACGCCGTCGATCGACATCGCCATGTAGACCACGACCCGGTCGCCGCGGCGCACGCCCAGCGACTTCAGCACGTTGGCGGTGCGGCAGACGCGCGCCAGCAGGTCCTCGTAGCTGATCCGCGTCACGGCGCCGTCGTCGGCCTCGAAGACGATCGCGGTCTTCTCGCCGAGGCCGCTCTCGACGTGGCGGTCCAGGCAGTTGTAGGAGGCGTTGAGCGTGCCGTCCGCGAACCACTCGAAGAAGGGCGCGCGGCGCGCGTCCAGCACCTGGGTGAAGGGTTTCTTCCAGGTGACGAGTTCGCGCGCCAGCCGTCCCCAGTAGGCCTCGGGATCGGCCTCGGCCTCGGCGACCAGCCGGTCGTAGGCGGCGCGGCCCGAGATCCGGGCCTGCCGCACGGTGGCCTCGGAGGGTTCATACAGCGTGAGAGGTGCTGCGGGGGAAAGGGTCGGTTCCATGGCGTACTCCTGAGGTGAGGCGTCCGGTTTGACGCAGGTCATGCTTGTCTGCGACGAGCTGTTCAACAATTCACAGCCATAGGATGTCCGACGAACATTGCAGGAGACACATCCAAAGATGACGAATGTTTGCAGCCCCTGCGGGAGGCCCCGGTGATCCGCGCGCCGGCGCCTGCGCCGGCCCCCCTGGAGCGCTATCTGACGCTGCAGACCGGGCTCGACCTGCTGGACCAGGGACTGTCGATCTTCGACGGCGACCTGCGCCTGGTGGCGTGGAACCGCGCCTACGTCCGCCTGCTCGGCTTCACGGACGAAATGGCGTACCTCGGGGCGCCCTTCGAGAGTTTCATCGGCTACAACGCCCGGCGCGGCGAGTACGGTCCGGGCGACCCGGAGCGGCTGGTGGCCGAACGGGTGGCGGCTGCGCGCCACTTCGCGCCGCACGAGATCGAGCGGGTGCGCCCCGACGGGCGGGTGCTGCGCATCCGCGGCGAGCCGGTGCCGGGGCATGGTTTCGTGACGCTCTATTCGGACATCACCGAGCAGCGCCGCGCCGAGCAGATCATCCGCCGCCACAACGCCGAACTCGAGGACCGGGTGGCGTCGCGCACCACCGAACTGCAGCGCAGCGAAGAGCGGGTGCGGCTGATCATGGACTCGATCCCGGCGCTGGTGGCCTATTTCGACCACCGGCGCGTCTACCGCTACCTCAACCGCGGCTACCACGACTGGTTCCGCGTCGACACCACGCGGCCCGAATCGGTCAGTGCCAGGGTCTTCCTGGGCGATGCGGCCTACGCGCGGATCAAGCCGCAGGTGCTGCGCGCGCTCGCCGGCGAGACGCAGAGCCTGGAGTACGAACTCCAGACCTGCGACGGGCGCCGGCTGTGGGTGCGCACCTCGCTGGTTCCGCAGCGCAGCGCCGAGGGCGCCGTCGTCGGCTGCTTCGAGCTGACCTTCGACATGACGCAGGAGCGTCGCTCGCAGGCACTGCTGGCACGGGCCCAGAAGCTCGAATCGCTGGGTCGCCTGACCGGCGGCCTGGCGCACGACTTCAACAACATCCTGACGGTCGTGATCGGCAACCTGGCGGCGCTGGCGGAGGCCCGGCCCGCCGATCCGGCGCTTGGCGAGTACGTGCAGCCGGCGCTCGACGCCGCGCGCCGCGGCGCCGACCTGGTGCGGGGCCTGCTGAGCTTCGCGCGGCGCCAGCCGCTGCAGGCGGCGGCGGTGCACGTGGGCGCGCTGGTCGACACCGTCGCCCGATTGGTGCGGCGCTCGCTGCCGGAAACCCTGCGCCTCGACATCGACGTCGGCGAGGTGCCGCTGTGGACCTGGATCGATGCCACGCTGCTCGAGCAGGCGCTGTTGAACCTGGTGCTCAATGCCCGCGACGCCACCGGTCCCGAAGGCCGCATCACGCTGCGTGCGCGCCGCGCCCATCTCGACGCCGCGGAGGCCACTCCGCTGCAGCTGTCCGCGGGCGACTGCGTGTGCATCGAGGTCGAGGACGACGGCGCCGGCATGGATGCCGACACCTTGGCGCACCTGTTCGACCCCTTCTTCACCACCAAGCATCCGGGCCGCGGCACCGGGCTCGGCATGGCGGTGGTCTACGGCTTCATCAAGCAGTCGGGCGGCGCCATCGATGTGCAGAGTGCGCCCGGGCGCGGCACCACGGTCTCGGTGTGGCTGCCGGCCGCCGAACCCTCGCCGGCCGACGGCGCGGCCGACGCCGACGGCGAAGCCGCCGGGCGCCCGGCCGCGTCGATGGGGTTGGCGCTGCTGGTGGATGACGACGCGCAGGTGCGACGCGTGATCCGGCGCAGCCTGCTGGAACTGGGCTATTCGGTGCTGGAAGCCGACGACGGCGCCGCCGCGCTGAGCCTGCTCGAACACACGCCGGACATCGCGCTGCTGCTGTCCGACGTCGTGATGGCGGGCGGCATCGACGGCCGCGCGGTGGCGCGCGCGGCGCGCGAGGGCGGCCGGGCGCGCGCCGTGGTGCTGATGAGCGGCTATGCGCCGGGCGACCTGTCGCTGCAGACGGATTTCCCGATGCTGACCAAGCCCTTCAGCACGGCACAGCTGGCGCAGGCGATCCAGGAGGGCGTGAGATGACCGAGTACCGAAGCGCAGGCCTGACCCACCGTTCGGCCACCGACGAGGCGACACCGCCGTCGCTGGTCTTCGTGGTCGAGGACGACCCGGCCGTGGCCCGGCTGGTGCTCTCCA
This sequence comes from Variovorax sp. P1_G12, assembly GCF_056405555.1. Lineage (NCBI taxonomy): Bacteria > Pseudomonadati > Pseudomonadota > Betaproteobacteria > Burkholderiales > Comamonadaceae > Variovorax > Variovorax sp. P1_G12. Next base: position 103,801 of record NZ_JBFUBW010000012.1, on the reverse strand, counting down.
CGCTCGGCGAGTTCGGTTTCAACTGCGAGGGCTTCTCGAACGGCGCGAGCGTGCTTCGGCGGCTGCAGGTCGAGAAGCCCGACCTCTGCATCGTCGACCTCGGCCTGCCCGACATGGACGGCATCGACCTCATGCGGCGCATCACCGCGGCATCGAATGCGGGCGTGCTGATCCTCACGGGCCGCGGCCATCCGGCCGACCGCGTGATGGGGCTGGAACTCGGCGGCGACGACTATGTCACCAAGCCCTTCGAGGCGCGCGAGCTGGTGGCGCGGGTGCGCAGCATCCTGCGACGCCGCAGCCTGGCGCCGGGGCAGGCCACCGGCCAGCGGCGCTACGCCTCCTTCCTGGGCTGGCGCATCGACTGCGCGGCCAACGTGCTGCGCGCGCCCGACGGCACCGAGCACCTGCTGGGCACGGCCGAGACCCAGGTCCTGCGCTGCTTCGTCGAGCGCCCGCACCAGATCCTCACGCGCGAGCAGCTCATGGGCGCGCGCGACCTGCTGCCGACCGACCGCAGCATCGACGTGCGAATTTCGCGCCTGCGCAGAAAGATCGAGCGGGATCCGCACGATCCGGCGATCATCAAGACCGTGTACGGCGCGGGCTACCTGTTCGCGGCGAATGTCAGCTGGGAGTGAAGGGAGTGAACCAGCGGCATTCGCCTCGCATTGCATCGCAATGTGACGAATGATTGCATCGCGCCCCGCACGCGCAGGCCTCATCCCAGAATCATCCCGACCGATGTCCAGGAGACCAATCATGAGCGACCCCGTGGTGGAGAAGATCCAGTCGAACCCCAAGTACCTCGAGCTGCGACGCAAGCGAAACCGCTTCGGCTGGTGGCTCACGGCGCTGATGATGGTGGTGTATTACGGCTACATCGCGCTGATCGCGTTCAACAAGCCCTTCCTCGCGCAGCCGATCGGCGGCGGCGTGACCACCATCGGGATTCCGATCGGGCTCGGCGTGATCGTCTTCACGATCCTGATCACGGCCTTCTACATTCGCCGCGCCAACGGCGAGTTCGATCGCCTCACGGCCGAGATCATTCGCGAGGCCACGCGATGAAAGCCCGCCACCTCACCGTTGCCGCGCTGCTGGGCGGCGCCTGCACCCTGGCCTCGGCGGCCGGTGCCGATCTCGGCCAGGCCGCCAAGCAGCCGACCAACTGGATCGCGATCGCGATGTTCTCGGGCTTCGTGCTGCTGACACTGTGGATCACCAAGTGGGCCGCCTCCAAGACCAAGTCGGCGGCCGACTTCTACACCGCCGGCGGCGGCATCACCGGCTTCCAGAACGGCCTGGCGATCGCCGGCGACTACATGTCGGCGGCTTCCTTCCTCGGCATCTCGGCGGCGGTGATGGCCACCGGCTACGACGGGCTGATCTACTCCATCGGCTTCCTGGTCGGCTGGCCGGTCATCACCTTCCTGATGGCCGAGCGGCTGCGCAACCTGGGCAAGTTCACCTTCGCCGATGTCGCCGGCTACCGCTTCCGGCCCGGACCGATCCGCGCCTTCGCGGCCTCGGGCACGCTGGTGGTGGTGGCCTTCTACCTGATCGCCCAGATGGTGGGCGCCGGCCAGCTGATCAAGCTGCTGTTCGGGCTCGACTACTGGGTGGCGGTGGTGATCGTGGGCGCGCTGATGATGGTCTACGTGCTGTTCGGCGGCATGACCGCCACCACCTGGGTGCAGATCATCAAGGCGGTGCTGCTGCTGGCCGGCGTGAGCTTCATGGCGCTGATGGTGCTGGCGGCCTTCAATTTCAGCCCCGAGGCGCTGTTCGCCAAATCGGTCGAGGTGCGCACGAAGATCGCGGCCAATGGCGGCAAGAGCCCGGCGGAGGCCGCGGCGATAGGGCTCGGCATCATGGGCCCGGGCGGCTTCGTGAAGGACCCGATCTCGGCCATCTCCTTCGGCATCGCGCTGATGTTCGGCACCGCCGGACTGCCGCACATCCTGATGCGCTTCTTCACGGTGCCCGATGCCAAGCAGGCGCGCAAGTCGGTGTTCTGGGCCACCACCTGGATCGGCTACTTCTACCTGCTGATCTTCATCATCGGCTTCGGCGCCATCACACTGGTGCTGACCAACCCCGAGTTCGCCGACGTCGCGACCGGCACCATCAAGGGCGGCGGCGGGGCAGCCAACATGGCGGCGGTGCTGGTGGCCAAGTCGGTCGGCGGCAATGTTTTCTTCGGCTTCATCTCGGCGGTGGCCTTCGCCACCATCCTGGCGGTGGTGGCGGGCCTGACGCTGTCGGGCGCCTCGGCGGTGTCGCACGATGTCTATGCGACGCTGATCAAGAAGGGCAAGGCCGACAGCCGGGCGGAGCTCAAGGTGTCGCGCATCACCACGGTGGCGCTGGGCATCGTCGCGGTGCTGCTGGGCATCGCCTTCGAGAAGCAGAACATCGCCTTCATGGTGTCGCTGGCCTTCGCGGTGGCGGCCTCGGCCAACTTCCCGGTGCTGTTCATGTCGGTGCTCTGGAAGGATTGCACCACGCGCGGCGCGGTCGTCGGCGGCTCGCTGGGGCTGGTGTCCTCGGTGGCGCTGACCATCGTCTCGCCGTCGGTGTGGGAGGCCACGCTGGGCCATCCGGTGGGTTCGGCCTGGTTCCCCTATGCCTCGCCGGCGCTGTTCTCGATGACGCTGGCCTTCGTCGGCATCTGGTTCTTCTCGATCACCGACCGCAGCCGGCAGGCGCAGCAGGAGCGGGCCGCCTTCCCGGCGCAGCAGGTGCGCTCGGAAACCGGACTCGGGGCTTCGGGCGCATCGGGGCATTGATGGATCGCGGCCGCAGCGCACCCGCCGGGGCCAGGCCGGCGCCGGGCCGCCCCAAGGCGGCCTGCGGCCCCCCCGGGGGGCAGCGACCACACGAAGTGAGGGAGCGTGGGGGCCAGGCCGGCGCTGGGCCGCCCCAAGGCGGCCTGCGGCCCCCCCGGGGGGCAGCGACCACACGAAGTGAGGGAGCGTGGGGGCCAGGCCGGCGCCGGGCCGCCCCAAGGCGGCCTGCGGCCCCCCCGGGGGGCAGCGACCACACGAAGTGAGGGAGCGTGGGGGCCATCTCACGCCAGTGCGCGCAGCTTGAGGAAGGCCAGTGCCGCCATCACCGCATCGTTCAGTGCATCGTGCGCCGGGCGCTGCGGCAGGTCCAGCGCCGCCATGATGGCGGCGAAGCGAAGGTCGATGTCGCCATTGCGAAGGTGCGGCGAACGGCGCCGGTTCACGTGGTCGTAGTAGAGCGCCGAGACCTCGATCTTCGGCTGCGGCAGGCCCATGCCCAGCATCGGAAACAGCACGCGGTCGATCATCGCGACGTCGAACTCGAGGTAGTAGCCCACCAGGGGCCGGCTGCCGATGAAGTGCATCAGGCGCTGCACCGCGGCGTCGGCCGTCAGGCCCTGCGCCAGGTCGCGCTCGCGCAGCTGGTGCACGCGCACGCTGCCGGCGGCGACGCTGCGGCGTTCGGGCCGCACCAGCAGCTCGAGCCGCTCGCTGCACATCACCCGGTTGCCCTGGATGCGCACTGCGGCGATCGCGACGATCTCGTCGCGCCGCGGGTCCAGTCCGGTGGTCTCGCAGTCGATCGCCACCCACTCGTCGGCGGGCGGCGGATCCCACATGAAGCGAAAGCGCGGGTCGCCCAGGTGCTGGAGCAGCCACCAGCGCTTGAGGGCGGAGAGCCAGCCGGTCACAGCGCGTCCAGCCGGAAGCTCAGGCGCAGCATGCGGCGAAAGCGCTTGACCACCTCCAGCGTGTCCTTGAGCAGGTCGCGCTCGAGACTGCTCATGCGGGCCGGATCGATCTGGCCCGTCACCGTGTGCCCGGCCTCCTGTTCCGCCAGTCCGGCCTTGAGCCTCAGGCCCATGAAGAAATAGAGGCTCTCGAGCACGTCGGTGGCGAGCTCGCGCTCGATGTGGCCGCCGGCGGCCAGGGCCTCGAGGCGCCCCGTGGTGGAGCTCGTGTCCAGGCCCGCGCGCAGGGCCAGGCTGCGCACGCCATGCACGATCGGGAACAGGCCCTGCTTCTTGATGTCGAAGCGCTGCCCGGCTTGCTCGCCAAGCGTCAACAGGCGCTGCCACCAGCGCGGGTCGTCGGCGAAGGCATCGATCGCCGCGGCGAATCGCGCCAGCATGGCGTCGTTGTCGGTGGCCAGAGAGAACAATCGGGCCCGCACGCCGGCCAGCAGCGCGGCGTCGCCGGACACTGCGTGGGCATCGAGGAAGATCGCCAGTGCCATCAGCCGCTCGCCATCGGCCTGCAGCAGCCACTGGCAGGCGCGTTCTCCGAACTCGGCCTGGCTGCCGCGCCACTGCGGACTCGAGACCATGATGCCGCCGGGACATTCGGGGTAGCCGAATTCGATCAGTGTGCGCGTCAGGCGGGCGCAGATCTCGTCCAGGTCGGCCGGCGGCGCATAGCCGTCGCGCAGCAGCAGGCCGTTGTCCTGGTCCGTTTTCAGCAACTGCTCGCCGCGCCCCTCGCTGCCCATCACGAACAGGCAGCTGTTGGCGACCAGCGCCGGCGGCGCGATCAACGCCCAGGCGCGCTGGAACAACTGGGCGTTGAGTGCCTGCACCAGCGTGGCGATCTGCCCGACCCGGGTGCCGCCGCCGTGCAGCAGGCCCACCAGCTGCGTGACGTGCCCGCTGGCCCGGGCCAGGGCCTCGAGGTCCTGCGCCTCGGCGATCTCGCGGTTGATCAGGTAGGAGTGGTTGGAGAGGAAGCTGAACAGGTCGAGCGCCTCCAGCACGCCCAGGACCTCCCCGCCGCCGTTGCCGGCCATCACGACCACGCGGTGCACCTTGTGCCGCACCATGACGGTCAGCGCGTCGCCCACCGGATCGGCGGCGTTGACGGTGATCAGGCCGAAGCTGCTCACCTCGCGCACCGGCAGCCGGTCCAGCGGGGTGCCATGCAGCACCGCGCGCTGCAGCGCCGTCACGGTGAAGATGCCCAGGCGCGGCGCGCCGCCGGCCAGGTCGCGCACCAGCACGTTGGTGCTGCGCTCGGCCTGCAGCAGGCGCACGACCGAGAGAACGTCGCAGTCGGCGTCGACGAAGTGCGGCGCCCGCACGGGAATCGCATCGACCCGCGCCAGGGCCAGCGACTGGAGCTCGTGCTGGCCGCGGCGGCCCGCGATGGTGGCCAGCTTGTTCGACAGGTCGGAGAACAGCAGGGCACCGAAGGCCGCGTTGCGTGCGATCAGTTCGTTCACCGCCTCGCGCGCGAGTTGGTAGGCCAGCACCTCCTCGGCCGCCACGAAGCGCCCGCTGACCTGCCCGGCCACCAGGCTGCGGCCGTCGAAGGTGTCGTGCGGGCCGAAGCTGGCGACCGGTTCGCTGTCGCCCGGCGCGAACTGCCGCACGAAGCCCTTGATGACGACGAACAGGTGGGTCGGGGCCATGCCGGCCTCGAGGATCGCCTCGCCCTCGCGGAAGTAGGCGATGTCGACCTGCGCGCGCACCCGTTCGCGCTCTTCGGGCGTCAGGCAGTCGAAGGGCGAGTGGTCGAAGTCGAAGGCGCTGGGCATTGCGGGTGTGCGCCGGCAGCGCATGGCTGCATCGGCGTGGACCCGATGATCGACCAAAGGCCGACTTGGTGCCACCCCGCGGCATCAAGCTTTGGCATCCGCGGCCTCTAGCGGACCCCGGCGCCCTTCAGCAGGAACGCGGTCACCTGCTCGATCAGGTAGCGGCGGTCCTTGTCGTCGCTCTCCGGCATTCTCCTGAACAGCGCGACCTGCGTCGCGTGGTCCGCATAGAACTGCGTCACGGCCCACAGATGGAACAGCAGCAGCATCGGGTCCACCGGGTCCATCAGGCCCTGGTCGATCCAGTTCTGGATCACCGCCGCCGCCTGGTCGGTGCGCTCATGGCTGTGGCCCATCAGCGGCCGCAGCACTGGTGCGCCGCGCATCATCTCGGCCGTGAAGATCCTCGAGCGCAGCGGGTGTTCGAACGAGAACATCATCTTGCGATGGATCAGGTCGCTGAGCACCTTGCGCGGCCCGAAGGCCTCGTCGCTGAAGCCGAAGACGCCGATCCAGTCGTCGATGATCCCCTGCAGCACCTGCCGGTACAGCGCCTCCTTGCTCTCGATGTAGTAGTGCAGCTGCGCCTTCGACAAGCCGGCCTTGTCGGCGATGGCCTGGGTCGAGGCGCCGGCCAGGCCCTCGCTGGCGAACACCTCCACCGCGGCCTGGTGGATCAGGGCCTGCAGCTGGGTGTACTTGCGCGCCCGGCCGCGCGTGGCGGGCGCGTCGAGGGACTCGTCCGGTGCATTTGCGGCGTCGCTGTTCGGTGCGGTGGTCATCGGATGTACAGGGTAACAAGGCAGCCGCGCGGGCCGCCTACAGTTCGATCACCAGTTCCTCGCCCTTGGCGCGCGAGCAGCACAGCGCCACCTTGTGGGCGCGCTCGCTGCCGGTGAGGCAGAAATCGCGATGCTCCGCGCCCTCGCCCTCGCAGCCCACCACGCAGGTGCCGCACAGGCCCTGCTCGCACGACACCGGGATGTCGATGCCGAAGCCACGCAGCGCGTCGACCGCGCTCTGGTCGCCGGCCACCGGCACGCGGATGTTGCGCTGCGCGAGCCGCAGCACGAAGGGCTTGCCGGTGCCGCCCGCGGCATCGGCGGGGGCCGCGAAGTACTCGGTGTGCACCACGTCCTCGGGCCAGTGGGCGGCCGCTGTGCGAACCGCCTGCATGAAGCCGGCCGGACCGCAGACGTAGAGGTGGGTGCCCGGGTCGTGCCGCGCCAGCAACTGCCTCAGATCGATCTTCTGCGAAGCGTCGCCGGCGTCGAAGTGCAGCCGCACGTGCGGCGCCAGCGCCGGCGCGCGCAGCGCCTGCGCGAAGGCCAGGTGCTCCTCGCCGCGCACGAACAGGCAGAGTTCGAAGTCGGCGCTCGAGCGGGCCAGCGCCTGGGCCATCGCCAGCAGCGGCGTCATGCCGATGCCGCCGGCCAGCAGCAGGTGGCGGCGGGCCTCGCCGCGGATCGGAAAGCTGTTGCGCGGCGCGCTGATCGGCAGCAGGTCGCCTTCGCGGACGCGGCCATGCATCGAGGCCGAGCCGCCGCGGCTGTCGGTCTCGCGCTTGACGCCGATCAGGTAGCGCGAGGCCGCGCTGCCGTCCGCGCCGGCGTCGCTGGCCAGCGAGTACTGGCGCGAGAAGCCGCCGGGCATGTGGACGTCGATGTGGGCGCCGGCCTGGTAGGCCGGCAGCGCGCGGCCGGCCGGATGCACCAGTTCGAAGGCCAGGATCTCCGGCGTCTGGCGCGCGATGCGCGCGACCCGCACGGTGAGGTTTCGCTCGACCATGGCCGGGCTACTTGGCGGCTGACTTGCGCAACTCGACCCCGGTGCCCTTGTTGACGAACTGCGTGGTGTAGGCGTCGCGGTAGTTGAAGTCGGTGGGCTTGTAGAGCCCGGCCGACACCGTCTTGTCGTAGAAGTCCTTCATGCGCTCGTCGCTGATCGCGCCGATGCCCTTGGTGGCGGCGTCGCCGACGTCGATGTGGGCGCGCAGGATCGGGATCGATTTCTCGATGTAGTCGTCGCTGATGTCCGGGTTGATCTTCTGGATCATCTCGTCGGCCGCCTTGCGGTCGCCGTAGAGGTAGTTGTAGGTGCCGATGTTGGTGGCCTCGACGAAGCGGCGCACCACGTCGGGCTTGGTCTTCACCAGGTCCTGGCGGGTCTCGATCACCATCCCGTAGGTCGACCAGCCGGCGTCGGCCAGCGACAGCACCACCGGCTTGAAGCCGGCCTGCTTCTCGACCGCCAGCGGCTCCGAGGTCGCATAGGCCTGCTGCACCGCCTGCTTGTCGGCCAGGAACTGCGACAGGCTGTAGTTGTACGGGCGCACCTGCTCGTCGCGCATGCCGTAGGCCTTCTTCATCCATTGCCAGTAGCTGATCTGGCCGTCCTTGGCCAGCAGCACGGTCTTGGCGCGGGCCAGGTCGGCGAACTTCTCGAAGCCCTGGCCCGGGTGGGCGATGATGGCCTGCGGGTCCTTCTGGAAGTAGGCCGCGACCACCACGGTCGGCACCTTCTGCTTGATGTTGTCGAAGGCCATCAGCATGTTGCCGGTCATCAGGAAGTCGACCTTTCCGGCCGGCAGCATCGGCCGGTTGTTGACCTGCGGGCCGCCCTGCTGGATCTCGACATCGAGCCCGTACTTCTTGTAGGTGCCGTCGGCCAGCGCCTGGTAGAAGCCGCCGTGGCCGGGCTGGGCGCGCCAGTTGGTGGCCAGCACCACCTTGTCCTGGGCGAAGGCGGCGAAGGCGCTGCCGGCGAGCACGGTGGCCAGCAGGCTGCGGGCGATGAAGCGGGAGTCGGATTGCATCGTGGTTCCTCGGGTTGTGTCTCTGTCGGGGTGTTGCGGGTTCAGGCGTCGCGCGCCATGTCGGGGTGCCAGCCGCGCGTCTTGCCGGGGTTCATCAGGCCCATCGGGTCGCTGCGCTTCTTGAAGTCGATCTGCTGCGTGTCGATGGTCTTCATGCCGCCGTCCTCGATGGTCACGACGTGCGGGTTGAAGATCTGGCAGCCGCCCTGCGATTCGATCTCGCGCATGACCTCGTACTGGTGCGCCTCGCCCTTCCAGCGCACGAGCAGGATCGAGAAGGTGCCGTACTCGCCGCCGGCGCGTGCGAACTCGTGGTGCTGCAGCACGTCGTCGCCGAAGATCTCGATGTGGCGGTCGACCACCGCGGGATCGAAGGGCTGGGCGTAGGCCACCTGCAGGTAGGTCCAGCTGCGGTCGACCTTGAGCGCCTGCAGCGTCGTGTGGTTGTAGGCGCATTCGTAGGCCGGCGGCAGGCCGGCCGCCTGCAGCTCGGCCTCGGTGCCTTCGAGCGAGACGCGGCCGCCGTGCGCCGCGACCAGCGCGCGAAAGGCCGGCATCGACCCGGGCGCGACCATCGCGAACATCGCATGGCGGTCGGGCGGGAAGTGCTCGCCCAGCGTCGCGTAGTAGGGCGAGAAGCGCGCATCGACGGCCGACAGCAGGAACAGCTCCAGCGCCGGCGTGCTCGCGGCCACGCCGAAGTCCAGCACCCGCCGGTAGCTGTCGAACAGCGCGATGCAATGCACCCATTCGACCGCCGGGCTCAGCGCCACCTCGACCTCGGTCAGGATGCCGTTGGTGCCGTAGGCGTGGTGCACCTGCTGGATCTCGTCGCCGTGCAGCTCGATGATCCGCGGCTCGCGCTCGACGGTCATGATGCGCGCGCGCAGCAGGTTGCCCGGGTCGCGCAGGATGCCGTGGCGGATCGAGCCGATGCCGCCGAAGCCGCCGGCGATGAAGCCGCCGATCGAGGCCACGTGCCAGGTCGAAGGCCACATGCGCAGCGCCTGGCCGGTCTCGGCCACCGCGAGGTCGATGTCGTGCATGCGGGCGCCGGCCTGCACCCGCACGCGGCCGTCGCCGATCTCGAGCACGCGGCTCATCGGCGTGACGTCGAGCACCAGCCCGCCTTCGAGCGGCACGCACTGGCCGTAGTTGCCGGTGCCGCCCGCGCGCACCGTGAGCGGCAGCTTCCACTTCGCGGCCACCGCCGCGGCCTGGCGCACGTCGTCCTCGGTCGAGACCCTGACCACCAGGTCGGCCACGCAGCCAGCGAGCTGTTCGGTCAGGATCGGGCTGTACCAGTAGAAGTCCTTCGAGAGCTGCTTGCGCTGGCTCGCCGAATCGATGACGTTGAGGCCATGCAGGTCGCGCCGGACGGCGTCCCAGTCGATGGCGCCTGTTTCAGGAAGGGTGTCTCGTTCAAGGACGGTCGAATTCATCATGTGCTTTTCAAGTGGCTCGCAGCCGTGGGTTCCCATTCCCTTCGTGGAACACCGCGGAACCGGCTTCGCCGGGCCGCTGGTGTTGCCCCCGGCAGGGGGGGCGCCCGGACACGAAGTGCCGGGCAACCTGGGGGCGAGCTACCTTTCCCTCCTCATTTCGCTCTCGTGCCAATGGCCCAGAACGGCGCGCGACAAGGCGGCGAACACGATGAAGATCACGATGCCCAGCAGGGACACCAGCAGCAGGGCCGCGAACATCATCGGGATCTCGGTGCGGAAGCTCGATTCGAGGATCCGCGAGGCCAGCCCGGTCTCGCGGCCCGCGGTGCCGGCCGTGAACTCGGCCACCACGGCGCCGACCAGGCTCAGGCCGCCGGCGATCTTGAGGCCGGCCATGAAGTAGGGCAGCGCGCTCGGCGCCAGCAGCAAGCGGAAGGTCTGCCAGGGCGAGGCCTTGTAGAGCTGGAACAGGTCGCGCAGGTTGCTGTCGGCGCTCTTCAGGCCGATGACGGTGTTCGACAGGATCGGGAAGAAGGCCACGATCCAGGCGCACAGCAGCAAGGCCGCGGTGGTGCTCGACACGTAGATCAGGATCAGCGGCGCGATCGCGATGATCGGCGTCACCTGCAGGATCACCGCGATCGGGAACAGGCCGATCTCGACCCACTTGAAGAGCGCGAAGGCGATTGCCAGCAGCACGCCGCCGACGATCGCCGCGGCCAGCGCGAGCAGCGTGAGCTTGACCGTGAACCACAGCGCGCTCGACAGCGTGTCCCAGTTGTCGATCAGGGTGGTGAAGATCAGCGACGGCGCCGGGATGATGTAGTGCGGCACATGGTTGACGCGCACCAGCACTTCCCACAGCGCGAGCAGGCCGGCGACGATCGCGATCGGCACCGCGATGCGCAGCAGCGACTCGCGCCGCCGCAGCCGCTCGTCGCGCGCCTGCAGCTGGGCGGCCGAGGGCGCGTCCTGCAGCTGCGCCAGCGCCGGTTGCTCAGTGATCGATGTCGACGCCATGGAGGGCTCCGTGCAGGGATTGCGACACCGCGGTGCAATGCGCGTTGTAGCGGGTGGAGGTGCGGAAGGCTTCGCCGCGCGGATAGGGTTCGTCGATGCGGATCTCGTCGATCACGCGGCCCGGGCGCGGCGCCATCACCACGATGCGGTTCGACAGGTAGACCGACTCGTAGACGCTGTGGGTGACGAAGATCACCGAGAAGCGGTGCTCGCGCCAGATCGCCAGCAGGTCGTTGTTGAGCTTGATGCGGGTCATCTCGTCGAGCGCGGCGAAGGGCTCGTCCATCAGCAGCAGGCGCGGCCGCGTGACCAGCGCCCGCGCGATCGACACCCGCATCTTCATGCCGCCCGACAGCTCGCGCGGATAGACGTCGGCGAAGCGCGAGAGGCCGACCATCTCGAGCACCTGCGCCACCACCGGCGCCGCTTCGTCGCGGCCCATGCCGGCGAGCTTGAGCGGCAGCCAGACGTTGTCGAACACCTTGGCCCAGGGCATCAGCGTCGGCTCCTGGAAGACGAAACCGAGCTCGCGGTCGCTGGTCGAGGCGACGCTGTTCGCGGCCGACCAGGCCACCTCGCCCGAGCTGATGCGGGCCAGGCCGGCGATCAGGCGCAGCGCGGTGCTCTTGCCGCAGCCCGAGGGGCCGAGGAAGCTGATGAAGTCGTGCTCGCCGCAGTCGAGCGTCATGCCCTGCAGCGCGAGGGTGCCGTTGGCGAAGCGCTTGCTGACGTTGCGCAGGCTGACCAGCGGCGGCGTGGAGGGCGTGGCTTCGGCCATGCTCAGCGCCAAGCCGGTTCGTTGGCCAGCCGCTCGATCGGGAAGCGATGGACTTCCTGCAGCAGCTCGACGAAATTCCGCCCGACGTGGTCGAGCACCGCCTGGCCCTTGGCCGCGGTGGCGAGCGTGGCATCCCCGGCCGCACCGGCCGGATTGATGTCGTGCATCTGCCAGCCGAGCTTGCCGGTCGGGGTGATCGAGAGGAACCGGTTCTCCTTCGCCAGGTCTTCGGTCAGCGAATGGAAGTTGCGGAAGTTCTCGGGCCGCACGTGGTCGGGCGTCAGGTGCAGCATCACCGAGCTTTCGAGGTCGCCCGCGTGCACGCCGTGCTTGCCTTCGTGCGCCGTGAAGAGGCCTTCGGGCAGACCCAGCGTGTACCAGTTGGCCGCCACCACCATCATGTCGTGCGACTCGCGCAGGTCGCGCGCGACGATGTCCATCACCGCCATCTGGCCGCCGTGGCTGTTGTAGAGCACCAGCTTGCGCACGCCGGCGCGGGCGACGCAGGCGCCGATGTCCTTCCATTGCGCGATCAGCGTCGAGGCCGACACCGTCAGCGTGCCCGGGTAGCGCGAATGCTCGTTGCTCTTGCCGTAGGCCACGGTGGGCAGGAACAGCACCGGCAGGTCGTCCGGCAGGTGCGGGATCGTCGCGCGCACCATGCCGTCGATGGTGGCGGTGTCGGTGGACATCGGCAGGTGCGGTCCGTGCTGCTCGGTGGCGCCCACCGGCAGGACGGCGATCAGCCGCGAGCGGTCGAGGCGGGAAAACTCTTCGCTGGTCAGGTCGGACCAGTAGCGGCTGCGCGGGCGGGCGGAACTCATCAAGCACCTCGTTCGTCGTGAAGGTGCCTAAATTATCCACTCGGTAAAGAAAGAGTCTTAGCGTTTACCCGAAAAGTTGTCACAAAGCCAAAGCCAGGAATACCGCGGAACTGGCTCCGCCGGGCCGCTGGTATGGCCCCCGGAGAGGGGGTGCCTGAGCCACGCGAAGTGGGCGAGGCTGGGGGTGATCTTGATCATTCGGTCAAATACGCCAGGCAATCTCGTGCCGCGCCTCCAGTCGGCCGAGCCGCTCGTCGATCTGTCGGGCCAGGGCGCCTTGCGCGGCCTCGGGGACGCCGCGGATGCCGATCGTGACCAGGCTGCCGTGCACCGCGTTCGCGCCCACCTCGACCTGGAAGCCGCCGGCCTGCGGAAGGTCGGCCAGCAGCTGGGTCACCACGCGCCGCGCGGCATCCCAGCGCAGCGCGGGCTTGAAGATCTTGCCCACGGCCGTCAGCGGCATGGGGTCGACAAAGAGGACGTTCACCGGCACCGCGGCACGCTCGGGCGTGCGTGCCCGGACGAAGTCGAGCAACGCCGCCTCGTCGAGCGCCGCGCCGGCCTTCAATTGCACATACGCGACGGGCATCTCGCCAGCACGGATGTCGGGCTGGCCGACGACCGCCGCCAGCGCGACGGCGGGGTGCTGGAAGAAGACCTCCTCGATCGCCAGCGGATCGATGTTGTGGCCGCCGCGGATGATGAGATCCTTGGCGCGGCCCGTGAGCCAGAGATAGCCTTCGTCGTCCAGCCGGCCCAGGTCGCCCGAGTTGACCCAGCCGGGCTCGACAAAGGCCTGGCGGTTGTGCGCGTCGCTGACGTAGCCCTTGAAGACGCCGGGCCCCGACATGGCCACCACGCCGATCTCGTTGACCGCGCAGTCGCCTTGCCAGCGGCCTTCGGCGTCGACTTTCACGATCCGCACCCGGCTGTAGGGGAGCGCGTGGCCCACCGACCCGATGCGCAGCGGGCGTTCGGCGTAGCTCATGGAATGAACGCTCGAAGTCTCGGTCATGCCGTAGACCTCCAGCACCGGCCGGTGCAGCAACTCGCCGTAGGTCTTGCAGACCGCCACCGGAATGGCAGAGCCGCCGCCCGAGACGATCTCGATGCTCGACACGTCGGCACCGCCCACCGGCACGTTCAGCGCGGCGGCGAGCACCGTCGGAACGCCGCCGAACACGGACGGCCGGTAGCGTTCCACCAGGCGCCACACGTTGCGGACCGCCTGGGGATCGCGCCAACCGGCGGGCGAGACCACCACCAGCGTGCCGCCGGCGCACAGCGTGGCCAGCCCCTGCGTGAGGGCGCCGCCGACGTGGAACAAGGGCAGGCCGAAGAGCAGGGTCCGCCCGCCGCCCACCGGCAGCATCAGGCTCAGCGCCCAGGCCTGGTAGACCTGGTTGGCGTGGCTGTGGCGTACCAGCTTGGGCGAGCCCGTCGTGCCGCCGGTGTGGAAGTAGCCCGCCGTGTCTTCGGCGCTGATGCGGCGCCCGCTGAGCAGGCGATCGGAGGGGCAGGCGTCGATCCGCTGCTCGAAACTGTGGACCGCGCCGGTGCCGTCCGGACCGCCGCGCACGACCACGATGGCTTCGAGATCGGGCAGCTCGCCGCGAATGGCCTGCACCTTGTCCCAGATGTCGGAGCCTTCCGTGGGGCCGAGCGCCACCAGGACCTTGGTCTTCGCGGCACGCAGGATCTCGGCAATCTGGGCGGCCGACAGCCAGGCATTCACCGGGTTTGCGATGCCCGCCGCCTGCGCGCCGAACAGGGCATAGAAGCTCTCGGGAATCAGCGGCAGGAGCAGGCTGACGACATCGTTCGGCCCGACGCCCAGGTCGTTGAACAGGTTCGCCGCCTGCGTGACGCGGGCGATGAACTGGCGATGGGTGACCGTGAATGGCGCTTCCTCGGGGTCGCCCCTGGTCAGGAAGTGGAGCGCGGGTTCATCGGGCGCATGCGCTGCGCCAAGCTGCAGTGCCTGGTAGGTGCTTTGCGCAGCGATGCGCTCCATGTAGGGCGTGGCCTCGAAGGTCTTCACCGCTTCCGGCGTGCGCAGCGAAGGGACGTCGGCGCCAATCACACGATCCAGCAAAAACGGACCCATCATGATGTTCCTCCAGGATTTTTGGGGCCGCCGCCAAGTCAGAGGCCTGCGGAATTCTGGGTTGGAGCCGGCGGCGAAGCCACCCGACTTACCCGAACGATCGAACGCCGATGGACGTAATATTTGTGGTCTTCCTTGGAGAAGCATCATGCCCATCCGGTTGAATCACACGATCGTCAAGGCCCACGACCCGCGGGCGTCCGCCGAGTTGCTGGCCGAGTTGCTCGGACGCGGCGCGCCGGTCCCGTTTGGCCCGTTTCTCGGCGTGGAGGTCGACAACGGCGTCACGCTGGATTTCATGCGCGCCGACGGCGACATCGACGGGCAGCATTACGCCTTTCTCGTGAGCGAAGGCGAGTTCGACGAGATTTTCGGCCGCATTCGCGAACGCGGAATCACCTACTGGGCCGACCCCGGCCAGCACCGTCCCGGCGAGATCAACCATGGCGACGGCGGCCGCGGCTTCTACTGGAACGACCCGGATGGCCACTTCCTCGAGATCCTCACCCGTCCTTATGGCAGCGGCGCCTGATCCGATCGCCGCCGACCCCGCTCCGTCGTCCTGTGAGGTGCTCGTGGTGGGCGCGGGCCCCGCCGGCAGCGCCTGCGCACAGAGGCTCGCGCGCGCGGGCTTCGACGTCGTGCTCGCCGACCAGCACGACTTTCCGCGCGACAAGGTCTGCGGCGACGGGCTGATCCCGGACGCGCACCGCGCGCTGGCGCGCCTGGGCGTGCTCGATGAAGTGCTGGCGCGCGCCAGGAGCGCGCGGCACGTCGGCTGCGTCGGCCCGCGCGGCGGGCGGGTCGAGGTGCCGGCGCGGCTGGCGGTGCTGCCGCGCCGCGAGCTGGACGAGATCACCCGGCGGGCGGCGCTCGCGGCCGGTGCGCGCTGGCTCTCGCCGGCACGGTTCGAGGCGCCGTTGCTCGATGCAGATCAGCGGGTGGCCGGTGCGAGCTTCACGCGGGCGGGCGGTGTCCCGCACACCCTGCGTGCGCGCTGGACCGTGCTCGCCACCGGCGCGGCGTCCGGGCCTCTGAGCGCCGCGGGCCTCTGCGAGCGGCGCGCGCCGAGCGGCATCGCCCTTCGCGGCTACGTGAAGAACGAAGCCATGGTCGACCGCGTCACCGACCTCGACGTGGTGTGGCATCGCGCGCTGCGGCACGGCTACGGCTGGATCTTTCCGTGCGCGGGCGGCGTGTTCAACGTCGGCGTCGGCTTCATCGGCCCGGCCGATGTGAACCTGCGCGATCTGTTCGATGCCTTCACGCGCGTCCACCCGCCCGCCCGCGAGCTGATGGCGTGCGGCATGCCGCTCGGCCCGCTCAAGGGCGCGCCGCTGCGCTGCTCGCTCGGCGGAGCGCGCTGGTCGCGCGCCGGACTGCTGGTGGCGGGCGAGGCTGCGGGAAGCACCTATTTCTTCACCGGCGAAGGCATCGGCAAGGCGCTGGAGACCGGCATGCTCGCCGCTGAAGCGATCGGCGCGGGGCGTGACGAAGGACGGGACGACGCGGGAGTGCGCGCACGCTACGAAGCCGCGTTGAGCGCGCTGAAGCCGCGCTTCGCCGAGTACGAGCAGGCCAACCGCATCAACAACCACCCGTGGCTGGCCGACCTGCTCGTCTGGCGCGCGAGCCGCAGCGACAGCATCCTGAACCGCCTGAGCGGCGTGCTGGAGGAAACCCACGACCCGGGCGATCTCGTGACGGCCCGGGGCGTCCTGCGGCTGTTTCTGCCTCTGGGTTGAAGAGGTTCGTCGGCCGCCGACTTGATAACGGCGTCCCTTGGGCATATAAGTGGTCATGGTTCCTTATTGCGTCGCGAGACGGAAAGGAGGGCCCCATGCGGAGACGAACTTTCTGGCTGATGCCGGACCCGGCGAGCGCCAGGCGAGCGATGCACGATCTCGTGCAGGCGCGCGTCGACGTTGCGCGCATTCATTTCGCCGCGGCGGACGGCGCCGACATGACCGGGCTTCATGCGGCGAACGTGTGGCAGACCTCGGACCTCGTTCACGCGGCCAAGACCGGCTGGGTGGTCGGAACGGCCTGCGGCATCGTCATCGGCCTGATCGCCGCGCTGATGTTTCCGATCGTGGGCGACGAGCCCGAGTGGGAACTGGCCGTGGTGCTGGGCGTCCTCGGCGGCGTGACCGGCGCGTGGTCGGCGAGCATGATCGGCATATCGATCCCGAGTCCCCGCCTGCAGCGCTTCGAAGGCGCCATGGCGCAGGGCTGGATTCTCCTGATGGTGGACCTGCCGCGCTCGCGCGCGCAGGACATCGAGACGCTGATGCGGACCGCGCATCCCGAAGCCCTGTTCGAGGGCGGGGAGCAGCAGGTCCCGGCGTTCCGCTAGCGGCGCGCACGAACCGCGCAACGACGATGACGAGTCAAGGTGCCGCCCATGATCATGGCTGTCGCCCTGCTGCTCATCGTGATCGGTTCCGTGCTGTTCCATTGGCTCAATCCTTGGTGGACCACCCCGCTGGCGTCCAACTGGCAGCAGATGGACGACACCCTGACCATCACGCTGGTGATCACGGGCATCTTCTTCGTCGCCATCAACCTGTTCGTCGTCTACACGCTGGTGCGCTTCCGTCATCGCGACGGTCGCCGCGCGGCGCATGAACCCGAGAACAAGAAGCTCGAGCGCTGGCTGATCGGCGGCACCACCGTCGGCATCATGGCGCTGCTGGCGCCCGGCCTCGTGGTGTACGCGAACTATGTCCGGGAGCCGCGCGACGCCCTCGTGCTGGAGGTGCTGGCCCAGCAGTGGCAATGGCGCTTTCGCTTCCCGGGCGAGGACGGCAAGCTGGGCGCGACCGATGCGCGCTTCTTCAGCGCCACCAATCCGTTCGCCATCGACCCCGCCGACCCGGCCGGGCAGGACGACCTCCTGATCGCCTCCGACGAGGTGCACCTGCCGCTCGGCAAGCCGGTGTTGGTGCTGCTGCGCTCGAACGACGTGCTGCACGACTTCTTCGTGCCGCCCTTCCGCGCCCGGATGAACACGGTGCCGGGGCAAGTCAGCCGCTTCTGGTTCACGCCGACCGTCGCGGGCCGCTTCGAAGCGCTCTGCGCGCAGTTGTGCGGCGTGGGCCATCCCAACATGCGCGGCTTCGTGGTGGTGGAGGATCCGGCGGCCTACAAGGCCTGGCAGGTGGCGCTGCCGACCTTCGCCAGGACGCAGGCCAAGGCCCCCGAGGCCCCGTCCGGCGGCGAGGCGGCCGGCGGCGCCGGCGCACGCGTCGAACAGGGCCGCGCGCTGGCGGACGCCAAGGGCTGCGTGGCCTGCCACACGATCGACGGCAGCCCGCGCGTGGGGCCGACCTGGAAGGGCCTGCACGGCAAGACCGAGACCATGGCGGACGGCTCGACCGCGCTGGTCGACGAAGCCTATCTGCGCAGCTTCATCCGCGATCCACAGGCCCGCCACGTGAAGGGCTTCCCGCCGGTCATGCCCAAGATCGAGCTGAGCGATGAAGAGCTGGCCGCGCTGGTGGCCTATATCCAGAGTCTGGGCAGCCCGCCGGCGCAGGCTGCCACCGAACAGAAGGCTCCGCGATGAACCCTTCTTCGCCCTCGGGGTCCGCCATGGCCCATGACGCCGACGCCGAGCACCACGCGCCGCAGAGTTTCCTGACCCGCTATGTCTGGAGCCAGGACCACAAGGTGATCGCGGTCCAGTACGCCTGCACCGCGATCGCGGTCGGCGTGGTGGGCCTGGTGCTGTCCAACCTGATGCGGCTGCAGCTCGGCTTTCCGGGCCAGTTCGAGTTCATCAACGCCGAGCGCTATTACCAGTTCGTGACCATGCACGGGATGATCATGGTCATCTACCTGCTCACGGCGCTGTTCCTCGGCGGCTTCGGCAACTACATGATTCCGCTGATGGTGGGGGCGCGCGACATGGTGTTCCCCTACCTCAACATGCTGAGCTTCTGGGTCTACCTGCTGTCGGTGGTGGTCCTGATGGCGAGCTTCTTCGTCGAGGGCGGACCCACCGGCGCGGGCTGGACGCTGTACCCGCCGCAGTCGATCCTGCCCGGCACGCCGGGCCATGCGGGCGGCATCGTGCTGATGCTGGTGTCGCTGGTCATCTTCATCGTGGCGACGACGATGGGCGGGTTGAACTACGTGACCACCGTGCTGCAGGCGCGCTGCGAAGGCATGACGCTGCTGCGCATGCCGCTCACGGTGTGGGGCATTTTCGTCGCCACCATCCTCGCGCTGCTCGGTTTTCCGGCGCTGTTCGTCAGCGGCGTGATGCTGTTGCTCGACCGCACGCTGGGCACCAGCTTCTTCATGCCGGCGCTGGTGTCGATGGGGCAGGTGACCGGCTACAAGGGCGGCAGTCCATTGCTGTTCCAGCACCTGTTCTGGTTTTTCGGCCATCCCGAGGTCTACATCGTGGCGCTGCCGGCCTTCGGCATCGTCTCCGACCTGATCAGCGTGCACGCGCGCAAGAGCATCTTCGGCTACCGCATGATGGTGTGGGCCATCGTCGCCATCGGCGGACTCAGCGTGGTGGTCTGGGCGCACCACATGTTCGTGAGCGGCATGAACCCGTACTTCGGCTTCTTCTTCGCGACCACCACGCTGATCATCGCCGTGCCCACGGCGATCAAGGTCTACAACTGGCTGCTGACGCTGTGGCGCGGCGACATCCACCTGTCGGTGCCGATGCTGTTCGCGCTGGCCTTCGTCTGCACCTTCGTCATCGGCGGGCTGACCGGGCTGTTCCTGGGCAACGTGAGCGTGGACATTCCCCTGTCCGGCACCTACTTCGTGGTGGCGCACTTCCACATGGTGATGGGCGTGGCGCCGCTGCTGGTGGTGTTCGGCGGCATCTACCACTGGTTCCCGAAGATCACCGGCCGCATGCTCGACGACCGGCTCGGCCAGCTGCATTTCTGGATCACCTTCATCGGCACCTACCTGATCTACTTCCCGATGCACTACCTCGGCGTGCTGGGCATGCCGCGGCGCTACTACAACTTCGACGGCTACAAGTTCATTCCGCCGTCGGCGTTCAGCCTGAACGAATTCATCACCGTGATCGCGCTGATCGTGGGCGTCGGGCAACTGCTGTTCATCGTCAATCTCGCGTGGAGCGCCTGGCGCGGCCGGCCGGCCGACGCCAATCCCTGGCGTGCCGCCTCGCTCGAATGGCAGACGCCGACGACGCCGCCGGGCCACGGCAACTGGGGGCCGCGGCTGCCGGTGGTCTACCGCTGGGCCTACGCCTACGGGGTGCCGGGTGCGGCGGAGGATTTCATCGCGCAGAACGCCCCGCCGGAAGCCGGGGGCGAGGAGCCCGAATCGGAAGGCCGGGGCGAAGTTCGAGGGGCGCCGGCATGAGCGCAGCGCCACGTCGCTCCCAAGCCAGCTCGGAGGTCGCCTGATGAGCCCGGGCGCCGCCTTGGGCGTCCGCGGTGTCGACCGCGGCGGCCGGCTTCGCGATGCGCGCGCGAGCGCGGCCAGCATCGGCCTGTGGGTCTTCATGGGCGTGGCCACCGCGTTGTTTTCGCTCTTCATCATGGCCTACGTGATGCGCATGAGCGGCGACGATGCGGTGACGATCGCGCTGCCCAGGCAGCTCTGGCTCAGCTCGGCGCTGCTGGTCGCCGGCAGTGTGACGCTGCAATGGGCCCATCACGCATCGCGCGGCCCCGACGGGCGGCGCGCGCGTCGCCTGCTGCTGGCCGGCGGTCTCTGCGCCCTGGGCTTCCTGGGCGCGCAGCTGTGGGCCTGGCAGGCGCTGTTGAGCGCACAGGTGATGCCGGCCGGCAATCCGGCGGGCAGCTTCTTCTATCTGTTGACGGCCATGCACGGACTCCATCTGGCGGGCGGGCTGGTCGGGTGGGCATGGACGGCGCGCGCCGCGTGGCCCGATCCTGCCAAGGCCGCATGGCGCATCGCGCTGTGCGCGCGCTACTGGCACTTCATGCTGGTGGTGTGGCTGGTGCTGTTCGCGATGCTGGGCTGGGTGACGCCGGAGGTGGCGCGCTTCATCTGCGGCACATCCTGAGGAGGCTTCCCATGACCAGCGTCACGATCGCAGCAGCGCCCTTGAATCCGGCCATCGCCGCCAGCGGCTGGCGCGGGCTGATTGCCGACTGGTCTTCCGATCGCCAGGCGTTCCATGTCTCGTGGGGCAAGGCGATGATGTGGATCTTCCTGCTCAGCGACACCTTCATCTTCAGCTGCTTCCTGACCGGCTACATGACGGTGCGCGCCTCGACCACCGCGGAGTGGCCCAACCCGAGCGAGGTGTTCGCGCTTCATGTCGGGGGGGCCGACATCCCGCTGCTCCTGATCGCGATCATGACCTTCGTGCTCATCAGCAGCAGCGGCACGATGGCGATGGCCGTCAATTTCGCCTACCGCCGCGACCGCGTGAACGCCGCCACGCTGATGCTCGTGACCGCGACCTTCGGCGAACTCTTCGTCGGCATGCAGGCCTTCGAATGGTCCAAGCTGATCATCGAGGAGGGCGTGCGGCCCTGGGGCAACCCGATGGGGGCGGCGCAGTTCGGCTCGAGCTTCTTCATGATCACCGGCTTTCATGGACTGCACGTGTCGGCCGGCGTGGTGTTCCTGTTCATCGTGGCCTTCAAGCTGATCCGCGGCGACTACGACAAGACCGGCAACTACCAGATCGTCGAGATCGCCGGCCTGTACTGGCACTTCGTGGATCTGGTGTGGGTGTTCATCTTTGCGCTGTTCTATCTCTGGTGAGGACGACCATGAACCCCGGCACAGGCCAACAACATCCGATCAGCCTCTACCTCAAGATCTGGGGGCTGCTGTTCGTGCTCAGCACGCTGTCGTACCTGGTCGACTACTTCCATTTCCAGGGCTATCTGCGCTGGGGCCTGATCATCACCTTCATGCTGCTGAAGGCCGGACTCATCGTCGCGGTCTTCATGCACATGGCCTGGGAGCGGCTGGCGCTGGTCTATGCCATCTTGCTGCCGCCCCTGTGCCTGCTGGTGCTGGTCGGCCTGATGGCGGCGGAGGCCGGCCATACCTTCCTGACGCGGCTGCTCTTCTTTCATTAGGTTTGGCTCGCCCCCAGGTTGGGCTCACTTCGTGTAGCCCGCCCACCCCCTACCGGGGGCAACACCGGCGGCCCGGCGAAGCCGGTTCCGCGGTGTTTCACCAACGGGCCTGGCTGCGCCGGCCAGCGATCGGCGCTGGGGTTTTTCTACAGCTGCGCGCAGCGCGCTTGTTCGTGGGCAGTCGCGGAACCGGCTTCGCCGGGCCGCTGACTGCGCCCCCGGTAGGGGGTGGGCGCCCGGACACGAAGTGCCGGGCAACCTGGGGGCGAGTCACCGGTGGGCGATGTAGCGGGTCACGATCGGCAGCGCCTCGCCGTGGTGGAAGGCCAGCCTGCGCTCGCGCAGGGCCATGTCGGCGGCGGTGGCGCGGTGGAAGCGGCGCAGGTGCTCGGTCCAGGATTCGTCGACGATCTGCTCCACGTAGCGGCCGGGCTCGGCGATGTCGTGCAACAGCTCCCAGCCGATCGCTCCCTGGCTCAGGCGCGCGCGGCGCGTCTCGTGCATGACCAGGTGGAAGGCGGCCGCGCGCGCCGGATCGATCAGGTATTCGACCGCGATCACCACCCGGCCGGCCTCGTCGGGCGCGCTGGCCGGCGGGCCGGCGGCCCAGCCATGGCGCGCCGGGCTGGTGTCGTCGTCCTCGCCGGTGCCGTCGGTCACGTAGCGCAGCGCCAGCCCCATGCAAAGGACCGCCGTCACCGAGGCGATGCCGAGGCTGGTGTAGATCGAGCTGAGTTCCGCCACCTGGCCCCACAGCGCGGCCCCCAGCGCGCTCGCCCCCATGATCGCCATCTGGTACATCGACATGCCGCGCGCGCGCACCCAGTCGGGCAGCGCCAGCTGGGCCGAGACCGAGAGCGTATTCGCGACCGTGATCCAGGCCATGCCGCCGAGGAACATCGCGGGCACCGCCACCCAGGCATTGGGCGCCACGGCCATGACGGCGGTCGCGCCCGCTTGCAGCAGCGTGCCGCGCAGCACCAGCTGATCGCGCGCCAGCGCCTGCCGCAGCCGGGGCAGAAACAGCACCGCCACGATGGCGCCCGAGCCCATCGCCGCCAGCAGCAGCGTGAAGGTGCCGGCGCCGCCGCCCTTGAGGTTGCGCGCCAGCAGCGGCAGCAGCGCCAGCACCGCGGTGGAATGCAGGAAGAAGATCGAGATCCGCACCAGCACCGCGCGCATGCGCTGCGACTGCCGCACGAACTGCACGCCGACGCGCATCGCGCTGATCAGCCGCTCGCGGCCGAGCGGATTGGGCGTGTGCTCGCGCCGCCAGCGCAGCACCACGAAACCCGAGGCCACGCACAGCACCGCGTTGAGTCCGAACACCCACACGGTGCCCGCGCTCGCGATCAGCGCACCGGCCACCAGCGGGCCGATGATGCGCGAGGCGTTCATCGAGATGCCGTTGAGCCCGAGCGCCGCCGGCAGGTGGCTGCGCGGCACCAGCTCGGGCACGATGGCCGAGAACACCGGCCAGCGCAGCGCCAGGCCGATGCCGTTGGCGAAGGTCAGGGCCAGCAGCAGCGGCGCGCTCATGAGATCGAGCACCACGGCGACGCACAGCACCACTGCCGAGCCCGCGAGCCAGAACTGGGTGGCGACCAGCCAGCGCCGGCGGTCGAGGATGTCCGCCAGTGCGCCGCTGGGCAGCCCGAGCAGGAACACCGGCAGCGTCGAGGCCGATTGCACCAGCGCGACCCAGATCGGCGAGCTGGTCAGCGAGGTCATCATCCAGGCCGCCGCGACGTCGTTCATCCACATGCAGACGTTGGCGATCAGCCAGGTGGTCCACAGCATCCGGAACACCGGGATCCGGAGCGGTTCGAGCGGGCCGACGCGCGGGGCTTGCGCGGGGGCGGAGGCGACGGGGTTTTCCTGGGGCGAGATCGGCGGCATCGCGGCCTATTGTCGGCGGCCCGGGCGGCTTGCCGTGTCGGCGGAGCGCGCGGGGGCCAGGTGCGCCAGCGGCAGGGTCCGGCTCGCCTTGACCTCGCCGAGCGAGAAGCTGGTGTGCAGGTCCTTCACGTTCGGCAGGTTCAGCAGGTGCTTGAGCGCGAAGCGCGAGAAGCTGTCGAGGTCCTGCGACACCACCTGCAGCTCGAAAGTCCCGGTGCCGCTGATGTAGTGGCAGGC
This sequence comes from Variovorax sp. P1_G12, assembly GCF_056405555.1. Taxonomy (NCBI): domain Bacteria; kingdom Pseudomonadati; phylum Pseudomonadota; class Betaproteobacteria; order Burkholderiales; family Comamonadaceae; genus Variovorax; species Variovorax sp. P1_G12. Next base: position 80,071 of record NZ_JBFUBW010000012.1, on the reverse strand, counting down.
GATCACCTCGGGCAGCTGGCGGATCGCGTCCTCGAGCAAGCGGGTGGCGTCGCCGGAGATGCGCTCGGTGTCGACGCGCACGAAGGCGAGCACCCCGAGCCCGATCTTCTGGCGGTCGATCTCGGCGTGGTAGCCCTTGATGACGCCGGCCTCCTCGAGCGCCCGGACCCGGCGCCAGCACGGCGCCGCCGAGAGTCCCACGCGCTGCGACAGCTCGGCATTGGTCAGGCGCCCGTCGGTCTGCAGTTCTTGCAGGATTGCAAGATCGAACTTATCAATGCTTTCCATTTAATGCCATTTTAAGCAAGATTCGTTCAAAAAGGTGGCGCCATAGGGTGCAAAACGCAAACACCTGTCGAGGCCGCAGGCATACACTTTGCGTGATGATGGCCGAGGGGTATTCGACCCGGATGCCTTGCACGCCACGCCCACAAGGCACAGCCACTGGAGACAACATGAACGCCCCGCTGCCCGAGCACATCCGCCGCGCCCTCGAAACGGTGACGCTTGACGACAAGTATTCGCTGGACTACGGGCGCGCCTTCATGAGCGGCGTCCAGGCGCTGGTCAAGCTGCCGATGCTGCAGCGCCTGCGCGACCAGCAGCAGGGCAAGAACACCGCCGGCTTCATCAGCGGCTACCGCGGCTCCCCGCTCGGCGGCTACGACCAGGCGCTCTGGAAGGCCAGCAAGTTCCTGAAGGAACAGAACATCGTCTTCCAGCCCGGGGTCAACGAAGAACTCGCGGCCACCGCGCTATGGGGCACCCAGCAACTGGGCTTCTCTCCCGCGGGCACCAACAAGTTCGACGGCGTCTTCGGCATCTGGTACGGCAAGGGCCCGGGGGTGGACCGCTGCTCGGACGTCTTCAAGCACGCCAACATGGCCGGCACGACCGAGTTCGGCGGCGTGATCGCGGTGGCCGGCGACGACCACATCTCGAAGAGTTCGACCGCGGCGCACCAGAGCGACCACATCTTCAAGGCCTGCGGCACGCCGGTGTTCTTCCCGGCCAACGTGCAGGAAATCCTCGACCTCGGCATCCATGCCTTCGCGATGAGCCGCTTCGCCGGCATCTGGTCGGGCATGAAGACGATCCAGGAAATCGTCGAATCCAGCGCCACCGCGATGATCGACCCCGAGCGCGTCGAGATCGTCATCCCGACCGACTTCCAGATGCCCCCCGGCGGCCTGCACATCCGCTGGCCCGACCATGCGCTCGAGCAGGAAGCGCGGCTGATGCACTACAAGTGGTACGCCGCGCTGGCCTATATCCGCGCCAACCGCCTGAACCACAACGTGATCGAGGGCCCGAACGACCGCTTCGGCATCATGGCCAGCGGCAAGGCCTTCAACGACACCCGCCAGGCGCTGATCGACCTCGGCCTGGACGACGCGGCCTGCCGGCAGCTCGGCATCCGGCTGCACAAGGTGGCGGTGGTCTGGCCGCTCGAAGCCCAGCTCACGCGCGCCTTCGCGACCGGCCTGCAGGAAATCCTGGTGGTCGAGGAAAAGCGCCAGGTCATCGAGTACCAGCTCAAGGAAGAGCTCTACAACTGGCGCCCGGACGTGCGGCCCAACGTGGTCGGCAAGTTCGACGAAGGCGAGGTCCACGCGGCCGAGGGCTACTCCGGCGGCGAATGGTCGATGCCCAACCCGAGCGCGCACGAGCTGTTGCGCGCCAACGCCGACCTGAATCCGGCGCTGATCGCCAAGGCGATCGCCCTGCGCCTCAAGAAGACCGGCCTGCTGGCCGCCGCGGGCGCCGACATGGCCGCGCGCATCGACGCCCAGCTCGCGATCCTCGAAGCCAAGGAGCGCGCGATGGCCGCGCCGCAGGTGATCGGCGTCTCGGACGCGGCGCGCCAGCCCTGGTTCTGCTCGGGCTGCCCGCACAACACCAGCACCGTGGTGCCCGAGGGCTCGCGCGCGCTGGGCGGCATCGGCTGCCACTTCATGGCGACCTGGATGGACCGCTCGACCATCGGCTTCACGCAGATGGGCGGCGAGGGCGTGCCATGGGTCGGCCAGCAGCCGTTCACCACCGACCAGCACATCTTCGCCAACCTCGGCGACGGCACCTACTTCCACAGCGGCCTGCTGGCGATCCGCCAGAGCATCGCGGCCGGCGTCAACATCACCTACAAGATCCTCTACAACGACGCCGTCGCGATGACCGGCGGCCAGCAGGTCGGCGAGCGGCCCGAGGGCCATTCGGTGCTGCAGATCGCAGAGAGCCTGCATGCCGAAGGCGCGGTCAAGGTCGTCGTCGTCACCGACGAGCCCGAGAAGTACGAAGGCGTCAGTGTTCCCGGCGACAACGTCAAGGTGCGGCACCGCGACGACCTGGACGAGATCCAGCGCGAGTTCCGTGAAATCAAGGGCACGACGGCCATCATCTACGACCAGACCTGCGCGACCGAGAAGCGGCGCCGCCGCAAGCGGGGCACGGCGGTCGATCCGGCCAAGCGCGTGGTCATCAACGAACTGGTCTGCGAAGGCTGCGGCGACTGCAGCGTGCAGAGCAACTGCCTGTCGGTGGAGCCGCTGGAGACCGAGTTCGGCCGCAAGCGCACCATCAACCAGAGCACCTGCAACAAGGACATGAGCTGCCTCAAGGGCTTCTGCCCGAGCTTCGTCACGGTCGAAGGCGGCCAGCTCAAGAAGAAGGCGAAGAACAAGGGCGCGACGCCGGCCGATCTGGGCGCGCTCTCCGAGCCGGCGCTGCCTTCGCTCGCGGGCGACCAGGTGTGGGGCATCGTGGTGGCGGGCGTCGGCGGCACCGGCGTCATCACCATCGGTCAGCTGCTGGGCATGGCGGCGCACATCGAGGGCAAGGGTATCGTCACCCAGGACGCGGCCGGCCTGGCCCAGAAGGGGGGCGCCACCTGGAGCCACGTGCTGATCGGCGAGACGCAGGACGCCATTCGCACCACCCGCGTCGGCACCGCCGCGGCCGACCTGATCCTGGCCTGCGACCCGCTGGTCAGCGTCAATGCCGAGAGCCTGGCGCGCATGCGTGAGGGCCGCACCCACGTGGCGCTCAACAGCCACAGCAGCCCGACGGCCGCCTTCGTGCGCAACGCCAACTGGCAGAACCCGCAGGAGGCCTGCGCGGCCGAGATCGCGCGCGCCGTCGGCGTCGACGCTGTCGGTGCCTTCGATGCCGATGCGGCGGCGACCTCGCTGATGGGCGACAGCATCTATGTCAACCCGATGATCCTGGGCTACGCCTGGCAAAAGGGCTGGGTCCCGCTGGCGCTCGAATCGCTGATGCGGGCGATCGAGCTCAACGCGGTGGCGGTCGACAACAACAAGGCGGCCTTCGAATGGGGTCGCCAGGCCGCAGAGCGGCCGGCCGAACTGCAAAAACGCGTGCAGCCGGGCCAGGTCATCGAGTTCAAGAAGCGCGAGACGGTCGACGCGCTGGTGGCGCGCCGCGCCGAATTCCTGACCGGTTACCAGAACGCGGCCTACGCCGACGACTACAAGGCCTTCGTCGCCAAGGTGCGGCAGGCCGAGTCGGCGCTGGGCAAGACCAGCCTGACCGAGTCCGTGGCGCGCTTCCTGTTCAAGCTGATGGCCTACAAGGACGAGTACGAAGTGGCGCGGCTGCACACCGACCGCAGCTTCCTCGACCGGGTCGAAGGCATGTTCGAGGGCGACTTCAAGCTCAACTATCACCTCGCGCCGCCCATCATCGCGAAGAAGAACGCCAAGGGCGAACTGCAGAAGCAGAAGTTCGGACCGTGGATGCTCACCGGCTTCAGGGTGCTGGCGAAGCTCAAGGGCCTGCGCGGCACGGCACTCGACATCTTCGGCCGCACCGAGGAGCGCAAGACCGAACGCGCCCTGATCGGCGAATACCGGGCCAGCATCGAGGAGGTGCTCGCCGGGTTGAGTGCGGCCAATCACGACACCGCGCTGGCGATCGCCGGCCTGCCCGAGCAGATCCGCGGTTACGGCCATGTCAGGGAACGCAACCTGGCCGCCGCGCGGGTGCGCTGGGCCGAGTTGCTGGCCAAGTGGCGCGATCCGCGCGCCGCCCGTGTCGCGGCTTGAGGCTTGCGCGCCGTCAGGACCCCCGGAAAAAGCCCCTGAACGCCGCCCCGGCTTAGGCCGGGCCGGCCTGCCGACGGCCGAATACAATGCTCGGTGCTGTGCGCGGCCCTGGCTCCGCGCTGCGTGGCCGCCGGGTGCGGCCGCGGATGCGACGGAACCTCATGCAAGCGAGGGCCGGCGCTCCTCTTCCTTTCCCCTGTTGGAGACTTCCTTGTTCATTTCTTCTGCTTTTGCCCAGACCGCGCCCGCTGCCGGGGGCGGCGACATGATGTCCTCGCTCGGCAGCATGCTGCCGCTGGTGTTGATGTTCGTGGTCCTCTACTTCGTCATGATCCGCCCGCAGATGAAGCGCCAGAAGGAAGCGCGCGCCATGATCGAAGCCCTCGCCAAGGGTGACGAGGTCGCCACCTCCGGCGGCATGCTCGGCAAGATCACCCAGATCGGCGAGCAATACCTGACGGTCGAGATCGCCAAGGGCGTCGAAGTCCAGATCCAGCGCAGCGCCGTGGTCCAGGTGCTGCCCAAGGGCGCGATCAAGTAAGTAGAGCCACAACGACGCGGGCGCCGGACTCCGCGCGCCCTGAAGGTTGAATCGATGAACCGTTACCCGGTCTGGAAGTACGCGATCATCGTGATCGTGCTGCTTGTGGGGCTTGTCTACGCCCTGCCCAATTTCTTCGGCGAGGCGCCTGCGGTGCAGGTGTCGTCGGCCAAATCGACCGTCAAGGTCGATGCCGGCACACAGGCCCGGGTGGCTGAGGCGCTCAAGGCCGCCTCGCTGGTGCCCGACCTGCTGACGCTCGACGCCACCTCGGTGCGGGCGCGCTTCGCCACCACCGACGACCAATTGAAGGCGCGCGACGTGATGCAGCGCGCGCTGGTGCCCGACCCGAGCGATCCGCCCTACACGGTGGCGCTGAACCTCGTATCGCGCTCCCCGAGCTGGCTCACCGCCCTGCACGCCTTCCCGATGTACCTGGGCCTCGACCTGCGCGGCGGCGTCGATTTCCTGCTCCAGGTCGACATGAAGGGGGCCATCGACAAGCGGGCCGAATCCTTCGCCAGCGACCTGCGCACCGCATTGCGCGACAAGAGCGTGCGCGGCAGCGCGGTCAGCCGCAACGGCCAGACCATCGAGATGCGCTTCCGCGATGCCGCCGGACTGGATGCCGCCAAGGGCCTGCTGCAGGACCAGTTCCCGGACCTGACAGGGGTCGAGAGCCAGGAAGGCACCGACTTCAAGCTCGTCGCCTCGATCAAGCCCGAGGCCGCGCGCCGGCTGCAGGACGCTGCCCTGAAGCAGAACATCACCACGCTGCACAACCGGATCAACGAGCTCGGCGTGGCCGAGCCGGTGATCCAGCAGCAGGGCCTGGACCGCATCGTGGTCCAGCTGCCCGGCGTGCAGGACACGGCCAAGGCCAAGGACATCCTGGGCCGTACCGCCACGCTCGAGATGCGCCTGGTCGACGAAAGCACCGAAGGCCGCGCCGCGGAGATGGGCACCGGTCCGGTGCCCTTCGGCTCCGAGAAATTCCTCGACCGCCAGGGCCGCTCGGTGATCGTCAAGAAGCAGGTGCTGGTGACCGGCGAGAACCTCACCGATGCCCAGCCCGGCTTCGATTCGCAGACCCAGCAGCCCAAGGTCGACCTGACCATGGACGCCAAGGGCGGCCGCATCATGCGCGACGTCAGCCGCGAGAACTTCAAGAAGCGCATGGCGATGCTGATCTTCGAGAAGGGCAAGGGCGAGGTGCTCACGGCCCCGTCGATCAACGGCGAGCTCGGCAACCGCTTCCAGATCTCCGGCTCGATGAGCGTGGTCGAGGCCAACGACCTCGCGCTGCTGCTGCGCGCCGGTTCGCTGGCCGCGCCGATGGAGATCATCCAGGAACGCACCATCGGCCCGAGCCTGGGTGCCGACAACATCAAGAAGGGCTTCGACAGCGTGATGTACGGCTTCGCCGCGATCATGGTGTTCATGTGCCTCTATTACGCGTTGTTCGGCGTCTTCTCGTCGATCGCGCTGGCGGTCAACTTGCTGCTGCTGGTGGCGATCCTCTCGATGCTGCAGGCCACGCTGACGCTGCCCGGCATTGCCGCCATGGCGCTGGCCATCGGCGTGGCGATCGACTCCAACGTGCTGATCAACGAGCGCATCCGCGAGGAACTGCGCAGCGGCGCCTCGCCGCAGGCCGCCATCCATGCCGGCTACGAGCGCGCCTGGGGCACCATCCTCGACTCCAACGTCACGACGCTGATTGCCGGTGTCGCGCTGCTGGCCTTCGGCTCCGGCCCGATCCGCGGTTTCGCGGTGGTGCATTGCATCGGTATCGTCACCTCGATGTTCTCGGCCGTGTTCTTCTCGCGCGGCCTGGTGAACTTCTGGTACGGCAGCAAGAAGAAGCTCAAGACGGTGTCGATCGGCACCGTCTGGAAGCCGGACGCCACCACCGTGGCCGACGCGAAATAAGAGACACGACAAATGGAATTCTTCCGGATCCACAGGACGATCCCGTTCATGCGCCACGCGCTGGTGCTGAACGCGGTGTCCTTCATCACCTTCGCGCTGGCGGTCTTCTTCCTGTTCCACCGCGGACTGCACCTGTCGGTGGAGTTCACCGGTGGCACGGTGATGGAAGTCGCCTCCCAGCAGTCGGTCGACATCGGCCGCGTACGCGAGACTATCTCCAAGCTCGGCTACCAGGACGTGCAGGTTCAGAACTTCGGCACCTCGCGCGACGTCCAGATCCGCCTGCCGGTGCAGAAGGGCCAGACCTCGGCCCAGCAGAGCGAACAGGTCATGGCGGCGCTTCAGGCGGTCGACCCGACGGCGACCCTGCGCGGCAACGAGTTCGTCGGCCCGCAGGTCGGCGAGGAGCTGACCACCAACGGCCTCAAGGCGCTGGGCATGGTGGTGGTCGGCATCATGATCTACCTGGCTTTCCGCTTCGAATGGAAATTTGCGCTGGCCACCGTGCTGGCCAACCTGCACGACGTGGTCATCATCCTGGGCTTCTTCGCCTTCTTCCAGTGGGAGTTCTCGCTGGCGGTGCTGGCGGCGGTGCTGGCGGTGCTGGGCTACTCGGTCAACGAGTCGGTGGTGATCTTCGACCGCGTGCGCGAGAACTTCCGCCGCTATCGCAAGCTCAGCACCCCCGAGGTGATCGACAGCGCGATCACCTCGACCATCAGCCGGACCATCATCACCCACGGCTCGACCCAGCTGGTGGTGCTGTCGATGTTCTTCTTTGGTGGCCCGACGCTGCACTATTTCGCGCTGGCCCTGACCATCGGGATCTGCTTCGGCATCTATTCGTCGGCCTTCGTGGCGGCGTCCATCGCGATGTGGCTGGGCGTCAAGCGCGAGGACCTGGTCAAGGGACCGGTCAAGCGCGACGGCGATCCGAACGACCCCAACGCCGGCGCCACCGTGTGAGCCCGGCTTTGGGGTTGCCGAGCATGGCGGGCCCTTGTGCGGTTACGCTTCCCGATGCAAGCTCGAAGTTTGCCGAATCGAAATAATTGCCGTCCCGACCATCCATGACCACGCGGTCCCATGCAGCTTCCCTCCAACTCTCCCGCGAGACGCGCGAGCGTTTCGTCGCCGCCACCGAGCCGCTGATCGCGCCGGTCGGGCATGCGGTCCTCGAACGGCTGGCGGTCCTGGCCTCGCAGACCGGCAACGCGCGCGAGATGCAGGAGAACCGCGACGGCTTGCTGGCCTTCCAGACCCACGGCGCCGACTGGGTGTCGCGTTCGCAGTCGGCTTGGCGCAAGGCGCTGGCCGCCAGCACGGCCGAAGGGCCGAGCTCCAATTCGCTGTCGCACCTCGAACTGATCGGCGACGAAGTGGTCGAGACCAGCATCCTGTCGTCGCGGCTCGCGCAGTCGATCCAGGACAAGGCCAGTTTCGAACTCAGCGACCTGCGGCTGCGCATCCAGCATCTGGAAGGAACCCACGAGCTGAGCGCGAAGGACATCCTCAAGCCCGAGGCGCTGGCCAGGGTGCTGGTCGACCAGTGGCTCGCCACTGGTCTGAACCGCGGCATCTGGAACAAGGTTCAGGACCAGGTGCAGCAGCACATGGTCGAGGTGGTGGTCCAGGCCTACAAGGATGCCAACGCCTTCCTGGTCGGCAAGGACGTGATGGCCGAGATCGACCTCAAGAGCTTCGTCCGTCGCACCGGATCGGTGAGCTCGGGCACTGCGCCGCTGGGCGGCAGTTTCGCGGGTAGCCACGGCGGCAGCGCGTCGATGGGCATCTCCGGGCAACCGCAGGCGGGTGGCTTCGGGGCCCCGGCGGGCAGCTTCGCGCCGGCAGCGATCGGCGTCGGGCGAGGAGCTGGCGGACCCGGGCAGGCCGGCGGCGATACCCAGGTCGCCACCGGCGGCTCGCCGCTGCTGATGGCGCGCCAGCGAGCGCAGGGCGTGCTGCTCAATCTCAAGCGCTTCGTGACCGCGCGCATCGGCGGCGACATCACTCAGCCCCGCCTGAACGGCGGCGGCGAGATGGCGGGCGGCGGGGGCGGCATGGGCGGCGGTGCGCCGGGCTTCGCGGCAGCGATCGCGGACGCCGAGGCGGCCTACCAGATCGCGGCCTCGCAGTACGTGGTCGGCGAGGAGGCCACGGCCATCCACCATGCCTCGGCCGAACTGCGCCGGCGCACCAGTGAACTCAAGAAGAAGGCGCCCACCACGGCCGACAAGGCCACGGTCGAGATCGTGGCGCTGATGTTCCAGGCCATCCTGGCCGAGGAGCGGATCCCGTTCTCGGCCCGGGTCTGGTTCGCGCGCCTGCAGATGCCGGTGCTGCGCGTGGCCATCGCCGAGCCGGAATTCTTCGGCACCCTGCAGCACCCGGCGCGCATGCTGATCGACCGCATGGGTTCGTGCGTGATGGGCTTCGATGCGGCCGCGATTTCGGGCAGCGCGCTCGAGGGCGAGATCCGCCGCGTGGTCCAGGTGATCGAGCAGTACCCTGAAACCGGCCAGCGCGTGTTCAAGCTGGTATTCGACGAATTCGTCGCCTTCCTCAACAAGTACCTGACGCAGAGCGACACCACCCAGCGGGTGATGAGCGTGGCGCAGCAGGTCGAGCAGAAGGAGACGATGGCGATCCAGTACACCATCGAGTTGCGCAAGATGCTCAACGACATGCCGGTACGGGAAGAGATTCGCGAGTTCCTGTTCAAGGTCTGGGCCGAGGTGCTGGCGATCGCCGCCCTGCGCTATGGCGCCCAGGACGAGCAGACCGTGACCCTCAAACGGGCGGCCTCCGACCTGGTCTGGGCGGCCAGCGCCAAGCCCAACCGCAACGACCGCACCCGCGTGATCCAGGACCTGCCGAAGCTGTTGCAGCGGCTGCGCCAGGGCATGACGCTGCTGGGCATCGTGGGTGAGCCGCAGGAGGCGCACATCAAGATCATCGGCGCGACCCTGTCCGATGCCTTCCTGTCGAAGACCGAGGCGATCCCGCCGGCCAAGATCGAGGCCATGGCCAAGCGCCTGGCCAACCTGGAGGATTTCGTCTCCGACGAAGGCACCACCGACCTGCCGCTCGATGCCGCGAGCATCGAGTTGCTGCTCGGCGTCGATGCGGCCTCGATCGAGGTGGTGCCCGACACCGGCACCAAGGTCAGCGAGGACATGCTCGCTTGGGCGCACGAACTCCAGGTCGGCACCTGGTTCATGCTCGACCACAATGACCGCGTGAGCCAGGTCCAGTTCGTCTGGCGCAGCGACCGCAAGCAGCTGCACCTGTTCGCTTCGAGCGACGGCCACAGCTTCCTGATCCAGGTCGGTCGCCTGGCGTCCTACCTGCAGGCCGGCCTGCTGGTGCCGGCCGAAGAGGAAACGCTCACGGTGCGCGCCACGCGCGAAGCGCTGGCCAAGCTCGACGCCAACCCAGAACGGCTTCTGAACTAGCTCGCCCCCAGGTTGCCCGGCACTTCGTGTCCGGGCGCCCACCCCCTACCGGGGGCAACACCAGCGGCCTGGCAAAGCCAGATCCGCGGTGTTTCATCAACGGGCCTGGCTGCGCCGGCCGATTGAAGAGAGGCGCCGCGCTTGTTCTCCGGCGGCGCGCAGCGCCCGCCCGTTCGTGGGCAGTCGCGGAACCGGCTTTGCCGGGCCGCTGACTGCGCCCCCGGTAGGGGGTGGGAGGGCTACACGAAGTGAGCCCGACCTGGGGGCGAGCCTAGTGCGCGACGCGAAGCGTCGCATCGTCGCAGAGCTCGTCGAGCACCAAGGCGTCGGGTTCGACACCGGTGCTCCAGTGCACCATCAGCACGATGATCTTGAGCTCGTCGAGTGCCAGCGGCTCGCCCGGCGTCGCCATGGCGCGTTCGACCACGATCTCGCGCATGCCGGCCGGCAGCACACCCGCGGATTCGAGGAAGCTGATGAAGCCCAGGCATTCGGCGCCGATGTGTTCCTGTTCGGAGGTCGAGTAGACGCGCATCGCATCGGCCGACTGCGCCATCGCGGCATCGGCTGCGACGCCCGGCAGCACGGTGGCGCTGATGCCGTCGGCGTGGCGGCTGAGCTGCACGCCCCGGGTCGCCAGGCTCAGGCCGTCGAGCCAGTGCAGCGCCTCGCGGATCTCTTCCGCATCGAAGCCCTGGGCGCTGAGCTTGCGCCCCAGCTGCTCGGGTTCCGGGCAGGCATCGCCGCGCCAGTAGTTTTCGTAGACATACACGAGCACTTCGAACATGGGTTCAATATAGCCCACTCCGGGCGTTGCCCGTCGAAAGTTGCATCGACACGACGCAGGCTGTGGGTCAGCCGAGCGCGATGCGCTGGAACAGGCCGCCCGGCAGGCGGGCGACACGGCCTGCCAGCTCGAGTTCGAGCAATTGCGCCTGCAGCGTGGCCGGGCTGAAGCCGGTGCGGGCGCACAGCGCATCGAGGCTGACCGGGTCGAACCCGAGTTCGCGCAGCAGCGCGGGTTCCGTCGCATCGTCCGCGGCGGCGGGCGATGGCGGCGTGGGGCCGCCATCGAAGCGCAGCTCTTCCAGCACATCGCCGACCGATTCGACCAGCTTGGCCCCCTGGCGGATCAGTTCATGGCAGCCGCGCGAGTGCGGCGAATGGATCGAACCCGGGATGGCGAACACCTCGCGCCCCTGCTCGGCCGCGAGCCGGGCCGTGATCAACGACCCGGAGCGCAGCGCGGCCTCGACCACCAGCGTGCCGCGCGTGAGCCCGGCAATGATGCGGTTGCGCTTCGGGAAGTTCTGGTTCAGCGGCGGCGTACCCAGCGGGTACTCGCTCACGATCAAGCCGTGCGCGGCGATCCGATGGGCCAGCTCGCGATGCCGGGCGGGGTAGACGCGATCGAGTCCGGTGCCCACCACCGCCACCGTGGCCGGCCGCTCCGGGCCCCCGGTCTCGAGCGCGCCTTCATGGGCCGCCCCGTCGATCCCGAGGGCCAGGCCCGAGACCACGGGAATCCCGGCCTCGCCGAACGCGCGCGCGAACGCACGAGCGTTCTGCGTGCCCTGGGTCGTGGGATTTCGGCTGCCGACCATGGCGATGCTGCGGTCCAGCTGCGTCAGGTCGAATCCGGATGCGCCGAGCACATACAGCAGCAGCGGCGGGTCGGCGGTGGCGAGCAGCGCGGCCGGGTAGCCCGGGTCGCCCAGGGTCAGCAGGCGTCGCGTGACGCCATGGGCTTCGGTGCCCTGCAGCCATTCGAGCGTCCGCTCGAGCAGGGCGGCCAGCCCGACCGGTTCACGCTGCAATGCCTGCGCCTGGGCGCTGCTTGCGACCTGCTGCAGTGCCGCGTGCGACTGGGCGAAGATCCCGGCAGGCAGGCCGAAGGCCGCGAGCAGCGTGCGGGCGCCGACGTTGCCGATGCCCGGCGTCAGCGAGAGGCGCAACCAGCCCGCAAGTTCGTCGCGTTCCACGCCAAGAGGACGCCCGCGTCAGGGGTTGACCAGCAGGTCGCCGATCCGCGGTGTGTCGTTGATCTCGAGCACCAGGGCGTAGGACGCCTTGTCGAACGGACGGAACACCATCAGCAGGCCGATGCGCTCGTTCGGCAGCTTGACCACGTTCTTGCCGGTGTAGTTGGGAGTGCTCGCGCGGTCGATCATGGTCTCGCCGTTCTTGAGGATGGCGAGCACGTGGCCGGATTCGATGCCGTCCCGGGTGCCCTTGTTGATCACCACCACCTGGTTCTGGGCCGCGAACTGCACCGCGTTGCCGTAGACCGACACGATGCGTCCGTTGACGATCTGTTCCGGCGCGCGCGGCGCATAGCTCAGCAGCTGGCGCTGGGGCTCGGGCAGCAGGCGGTCGCCGGCGCGCATCTCCTCGCGCGCCGCCACGATGTCGATGGTCGCCGGGACCACGTTCACGACTTCCTTGCCCTCGTCGAGCTCGGTCCCGATGGTCTGGCTGCGCTTGAGCTGGGCCTTGCCGAGGTAGGCGGCCTCGTAGCCGAGCAGTTCGCCGGTGGCCGGGTCCTGCAGTGGCGTCGCGTTGCGGAACACGCGAAAGGTCTTGATCGGGCCGGCGACCTCGATCAGCGGCGAATTGGCGTCACCCAGCGCGTAGGCGCGGTCGCCGCGGGCCAGCAGCACGCGGTTGTCGTTGCCGGCGACGATGTGGGGCGCGGTCTTGAGCGTGTCCTCGTCGACGATGATCGGCTCGCTCAGGAACGGCTCGATCAGGCTCGGATTGAGCGTCGGCAGCGCCATGCCGGACATCGATTCGAAGCGGGTTCGCGGCGACAGCTTGATCGTGCCGTCGGCCGCGCCGCCGCGGCGGGTGCTGAGGCGGGCGCGGCCGCCGGTCTTGTCCAGATAGAGCACCTGTCCGGGGTAGATGCGGTGCGGGTTCGAGATCTCGCTGAGGTTCATGCCCCAGAGCTCGGGCCAGCGCCACGGGCTGCGCAGGAACAGGCGCGAAATCGCCCACAGCGTGTCGCCCGGCTTCACCGTGTACTGATCGGGCGCGGTCGGGGCGAGTTCGCTGACCGGAATGCCTGCCTGCGCGGTCTCCTGGGCTACCGCGCGCTGCTGGGGCGTCACCGGATAGCTCTGAGCGAAAGCCGTCGCGGCGCCCATGCCCGCCAAGGCGACAGCCGCCACGGTGGCCAAAAGGCTGGGACGCAGGCTTTCGTTGAGTCGGAGTTTGTTCATGGTTTATGGTGTGCACACACTACGCCACGCAGGATGTACGTATCCTCACAATTTGCAACGAATTTTGCGCTGAAGCCCTTGATAGGGCAACGTATTCGGGACGTTCGCCGGCGCGGCGTCGCGGAAATGGCGAAAATAGCGACAACTTTTCCCCGACTTCATGGCTAAAAGAACCATTTTGAGTTACCCGGACCCGCGCCTGCACACGGTCGCCAAGCCGGTGCAAGGTGTCGACGCGCGCATCAAGACGCTGGTCGCGGACATGCTCGAGACGATGTACGACGCCAACGGCATCGGCCTCGCGGCGACCCAGGTCGACGTCCACGAACGGCTGGTGGTGATCGACGTTTCCGAGGATCGCGACAAGCCGCTGGTGCTGATCAATCCCGAGATCGTCTGGGCCAGCGACGACAAGGTGCTCAACGAAGAGGGCTGTCTCTCGGTGCCGGGCATCTACGACGGCGTCGAGCGCTCCACCGCCGTGCGCGTGACCGCGCTCGATGCCGAGGGCGAACCGCAGACGATCGAGGCCGAGGGCCTGCTGGCGGTCTGCATCCAGCACGAACTCGACCACCTGCAGGGCAAGGTGTTCGTCGAATACCTGTCGCCGCTGAAGCGCAATCGCATCAAGAGCAAGCTGCTCAAGCAGCAGCGCGAAGACCAGAAGCACGATCAGCGCGAAGGACGGCGTTGACCGTGGGGCGCCTGTGGCCCGTGGCGGCGGCGCTGGTTCTGGCGCTCTCCGGTTGCGCGCTCGACCCGACCCGGCTGCCGCTGGGAAGCACTCGCGCCGAGACGCTGCACAAGCTCGGCAACCCGACGGCGACCTATCCGGTGCCCGGCGGCGGTGAGCGGCTCCAGTATTCGCGTGCGCCGGCGGGTTTTGCGGTCAACAACGTCGACCTCGACGCCGGCGGCCGTGTGGTCTCGATCCGCCAGGAACTCGAGGACGGCATGTTCGACATCACCGTCAAGCCCGGCGTCTGGCGTGTGGAGGACGTGCTGCGAAGCTACGGCCGGCCGTTCGAGATTTCGCGCGTCACTTCCTTCGACGGCGACATCTGGGCCTGGCGCTATCAGTCGATGAACACGCCGCGCCTGTTCTACATCTACATCGGTCCGGACGGCGTGGTCGACCGCTATCACACCGCCGACGACCTGCGGCGAGTGATGACCGACCGATGAACGGAAGTGAAACACCCCCGATGCGCCTGCGGCGCCTCCCCCTCGAGGGGGCGATACCAGCGGCCCGGCAAAGCCGGTTCCGCGGTATCTCTGGCATCGGACTGCGCCGGTTTCATGCGTTACGGATCACGCGATCGCGTGGCGACAAGCTGATATGAAAGTCGCATTTGCGGGCACGCCCGAATTCGCCCGCGTCGCGCTCGAGGCGATCGCCGCGGCCGGATTCGAGATCGTGCTGGTCCTGACCCAGCCCGACCGTCCGGCCGGCCGGGGCATGAAGCTGCAGGCCTCGCCGGTCAAGCAGTTCGCGGTCGGCCACGGCTGGCCGGTGGTGCAGCCGCGCAGCCTGCGGCTCGACGGCAAGTACCCGGAGGACGCAGCCGCCGCGCGCGAGGCCATCACCGCGGCACAGGCCGACGTGATGGTGGTCGCCGCCTATGGGCTGATCCTGCCCCAGTGGGTGCTGGATGCACCGCGGCTCGGCTGCCTCAACATCCACGCCAGCCTGTTGCCGCGCTGGCGCGGGGCTGCGCCGATCCACCGGGCGATCGAGGCCGGCGATGCGCAGACCGGCGTCACGATCATGCAGATGGACGCCGGCCTCGACACCGGCGCCATGCTGCTTGGCGAATCCATGGCCGTCGGCGACGACACCACGGCGCGCCTGCACGATCGGCTCGCCGCGCTGGGCGGGTGGCTGATCGTCGATGCGCTGAAGCAGGCCGAGGCCGGCGCGCTGCAGGCCGAGCCGCAGCCCGCCGAAGGCGTGACCTACGCGCACAAGGTCGAGAAGGCCGAGGCGCAGATCGACTGGTCGCTGGACGCTGTCGCGATCGTGCGCCGCGTGCGTGCCTTCGACCCGTTTCCGGGCGCCAGCAGTGTGATCGGCGGCGAAGTCATCAAGCTCTGGGCCGCCCAGGCGCGACCGGGCGCCGCCGCGGCCGCGCCGCCGGGCACGGTGCTGGCGGTCTCGCCCTCGGGCATCGAAGTGGCCGCGAAGGATTCCACCGTCGTGCTCACCGAGCTGCAGCGCGCCGGCGGCAAGCGCCTGCCGGCCGCCGATTTCCTGCGCGGTTTCGAGATCCGTCCCGGCCAGGCCTTCGGCTGATGGATCGCCCCCGCGCTCGGCACTGCGCGTCCTCGCTGCCCGCCTGATGTTTCTTTCCCCAGCGATTCGCCGCCAGCCGGAGTTCCGCCAGGGCATGCGCGACATGTCCTCGGTCGCCGTGGGCATCGGAGCCTGGGGCCTGATGACCGGCGTGGCGATGCTCAAGTCGGGCATGAGCGTGTTCGAGTCGGTCGCGATGACGCTGCTGGTGTACGCCGGCAGCTCGCAGCTCGCGGCCATTCCGCTGCTGATCGCCGGCGCACCGGCCTGGGTGATCCTGGCCACGGGCTTCTGCGTCAACCTGCGCTTCGTGGTCTTCAGCCTGCACCTGCGGCCTTACCTGATGCACATGCCGCGCTGGCGCCGCCTGACCCATGGCTACCTCACGGCCGACATGAGCTATGCGCTGTTCACCCGGAAGTATGTGCAGCCGCCGCTCACGCTCGCCGAGCAGCAGGCCCAGGAGGCGTACCTCACGGGCAACTACTTCGTGACCTGGGCGGCCTGGATGGGCATGAGCCTGCTTGGCATCGGCCTGGCCAACATGATTCCGCAGAGCTGGGGCCTCGGCTTCGCCGGCGTGCTGAGCCTGATCGCGATCGTCTGCTCGATGGCGACCACGCGCCTGCGCCTGCTGGCGGTGCTGATCGCTTCGGCGACCGCGGTCGCGGCCTATGCCCTGCCGCTCAAGCTCAACATCGTGGTCGCCATCGGCGTGGCGGTGCTGGCCTGCTTCTGGCTCGAGAAGCAGCTCGGCTTGGACGCCGATGCGGAGGACGACCAATGAGCGTGGTCTTCGGAGGTACCGATCTCTGGACCCTGGCCGTGATCGTCGGCCTTGCCGGCATCACGGTGCTCACGCGCTGCTTCTTCTTCATCCTTGACCGGCCCTGGGGCCTGCCGGAGTGGGCGCACCGCGCGCTGCACTACGCGCCGGCGGCCGCCCTGGCGGCGGTGATCGCGCCGGAGATCGTCATGTCGCAGGGCCACTTGGTCTCGACCTGGCAGGACGCACGCCTCTATGCCGCCGCGGCCGGCGCCGCCTATTTCTTCTGGCGGCGCGGCGTGCTGGGGACGATGCTGGCCGGGATGGCGGTCTACCTGCCCCTGCACCTGGGCCTGGGCTGGTAGAGCACGTCAACGCTCCGGTCAGTCGAGCTGCACGCCGGCGGTCTTGATGATCTTGCCCCAGCGCTCGCTCTCGGCGCGCGACAGCTTGTAGAAATCCTGCGGCGTTCCGGGCAGCGCCTCGAAGCCGAACTCCGAGAACAGCTTGACCACCTTCGGCGCCTGCATCGCCTTGTTGAGCTCGCTGTTGATGCGGTTGACCGCGTCCGGCGGCATGCCCGCCGGACCGATCAGGCCGTGGAAGGCGTAGGCGTTGACGTCCTTGAAGCCCAGCTCGGCGAAGGTCGGCACCTCGGGCAGGGCGCCGGCGCGCTGCGGCAGCGCGATCGCCAGCACGCGCACCTTGCCGGACTTGATGATCGGCAAGCCCGAGGCCAGGTCCAGCATCATGGTCGGGACCTGCCCGCCCATGATGTCCGTCATGGCGGGCGCGGCACCCTTGTAGGGCACGTGCTGGATGCTGATGCCGGCCTTCTGCTTGAAGAGTTCCATTGCCATGTGGTGCGGCGAGCCGTTGCCGGGCGAGGCGTAGCTCACCTTGTCGGGGTGGGCCTTCACGTAGCTCACGAACTCCGCGACCGTCTTGGCCGGGAAGTCGGGATGGACCACCAGCGCGACCGGGAAACGGCCGATGGTGCCGATGTAGGTGAAATCGTTGGCCGGCTTGTACGGCAGCTTGGCGAACATGTGCTCGTTGAACAGCAGCGCGGCGTTCTCCGCCTGCATGATCGTGTAGCCATCGGGCTTGGCCTGCATCAGGACCGACACGCCGATGTTGGTCGAGGCGCCCGGACGGTTGTCGATCACGATCGGCTGGCCCAGCGAGGGCTGCATCGCTTCGGCCAGCGAGCGCGCCAGGTTGTCGGTGCCGCCGCCGGCGACGTAGGGCACGATCCAGCGCACGGGCTGGCTGGGGTAGGCGCTCTGCGCCGATGCATGACTGGCCACCGCGAGCGTGAAGCCGGCGGCGAGCAGTTGCAGGAATCGTTTCATCGGGTGTGTCTCCGGGGTTGAAAAAAGCAGTCTCGAATCAGCCGCGCAGGGTCTGCCAGAGCGCGCGGTCGCGTTCCGCGGTCCAGACCACCGGATGCTCGATGCCGCGCAGTTCGTCATAGGCGCGCGAGACATCGAAAGGCAGCACGTGCTGGAACACCGGCCAGTCGCCGAAGCGCGGCTTCATCGCCGCTTCGGCGCGCTCGAAGCAGGCGCGCAGGCCCTCGCCCGCCTCGAGGCCGGCGCGCACGCTGGCGAGCAGGGTCGACAGGAAGGCCTGGGTCAGCGCGATCGCTTCCGCGCAGGCCGGCGCGCCCTGCAGCACGGCGCCGCGGCCCGGCACCAGGACGCGGGGCTCGAGCGCGGCGACCGCATCGAGCGTGCCCGCCCAGTCCTGGATGTAGGCGTCGCCGGCATACACGCCGCAGCGGTTCTCCACCACGTCGCCCGAGAACAGCACGCCGCAGTCGGGCAGCCAGGCCACCGTGTCGCCGCCCGAATGGCCGCGGCCCAGGCACATCAGGCGCACTTCGCGCTGGCCGAGCCAGAGGCTCATCTCGCGCTCGAAGCTGAGGGTCGGCATGGTGAGGCCGGGGATCTCCTCGACGCCCGCGAACAGGCGCGGAAAGCGCCCGACCTCGGACTCGAAATCGGCCTGCCCGCGCTCGCGCACCCAGTCCAGCGTGCCCTGGCTCGCGACGATGGCCTGCACCTCGTCGAAGGCGCTCGCGCCCATCACGCGCACCGCGTGGTAGTGCGTCAGCACGATGGCCTTGATCGGCTTGTCGGTGACGCTGCGGATGTCGGCCAGGAAATCGCGCGCCATGCGCGGCGTCGGGCGGGTGTCGATCAGCACGACGTGCTCGTCGCCGACGATGAAGCCGCAGTTGGGGTCGAAGTCGCTGATGTAGCCGTACACGCCGGGTGCGAGTTCGCGCAGCTGCGGTTTCTGTTCCCGGGTGTCGGAGGCGGAGGCGAAGGAGACGGGAGCGTTCATGCGGGGCTTCGGGTCGTGGTTTCGGAAGGCGGACCGCTCTCGCGGGCGGCGGCGATGCAGTCGAGCAGCACGGCCTGGTCGCCGCACTGGTTGGCCAGCAGCAGCACGAGGCGGGCGTTGTAGTCGGCGCTCTGTGCCTCGCTCAGGCCCTCGTGGGCAGCGACCCACGCCGCATAGAAGCCGTCGGGATCGGGGATGTGGGGTTCGGTGATCATGGGGTCCTTCGGTTCAGCCATGGGCCAGCGCGGTGTGCACGGCGGCCGCGACCGAGGCCGGGGTGGGGTCGCGCAGCAGCGCCGCGCGGTAGGCGTCCGGGCGCACCAGGCAGAGGCTGCCGGGGGCAGCGATGCCGAGCTGCCGCGCCAGCGTGTCGTCGGGTTGCAGCGTGTCGAGGCCGGTGGCGCCGCCGACGGCGACCAGCCGCAGCGGCAGCGATGCCGCGACGTCGGCCAGGGCTTCGGCTTGGGCACGGGTCGGTGCGAACCACAGGCCCAGGCACTGCGTGCCCTCGGCGAGCAACTGCATCAGCGTGGTCGGCCTGCCGTCGGCGTGCCGCAGCGGCAGGTTCTGCACGCTGCGTGCGCCGTCGGGCAGGTGCGGCGCCGCGGGGTAGTCGTTGGCGACCGACATGCGGCCGGTGTTGACGAGGCCGCGGGCGAAGGCATGGCGCGACGCCAGCGCCACGACAGCGCGCCGCAGCGTGTGCTCGGCCGGCGTGCGGGGCGCGAGGAAGCGGGCCGACCGGCTGGTGACGCGCAGGTTCTCCGTGGCGGCCGGGCGGCGCTCCGCATCGTAGCTGTCGAGGAGCCCGTCGCCGGCCTGGCCCTGCGCCACCAGCGCCAGCTTCCAGCCGAGGTTGGCCGCATCCTGGATGCCGCTGTTGCCGCCGCGGGCGCCGAAGGGGCTCACGACATGGGCCGAATCGCCGATGAACAGGATGCGGCCGTGCCGGAAGCTGTCGAGCAGGTGGTCGCGGTAGCCGTACGGCCCGATCCAGACGAATTCGAACTCGACGCCGGGGCCGAGCTGCTCGCGCAGCCGCGCGCCGGCGACCTCGGGCCTGCTGATGTGGGCCGTGTCGCAATCCTCGGGCATCTGGTAGTCGATGCGCCAGACGCCATCGCCCATCAGGTGCTGCCAGACCGCGCGGCCCTCGTTGAAGGGCGCATCGACCCAGGTCCAGCGCTCCGTCGGCAGCGGTTTCTTGAAGCGCACGTCGCTGATGCACCAGCGGTCGGTACTGCGCGACGGGTGGGCGTCGATGCCGAGCTGGGTGCGGATCGGGCTGTTGGCCCCCGTGGCGTCGATCAGGTGGTCGGCTTCGATCGTGTAGCTGCCGGCCGGGGTTTCCACCGCCACGCGAACGCTGCCATCGAGCGGCGTGACGTGCGTCACGCGGTTCTTCCAGCGCAGGTCGGTGAGGCCCAGTTCGAGGATGCGGTCGACCAGGAACCACTCGACGTAGAACTGCTGCAGGTTGATGAAGGGCGGCTGCACCGAGACGCTGTCGGTCTTCAGGTTGAAGTTGTAGACCTCCTGTTCGTCGGAGAAGGTGCGGCCGAAGGACCAGGTGATGCCCTTGTCCGCGATGCGCTCGTAGATGCCGAGCCGCTCGAAGATCTCCAGGCTCTTCTGCGCGTAGCAGATGCCGCGCGACGAGGCGCCGCGCACGCCGACCGTGTCGTCCTCGTCGAGCAGCACCGCGCGCACGCCGCGGCGGGCGAGGTCGCACGCCAGGGTCAGGCCCGCGGGACCGGCGCCGACGATGACGATCGGATGGCGCACGACCGCGTCGCTGCCGAGCTCGGGCGGTGGCACGAAGGGCCAGCTGGGCAGTTCGTACGCGGGTGCGAAGCTGTAGCTTTCCATCGGGGTGTTCGGGGTGTTCGGGGCGTTCACAGCGCGTGCGCCCAGTCGGCGATCGCGTCGGCCGCACGCGGCACCAGCGCCGGCTGGCCCGCGAGGTAGTGGTTGCCGCCGACGATGTCGAAGTTGCGGATGCGCGCACCGCCCGCTGTCATCCAGGCCTCGCGGGTGCTCGGGAAGGTGGACTGGTCGCCGGTGTAGGTGAGCAGCAGCTTGGGCACCGTGGTGCGCGCGAGATTCGACGGGCCATCGGCCTGGGAGCGCGAGGACCATTGCGACAGGAAGGCGGTCAGCGAGGTGGTCCGGCCCATCGCGTTGGCCGAGTAGTTCACCTGCCGCGCATCGCCCCACACGCTGCCGGGTGCGCGGTCGTTGGCGTCGATCGAGAGGTCCACGCAGCGCGGATCCGCATGCGTGCGGTAGACCACGAAGGCCTGGTCGCGCGGCGCGCCGGGCGTGCTGCGCAGCACGCGCAGCCGTTCCAGCGCCCAGCCCTCGATGCGGTCGAGCCGCGCCTTTTGCGCCGCGCTGAAGCGGGCGAGGAACTCGGCGCTGTACGGCAGCGCATGGCGCGGGTCGTACATGTCGAGCGCCGGGTCCACCGACAGCGGGTCGGGTTCGTCGATGACCGAGGGGTCGATCCAGTCCCGCATCAGCTTCGAGCGGCCCTGGTGCGCGGCGCACAGCGCGATGCCGTCCACCGGCGGCAGGTCGTCCGGATGCAGGTGGGTCGGATCGCCATCGGCGAAGTGGTGCGCCGTGAGCTGCTCGGCCTGTGCCTGGTAGAAGCTGGCCAGCGCGGCGCCGCCCGAGTTGCCGATCAGAACGACCTTCTCGTAGCCGGCTGCGCGCAGGAACTGCACGCCGGCGCCCAGGTCCTGGATCGCGCGCTCCATCAGCAGCACCGTGTCGTTGCCCATGTAGCGCGAGTTCAGGCCCATGCAGCAGATGCCGCGCTCGGCCAGCGGGCCGATCAGGTAGTGGCCCATGAAGTTGCTGGTCGGATGCATCACGATGGCCGCGAGCTTCTTCGGCCCGGCCGGTGCCCGGTACGCGCCGTAGATGCGCGGGCGCAGCATCTGCAGGCCCGACTGGCTCTCGAGCGAGGCGCCCGGCTTGACGTCGATGACCGCAAGTTGCAGCTCAGCCATGGGCCGCCTTTCCCGCGGCCGCGGCGGCGAGCAACCCGGCCTTGCGCAGCGTCCAGGCGTCGAGTTCGGCCCGGGCGTTGAGCGCATGCGCATCCATCTCGGCCTGCGGCACCGTCGGCGTGGTGAGCTCCACGCGGATGCCGTTCGGGTCGAAGAAGTAGATCGATTCGATGATGTGGTGGTCGGTCAGGCCCAGCACCTCGACGCCGGCCGCTTCGAGCCGGGCCTTGGCCGCCCGCAGCTCGGCCACGGAGTCGACGCGCAGCGCGATGTGGTTGACCCAGGCCGGCGTATTGGGCGAAGGCAGCGCCGCCACGTTGTCGCCGAGGTCGAAGAAGGCGATGTACGAGCCGTCGCGCATCTGGAAGAAGATGTGGACGTAGGGGCAGTACTCGCCGGTGCTCGGCACGTGGTCGCTCTTGATCACGTGCGCCAGCGGCAGGCCCAGCAGGTCTTCGTAGAAGCGGCGCGTTTCCTCGCTGTCGCGGCAGCGCCAGGCGAAGTGGTGCAGGCCGCGAACGGGCGGGGGCGGCGGGAGGGCCATGGTCTGTCTCTCTAGTCAGTTGAGGACAGAGCAAAAACTGCTGCGCAGTTTCTTGGTCTGTCCCGCAAGGTCTCAGCAGGTCGAGGACAGAGCAAAAACTGCTGCGCAGTTTCTTGGTCTGTCCCGCAAGGTCTCAAAAGGCTCGGAGCGGATTGGGCCGCCGATCTTCTTATGATTCAATCGAAATAAATTCATTGATTGATGAACTGAGGCCATGAATCTGACGCTGCGCCAGTTGCGCGCCTTCGCTGCCGTGGCCGAGACCGGCAGCTTCACCGCGGCTGCCGCGACCCTGCACCTGACCCAGTCGGCGCTGAGCGTGCTGGTGCGCGAGCTCGAGCGCGAGATGGGCGTGCAGCTGTTCGACCGGCACACGCGGCGGGTTCTGCTGTCCGAGGCCGGGCGCGAGTTCCAGCCCTCGGTGCAGCGGCTGCTGGCCGACCTGGCGGGCGCGGTGGCCGGCGTGACCGACCTGCGTGACAAGAAGAAGGGCGTGCTGCGGCTCGCGGCGCCGCAGCTGATGGCCTGTACGCTGATGCCGCGCGTCATCGCGGCCTACCGCGCGCGGCACCCGGACATCGACGTGCGGCTGACCGACACGCTGCCCGAGCACCTGCTGGACGGGCTGCTGTCGGGCGAGGTGGAACTCGCGGTCGGGCAGGACGTGGCCGTGGACGCCGCGATCGAGCGCCGCACGCTGTTCCGCGACCGCCACTGGCTGATCTGCCCGCCCGGCCACGCCTTCGCGCGCCGCCGCAAGGTGCGCTGGGCCGAACTCGGGCCCTACACCTTCATCGCGCCGACGCGCGACTTCCGCCAGCGCGTGCTGCCCGAGCTCGACGCCGCAGGCCGCGAACTGATGCTGCGCGCCACCACCCAGGAGGTGTCCTACATGACGACCGCGCTCGGCATGGTGGCCTCGGGGCTGGGGCTCACGGTGTGCCCGACCTATTCGGCGTCGCTGGTGCGCGCCCACGGGCTGCAGATGGTGCGGCTGGAGCAGCCGGATTTCCACCGCGAGGTCTGCGTCTACGGGGCGTCGAAGCGCTCGCTCTCGCCCGCGGCGGCGAGCTTCGTGCAGCTGCTCGAGCAGTTCGTGCGCGAGCCGGGCCTCGCCGGCTGACACCTGAAACCTACAATGGGCGCTGCCCTCGAGGCTCTCCTCATTCGCTTTCAAATCGTCTATCCATGAACGTCCTTCGATTCACCGACCTCTGTGCGCAAGGCAAAGTCGCCGGCCAGCGCGTCTTCATCCGAGCCGACCTCAACGTGCCGCAGGACGACAGCGGCCGCATCACCGAGGACACGCGCATCCGCGCCTCGGTGCCCTGCATCCGGCAGGCGCTCGACGCCGGCGCGGCGGTGATGGTCACCTCGCACCTCGGCCGGCCGACCGAAGGCCAGTTCAAGCCCGCCGATTCGCTGGCGCCGGTCGCGGCCCGCCTCGGCGAGCTGCTGGGCCGCGAGGTGCCGCTGGTGTCCGACTGGGTCGACGGCGTCCAGGTGGCGCCGGGCCAGGTCGTGCTGCTCGAGAACTGCCGCCTCAACAAGGGCGAGAAGAAGAACGACGAGACGCTGGCGCGCAAGCTGGCCGCGCTGACCGACATCTACGTCAACGACGCCTTCGGCACCGCGCACCGCGCCGAGGCCACCACCTACGGCATCGCGCAATACGCCAAGGTGGCCTGCGCCGGGCCCCTGCTGGCGGCCGAGATCGACGCCATCACCAAGGCGCTGGCGCAACCGTCGCGCCCGCTGGTGGCGATCGTCGCGGGTTCCAAGGTCAGCACCAAGCTCACCATCCTCGAGAGCCTGGCGGCCAAGGTCGACCAGCTGATCGTGGGCGGCGGCATCGCCAACACCTTCATGCTGGCCGCAGGGCTGTCGATCGGCAAGTCGCTGGCCGAGCCCGACCTGCTCGACCAGGCCAAGGCGGTGATCGAGGCCATGCGCGCGCGTGGCGCCGCGGTGCCGATCCCGGTCGACGTGGTCACGGCCAAGACCTTCGCGGCCGATGCCGCGGCGACCGTGAAGGACGCCAGCGAGGTCGCCGACGACGACCTGATCCTGGACATCGGCCCGAAGACCGCCGCACTGCTTGCGGCGCAGCTGCGCGAGGCCGGCACCATCGTCTGGAACGGCCCGGTGGGCGTGTTCGAGTTCGATGCCTTCGCCAACGGCACCAAGACCATCGCCCACGCCATCGCCGAGAGCCCTGCCTTCTCGATCGCCGGCGGCGGCGACACGCTGGCCGCGATCGCCAAGTACGGCATCGAGGACAAGGTCGGCTACATCTCCACCGGCGGCGGTGCCTTCCTGGAAGTGCTGGAAGGCAAGACCCTGCCGGCCTTCGAGATCCTGGCGAAGCGGGCTGGATAGGCTCGCCCCCAGGTTGGGCTCACTTCGTGTAGCCCGCCCACCCCCGACCGGGGGCAACACCAGCGGCCCGGCAAAGCCGGTTCCGCGGTGTTCCTGGAAGGAGCGGTTCAATAGTTCTGGCTGTTGACGAGCAAAGTGTATACAGTGTCGAATACAAACCGGAGACCTGAATGAGCACGCCCCGCCTGCCCCGCCACGCCACCAAGATCGTCGCCACCCTCGGGCCCGCATCCAACACGCTCGAGCTGCTCGAGCAGATGATCCTCTACAAGGTCAGCGTGGTGCGGCTCAACTTCAGCCATGGCACGGCACAGGACCACATCAACCGCGCCGCGATGGTGCGCGAGGCAGCGCGCCGCAGCGGCCGCGAGGTGGCGATCATGGCCGACCTGCAGGGCCCGAAGATCCGGGTCGGCAAGTTCGCCGAGGGCAAGATCTGGCTGGAGCCCGGCGCCAAGTTCGTTCTTGACGCCTCGCGCACCGAGCCCGGCGACGTCGACGCCGTCGGCCTCGACTACAAGGACCTGCCGCGCGACGTCAAGCCCGGCGACAGCCTGCTGCTGAACGACGGCCTGATCGTGCTGACGGTCGATGCGGTCAAGGGCGACGCAGTCCACACCACGGTGCGCCTGGGCGGCGAGCTGTCCAACAACAAGGGCATCAACAAGCAGGGCGGCGGGCTGACCGCGCCGGCGCTGACCGCCAAGGACATGGAGGACATCAAGACCGCGATGAGCTTCCAGGCCGACTATGTGGCGGTGAGCTTCCCGAAGAACGCCACCGACATGGAAATGGCGCGCCAGCTGTGCAACGTGGCGGCGGCCGAGTTCGGCCACAAGCCCGGGATGATCGCCAAGATCGAGCGTGCCGAGGCGATCCCCAGGCTGGAAGAGATCCTGCGCGCCAGCGACGGCATCATGGTGGCGCGCGGCGACCTCGCGGTGGAGGTCGGCAACGCCGCCGTGCCGGCGCTGCAGAAGAAGATGATCCGCATGGCGCGCGAGATGGACCGGGTGGTCATCACCGCCACCCAGATGATGGAGTCGATGATCACCAACCCGGTGCCCACGCGCGCCGAGGTCAGCGACGTCGCCAACGCGGTGCTCGACGGCACCGACGCCGTGATGCTCTCGGCCGAGACCGCCTCGGGCCGCTACCCGCTCGAGACCGTGCAGGAGATGAGCCGGATCTGCGAGGCCGCCGAGGCCGCCGAGGATCTACAGCTCGACGCCGATTTCAGCGGCAAGAACTACACCCGCATCGACCAGTCGATCGCGATGGGCGCGCTCTTCACTGCACACCATCTCGGTGCCAAGGCGATCGTCGCGCTGACCGAGTCGGGTTCCACGCCGCTGTGGATGAGCCGGCATCGCGCCCACATCCCGATGTATGCGCTGACTTCTCGGCTGTCGACGCAGCGCAAGATGGCGCTCTACCGCAACGTGCGGCCGCTCTTGATGGATTCGGAGAGCGACCGCGACACCGCGCTCGAGCAGGCCGAGGCCCACCTCAAGAAGCGCGGCATCGTGCAGACCGGGGACGTCTACGCGATCACCTGCGGCGAGCCGATGGGGGCGCCGGGCGGCACCAACATGCTCAAGATCTGCAGAGTGCGTTAAAGCTCGCCCCCAGGTTGCCCGGCACTTCGTGTCCGGGCGCCCACCCCCTACCGGGGGCAACACCAGCGGCCCGGCAAAGCCGGTTCCGCGGTGTTTCACCGACGGGCCTGGCTGCGCCGGCCGGGGGCCGACCTGGGGCGAGCAACACCCTCGGTAGAATCAGGCGAGTTCTTTCGTCTTCATCCCTAGATCCCCGCGAGGTATTTCCAATGGCACTCGTCTCGATGCGCGAACTGCTCGACCACGCCGCCGCCAACGGCTACGGCATTCCGGCATTCAACGTCAACAACCTCGAACAGGTGCAAGCCGTGATGGAGGCCGCCAAGGAAGTCGGCGCGCCGGTCATCCTGCAAGCCAGCGCCGGCGCGCGCAAGTACGCGGGCGAAGCCTTCATCAAGCACCTGATCCAGGCCGCCATCGAGGCCTATCCCACCGTGCCCCTGGTGATGCACCAGGACCACGGCCAGAGCCCGGACGTCTGCCGGGGCGCGATCGACCTCGGCTTCAGCTCGGTGATGATGGACGGCTCGCTCGAGGCCGACGGCAAGACCATCGCCAGCTACGACTACAACGTCGAGGTCACCCGCAAGGTGGCCGACATGGCGCACAAGGTCGGCGTCACCGTGGAAGGCGAGCTCGGCTGCCTCGGCTCGCTCGAGACCATGAAGGGCGACAAGGAAGACGGCCACGGCACCGACGACACCATGACCCGCGAGCAACTGCTGACCGACCCGGAGCAGGCCGCCGACTTCGTCAAGCGCACCCAGATCGACGCCCTGGCGATCGCCATCGGCACCAGCCACGGCGCCTACAAGTTCACCCGCGAACCCACGGGCGACATCCTGGCGATCGACCGCATCAAGGAAATCCACCGCCGCATCCCGAACACCCACCTGGTGATGCACGGCTCCTCGAGCGTGCCGCAGGAGCTGCTGGCCATCATCCGCCAGTACGGCGGCAACATGAAGGAAACCTACGGCGTGCCGGTCAAGGAAATCCAGGAAGCCATCAAGCACGGCGTGCGCAAGATCAACATCGACACCGACATCCGGCTGGCGATGACCGGCGCGGTGCGCAAGTTCCTGGTCGAGAACCCCGAGAAGTTCGACGCCCGCGAATGGCTCAAGCCGGCGCGCGAAGCCGCCCGCCTGATCTGCAAGCAGCGCTACCTCGAGTTCGGCTGCGAAGGCCAGGCCCCGAAGATCAAGGGCGACACCCTGCAGGTGGTCGCCGCCAAGTACGCCAAGGGCGAACTGGCGCAAGAAGTCATTTAGGCTCACCCCCAGGTCGCGCGCACTTCGTGTCGCGCTCCCACCCCCTCTCCGGGGGCAACCCCAGCGGCCCGGCCAAGCCGGTTTCCGCGGGGTTTCCCGAACGGGCCTCGCTGCGCTGGCCGGTTTGTTTCGCGCGGCCCGCGCCGCGCGCACAATCTCCGAAGTTCTCCGCACCGCCCCACTTCCCATTCGCCATGACCACCGTCCATACCTCCTCCATCAAGAGCCTTCCGCTGCTCGCGCGCGGCAAGGTGCGCGACAACTATGCGGTCGGCAACGACCGCATCCTGATGGTCGCGAGCGATCGCCTTTCCGCCTTCGACGTGATCATGGGAGAGCCGATTCCGGGCAAGGGCGTGATCCTGACGCAGATGGCGCTGTGGTGGTTCGAGCGGCTCGGCCACCTGTGCCCCAACCATCTGACCGGCGACGCGCCCGAAAGCGTGGTGACGCCGGACGAGGTGCCCCAGGTCCAGGGCCGCTCGATGCTGGTCAAGCGCCTGACGCCGATTCCGGTCGAGGCGGTGGTCCGCGGCTACCTGGCGGGCAGCGGCTGGAAGGAATACCAGGAGAATCGGGCCGTCTGCGGCGTTCCGCTGCCCGAGGGGCTGACCAACGCCAGCAAGCTGCCGCTGCCGATCTTCACGCCCGCGGCCAAGGCGGCGGCCGGGGCGCACGACGAGAACATCAGCTACGACAAGGTGGTCGAGGTGGTCGGCCCGACGCTGGCGCAGCAGATCCGCGAGACCAGCATCGCGATCTACGAGACGGCGGCGGCGATCGCGCTGACCAAGGGCATGATCATTGCCGACACCAAGTTCGAGTTCGGTCTCGACGAGGCCGGCACGCTGGTGCTGATGGACGAGGTGCTGACCCCCGACAGCTCGCGCTACTGGCCGGTCGAAGGCTACGAGGCGGCGCTGGCCAGCGGCGCCAATCCGCCGAGCTACGACAAGCAGTTCGTGCGCGACTGGCTCGAGGCCACCAAGATCAACGGCAAGCGTTGGGACAAGACGCCGCCGGCGCCGCGCCTGCCGGCCGAGGTGATCGAGAAGACCGCGGCGAAATACCGCGAAGCCCTGCAACGGCTGACCGGCTGACCCCCCGGCGCTGGAATGTAAATAGATCACAAAAGCGGCGGCAATAGTCACCGCACGACAGGGCCTCCATCTTCCAAACTGCTCTCATCCCCCCAGATGAGGAGAGCAGCATGGAAACGGCAGTTGATTTTCGGATTCATTTCCTCCAGGAACCGAGTCGCACCGTCACGGCCACCCCGCCGGACGCGCTGCAGGCCGGCATGCTGGCGCGCGTGCTCGACGAGATCGACCATGGCCTGCTGCTGGTGGACCTGACCGGTCGCATCCTGCATGCCAACTATCCGGCCCGGCGCGAACTGTCGGCGGCGCGCGCGCTGCACAGTGCCGAGGGCATGCTGTGCGCCGCCAGCCCCGCCTCGCAGGCGAAGATCCGCCAGGCCCTCAAGGACGCCGAGCGCGACTGCCGCGGCATCGTCGAGCTCGACCATGGGGCCGACGGGCTCTCGCTGGCGTTCGTCCCGCTGGCCGCGGTGCACGGCAGCGGCACCGTCGATACGGTGCTGGTCATCTGCAGCCGCCAGCCCGGCTGCGAAATGCTCACGATGCAGATGTTCGCCCGGGCCAAGCACCTGACGCGGGCCGAGCAGAACGTGCTGACCCGGCTCTGCGACGGTCATCGCGCGGAGGAAATCGCCTGCCTCGAAGGCATCTGCATGTCCACCGTGCGCACCCACATCAAGAACGTGCGCCAGAAGACCGGCAGCAACAGCATCCGCGAGGTGGTCCACCGTGTGTCGCGGATGCCGCAGATCGTGTCCGCGCTGCGGCTTATCGACTGACGGCTGCGCAACAGGCCGCGCGCGGACTGCGCGCGACCTTATATTCCACGGATGTTCGCCGCATCCGGTCTCGACCCCGTCGCGCTCCCGCCCGCGCTGCAGGAACTCGCCCTGCGCGGGGTGCAGCGCCGCTACCGCACGCGTTCGCTGCTGATCGAGGAGGGCGAGGAAGGCGGCTCGATCTACATCGTGCTGTCCGGGCGGCTGCGGGTCTTTCTGTCCGACTCGCGCGGCCGTGAAATCACGCTCGGCCTGCACGGGCCCGGCGAGTACGTCGGCGAGATGACGCTCGATGGAGGGCCGCGCTCCGCCAGCGTGCAGGCGGTGGAGCCGACCGTTTGCGCCGTGGTGACCCGCGAGACCATGCTGCAGCACATCGCCGACCATCCGGACTTCGCGCTGGCGCTGATCGTGCGGCTCATCCGCCGCGCCAGGCTGGCAACCGAGAGCGCTCGCAGCATGGCGCTGCTCGATGTGTACGCGCGCCTGAAGCGATTGCTCGAGGAGCGCTCGGAGCCGTCGCTCGACGGCACGCGGCGGATCGCCGAGCGCCTCACGCACCAGGCCATCGCGAGCGAGATCGGCTGCTCGCGCGAAATGGTCAGCCGGTTGCTGAAAGACCTGGAACAGGGCGGCTATGTCTCGGTCACCCAGCGCCAGCTCGCCCTGCTGCGCGAGTTGCCCGCGCGCTGGTAGGCCCGGAGCGCGTCAGCGCGACTGCGTACTCAGCGTCGCCACGGTGCGCCCGCCCGCATCCAGCAGCGCCAGCCGCGTCGGGCTCTGCAGCCGGTAGCTGGTGGTGGCCTGCAGGGCGGCGAAGAACTGCGCTTCCTTGGCGCTCAACGCCGGATCGGTGCAGGCCATCCGCGTCGAAGCCAGCTGGCTCAGCTTGAGCGCGCTGCCGCTGCGCTCGAAGGTGCCCGACACACGATTGCAGCCGCCCGACCCGCTGACGCGCCCGTTGCGGCGGTCGAACTGCACCTGCGGATCGCGCTGCGGGTCGCCGCCGGCGGCAACCGGCTCGCCGCCGAGCTGGTCGAGGCGCCAGACCGGGCCCTCGATCGGCTCGTCGAGGCTGATGCCGCTGGCGCAACCGGCGGTCAGCGCGGCAGCCAGCAGGGCGGCCATGAAAAGTGGAGTGGCGGCAGGGCTGGGACGCATGGCCTGTCTTTCGTTTTGCAACAAATTGATATTTTGCTGCATCGTATTCGACCGGACTCGGCGCGCCAACGCCACCCGTGGATCGGCGTCGCGCAAGAAAAAAGCGATCGCAAGATCGCTTTTGATTGGGTTTGGCTAATCTGCTGAACTTCAGCTCAGCACCACGCTGCTCAGACGCCGGCGGTAGCTGGCCACCGTCGGATCGTCCGGCGGAATCTGCCCGTCCGCCACCTTGACCTTCGGCGGCTCGATGATGTCGAGGATCGCGATATAGGTCTTGCGCGCCAGGTCTTCGCTCCAGCTCTTGTCGCGCATCAGGATGTCGAGCAGTTCGTCCATCGCATCGGTCCAGCGTTGGGCACTCATCAGCAGGCGGGCGCGGTCGAAGCGGGCGTCGAAGTCGCGCTTGTTGGCCGCGATGCGCGTTTCCAGCTCGGCCAGCGAGGGCGCGGTGCCGACGGCTGGCGCGGCGAAATCGATGGCGTCCATCCAGCGCTGAAGCGAATCGAAGCGGCGCACCAGCGAGGTCTTGGCGATCACCGGCGCGAATGCGACCTTGGCATGGTCGACCTGGCCTTCCTGCAGCAGCAGCTTGACGTAGTCGAAGCGCGCGTCGTCGTTGGCGGGGTCGGTGGCGATCGCATGCTGCAGCTTTTCGAGCGCGCCCTCGGTGTCCCCCTCCGCGAGCGCTTCCTGCGCCGACGCCTCCTGTTCCAGCGCCTCGGCCTCGTCGGCGCCCGGCACGTGCTTGTCGAGGAAGGTGCGGATCTCGTCGGCGGGGATCGCGCCGACGAAGCCGTCGACCGGCTGCCCGTCCTTGAACATCACGCAGAAGGGGATGCTGCGCACGCCGAACATCTGGCTCAGCTGCTGCGAGATCTGCGGCACCTTGTCGGCGTCGAGCTTGGCCAGCGTGAAGCGGCCCGCATACTCGACTTCGAGCTTTTCGAGCACCGGCCCGAGCTGTTTGCAGGGGCCACACCATTCGGCCCAGATGTCGAGCAGGACCGGCGTGGTCGTCGAGCCGTCGATCAGCTCGGACTGGAAATTTTCGAGGGTGATGTCGATCATCGCGGGAAGGTGGGGGTGAAACGTAAAATTCGAACCATGAAGCAAGCAATTCAGGTCGGCGTGGTGATGGGCTCGAACTCCGATTGGGAGACGATGCGCAATGCGGTCGAGATTCTCCAGCAATTCGGCATCACCCATGAAGCACGGGTGGTCTCGGCCCATCGGATGCCCGATGAATTGTTCGCCTATGCCGAGAGCGCCGCGCCGCGCGGGCTGGCCGCGATCATCGCAGGTGCCGGCGGCGCCGCCCACCTGCCCGGGATGCTGGCGGCCAAGACCACGGTGCCGGTGCTCGGCGTGCCGGTCGCCAGCCGGCACCTGCAGGGCGTGGATTCGCTCTACAGCATCGTCCAGATGCCCAAGGGCGTGCCGGTGGCGACCTTCGCCATCGGCAATGCCGGCGCGGCCAACGCGGCCCTGTTCGCGGTCGCGATGCTGGCGGTCGGCGACCCGGCGCTGCGCGCCCGGCTCGACGCCTTCCGCCTGACGCAGACCCAGGCCGCGCAGGCCATGACGCTGCCGCCGGGCGACGACCCGGCGGTGTCGCCGTTCTCGCCGCAGGGCGGGGGTGCGCTGTGAGCCGCCGGGCCGTTCCCAAGGCGAACACCGTAGCGCACAAGCGCGGAGGTGTCCGAATGAGCCGCCGGGCCGTTCCCAAGGCGAACACCACCGCAGCGCGCAGCGCGGAGGTGTCAGAATGAACGTGGTGCTGCCGGGCGCCACGCTGGGCGTGCTCGGAGGCGGCCAGCTGGGCCGCATGTTCGTCCACGCGGCGCAGACGATGGGCTATTTCACCGCCGTGCTCGACCCCGACGCCGACAGCCCGGCCGGGCGGGTGAGCCACCACCACATCCACACCGACTACACCGACGTCGACGGCCTGGCGCGGCTGGCCGGCCTGGCCGATGCCGTGACGACGGAATTCGAGAACGTGCCGGCGCCTTCGCTCGAACACCTGGCCGCGGTGCGGCCGGTGGCGCCGGGTGCGGACGCGGTGGCGATCGCCCAGAACCGGATCCGCGAGAAGGGCCACTTCGTGCGCTGCGGCGTCGAGTGCGCCCCCTACGCCGTGATCGAGACCGTCAATCACCTGGCGGCGGTGCCGGCCAACCTGCTGCCCGGCATCCTCAAGACCGCGCGGCTCGGCTACGACGGCAAGGGCCAGCGCCGGGTGATCACGCAGGACGACTTGAGCGCCGCCTGGAACGATGCCGGCGGTGTGCCTTGCGTGCTCGAGAAGCTGCTGGACCTGGATTTCGAGTGCTCGGTGATCGTCGCCCGCGGCGAGGACGGGCAGATGGTGAACTTCCCGGCGCAGCGCAACCTGCATCGCGACGGCATCCTCACCGTCACCGAGGTCCACGCCCACAACATGCCCGAAGCGACCGCGCGGCAAGCCGTGGCCGCGGCCCGGTCGATCGCCGACGGTCTGGCCTATGTCGGCGTGCTGTGCGTCGAATTCTTCGTTCTCGGAGACGGCCGGCTGGTGGTCAATGAAATGGCGCCGCGCCCCCATAACAGCGGCCACTGGACGATGAACGCCTGCGACGTGTCGCAGTTCGAGCTGCAGGTGCGCACGCTGACGGGCCTGCCGCTCAACCCGCCGCGCCAGCACAGCGTCGCGATCATGCTGAACCTGCTGGGCGACCTGTGGTTCGTCGACGGCGAAGCGCCGCAGGAGCCGCGCTGGGCCGATGTGCTGGCCCTGCCCGGCACCCATCTGCACCTCTATGGCAAGACGCAGGCGCGTCGCGGCCGCAAGATGGGCCACCTGAACATCACCGGCGATTCGATCGACGCGGTCCGCAGCACGGCCGATTTCGCCGCCGCGCTGCTGGGCTTGCCGATCCCGCTGTCCGAATGAAGGGGCGGGCGGCATGATCCGCGACGGCAGCGCGCACGACGCCATCGCAGAGGCCGCCGGGGTCCTGCGCGCCGGCGGTCTGGTCGCCTTCCCGACCGAGACCGTCTACGGCCTGGGCGCCGACGCCGGCAGCGACGCGGCCGTCGCCGGCATCTTCGCGGCCAAGGGCCGGCCCAGTGACCATCCGCTGATCGTCCACGTGGCGGCCGGCGTGAAGGGCAACGAGGCGCTGTCGCACTTCGCCCAGCCGCTGCCGTTGTTCGCCCGGAAGCTGGTGCGCGCCTTCTGGCCCGGACCGCTGACGCTGATCGTCCCGCGCCAGCCCGGCGTCGGCGCCGCCGCCGCGGGCGGCCAGGACACCATCGGCCTGCGCTGTCCGGCCCACCCGGTGACGCAGGCCCTGCTGGTCGCCTGCGCCGAACTGGGCGTGCACGGCCTGGCGGGACCCAGCGCCAACCGTTTCGGCCGCGTCAGCCCGACCACCGCCCTGCACGTCCAGGAGGAGTTCGGCGACGCGCTGATGGTGCTCGACGGCGGACCGTGCGCGGTGGGCATCGAGTCGACCATCGTCGATTGCAGTCGCGGTGCGCCGGTGCTGCTGCGGCCGGGCGCGATCACGCGGACGCAGATCGAGGCGGCCGGCGGCGAGCCGCTGCGCGACAAGGACGCGCTCGGCGCGCCCGACCCGCGGGCCTCCGGCACGCTCGAATCCCATTACGCGCCGAGCGCCAAGCTGCGCCTGATGGACGCCAAGGCGCTGCAGACCGGCCTCGACGTGCTCGGCGCGAGCGCCGCGAACATCGCCGTCTGGTCGCGCACGGCGCTCAACAGCCGTTCGCAGCGCGTGCTGCAGCGGCGCATGCCCGACGACGCCGCCGCCGCCGCGCAGCAGCTCTTCGCGGTGCTGCGCGCCTTCGACGCCGAAGGCGTCAAGCTGATCTGGGTCGAGACGCCGCCGAGCGATCCCGAGTGGGAAGGCGTGCGCGACCGCCTGCAGCGTGCCGCTGCTTGATTGTTGCTCGCCCCCAGGTTGGGCTCACTGCGTGTAGCCCGCCCACCCCCTACCGGGGGCAACACCAGCGGCCCGGCGAAGCCGGTTCCGCGGTGTTTCACCCACGGGCCTGGCTGCGCCGGCCAAGAGCTTCGGGCGCTCGTTCTGCGGCGCGCAGCCTGGAGGTGTGAGCTCCATTACCCTCCAGCGGCAAGGACTCCTTGGAAGAAGCCGCGCGCCGACACCATGCAGAAGGGCGGCACCAGCGTGCCGTGGTACGCCTGGACCACCGCCTGCGACTGGTTCGAGGCGGTGCCGCCGGCGGCGGCCGCGGTGTTGGCCTTGGCCTGCGCGAAACCGGCTCGTGCGGCCGAGAACGCATCGATTGCGCCGCTGTCTTCGAGGTCGACCACGGCCAGCGCTGAAGTCGGCATGCCGCGGGCGCGGAAGTAGCCGGCCGTGGCGCGCGTGCTCAGGAAGTTCACGGTCGGGTCGTTGGCGCCGCCGCACATCAGGACCGGTCGGGTCGGCAGCCAGTTGCGCAGGTCGTTCACCACCGCCGCCTTGCGGAAACCGAGCAGTGGCTGGCAGTCGAGCGGTGAACTGGTGCTCAGGGACGCCAGCGTCGCCGGCAGGGCGTTGCCGGCGCAGGGGGTGGCTTGGAGGTCGTTGGCGGCCCGCGTCAGGTAGCTCTGCCGGATCAGGTTGTTGGGCCCGTAGAACACGGCCAGCGAGGAATCGACGGGCCCCGGAACGGCGTTGGTGGGATAGAGCGCGAGCTGCGGCAGGCGCCCGGTGGCGAACAGGGTGTCGAGCGGCGTCGGGTTGGGCAGCAAGGTGTCGATGCCGGTGGCGTACTGGGCTTCGTAGATGTCGCTGGTGGCCGAATAGACATTGCCGAACTGCTTCTGCCAGCTGGTCGAGAGCAGCGGCGTGGACACCGTGGCGCCGAGCGCCGGCCAGCCGCTGAAGCTGTAGTCGGTCAGCAGGCTGATGGCCGAAGGCGCGGACAGCGGCGCCGATGCGGTGACCGTCTTGCCGGTGGCCTGTAGCTCGCGGTGCGCCGCCATCGCCACGTAGCCGCCCTGCGAATAGCCGGTGACGAACAGCGAGCCGGCGTCGCTGCCGTTGATGAAAGGCAGGGTCTTGCGCGCCGCGGTCAGGGCATCGACCATGTCCTTGCCCTGCTGGTCGCCGTTGAGGTAGGGGTGGTAGGTCAAGGTCGACTTGTCGTAGCCGGCGTAGTTCGGCGCCACCACCAGGAAGCCCTGGGCGACGAACATCGCCGCGACCGTGAGGCCCTCGTCGGCGGCGGGCTGGTTGGTATCGGTCCAGCGCGCGATGTTGAAGTCGCGCGCCGCGCTGATGCCGTGCGCGTACAGGACGATCGGGCGCGGCCCGTTGCAGGCGGCGTCGGTGCCGAAGGGGACCATGATCGCGGCGGTGGCATTGGTGGCTTCACCCTGGCCGCCGACGGTGCGGTATTCGAGGTAGCGCAGGTCGACGCCGCACTTCGGGCTTCCGGCCACCTGCAGCAGCGCCTTGCCCTGCGCGCTGGCGCCGAGCAGCGTCGTGAAATCGCTGGTCCCGATCCGCTGCACCCGTTCGGGCGGCAACGTGACGACCGAGCCACGGCCCGAATCGGCCGCGGCCGGCACGTTGAACCCGACGAAGCCGTCGTTTCCGCCGCCGCAGCCGGAAAGCAACAGGGCGACACCCGAGAGGGCGAGGGCGTGCAGTCTTGTCATGAACGTCTCCTGCGGTGCTGGAATCGAAGCGGCGTTCGATTTTGGGCAGGGCACGGTCTGCGCGCAAGCGGCGTTTACCTGCACGAGCGGTGCAGCCAGAGCGTTCAGCCGACGCGGGCCCGCCCCCGGGGAGGGCGGGAGGGCGTCTTTCAGTCTTGCGACGCCCAATCGACGAGGGCATCGAAGGCCGGCCGCGCGGCGACCGCATTGCCGTGGTTGGCGATCGCGATCACCACCCAGCGCCGGCCGCTGGCGCCGTGCACGTAGCCGGCCACACCGGCGGCGTCGCGCAGCGTGCCGGTCTTCAGGTGCGCGGCCCCGCCCGAGCGCAGGGCGCGCTTGCGCAGCGTGCCGTCGACGCCGGAAGCCGGCAGCGAGGACACCAGCTCCGGCATCACGGGCGAGCGCCAGGCCACCTGCAGCATCTTGGCCAGCGCGGCGGCGCTGATGCGCTCGTCGCGCGACAGGCCGGAGCCGTTGTCGAACACCGGCTGGCCTTCGCCGGTGCCGATGCGGTCGTTCCACCACTGGCGCAGGGTGGCGCGCGACGCCTCGAGCGTGCCCCGCTTTTTCTGCTGCAGGCCGAGCGTCAGGAAGAGCTGCTGCGCCATCACGTTGTTGCTGTACTTGTTGATGTCGCGGATCACCTCGGCCAGCGGCGGCGACTCGGCCTCGAAGGCCGGCCGCAGTTCGGCCGGCACGCGGCCGTCGCGCACCTGGCCCTTGAGCTGGCCGCCCATCTCCGCCCAGAGGCCGCCGACCGCGCGGGCGGCATAGCTGCCCGGGTCCGCATAGGCCACCGCCCAGGTCTTCTCGCCGCAGGCGGCGGGATAGCTGCCCGCGAAACCCAGGCGTGCCGGGTCGGCGAATTCCCCGCCGAGCGCGGTGCGCCAGTCGCCGCATTCCCCGGCCGACAGCGGCACCGTGGCCTGCGAGGCGACGCCGGCCAGCGCCGGTTGGTAGCTGACTTGCGCCGTTTGCGCACCGCGGTTCGGCGCGAAGCTCATCACCACCGACTTGAAGTTGATCAGCAGCGCATCGGGCGCCGCGTTGTAGGGGCGCTGGCCCTCGCCGTCGAAGGCGTTCGGGTCGCTTTCCGCCACCTCGAAGGCGCTTCGGTCCAGCACGATGTCGCCGTTGATGCCCTGGATGCCCAGCCCCTGCACCCGGCGCAGCAGCAGCCACAGCCGCTCGAGCACCAGCTTCGGGTCGCCCTGGCCCCTGATGTAGAGATTGCCCTCGAGCACGCCGTTGCGCACCGGGCCGTCCACATACACCGGCGTGGTCCAGGTGAAGGCCGGCCCCAGCAGGTCGAGCGCCGCGTAGGTGGTCACCACCTTCATGATCGACGCCGGATTGACCGGCACCTGGGTGCGCCAGGCCAGCCGTGGCACACGCACGCCATCGGCATCGGCCACCAGCATCGTCACCGCGTCGCGCGGGACCTTGGCGCGGGCCAGCGCGGCATCGACTTCGTGCGGCAGGCTCTGGGCCGCGGCCGGCAGCGTGGCGGCGAGTGCAAGAACGATGGCGAAGGTGCGGGAGACGCGCGAGGTGCAGCGCGCGGAAGGCAGGGCGACAGTCATGCGCGGATTATCCGGGGCCGCCTGAGGCTCGCGAGGCCGGCCGCAGCGCGCTGGCCGGCCACCCTGGATAATCCCTCGATGCCTGTTGTTCCCCGATTTTCCGCCCGCACCATCGGCATCGGCGCGGCCGTCGTCACCGTGGGGGTCTGGACCGCGTTCATCGTGATCGCGCGCGCGTCTGCCGGGCGCTCGTTGACGCCCTTCGACATCGGCTTCGCGCGCATCGTCGGCGCCAGCCTGGTGCTGCTGCCCTGGGGCGCCTGGCTGGTGCTGCGGGACCGCGCCAGCGGCCCGGCGACGAGCTCGTTCTTCGGCCTTTCGCCGCTGCCGCTGCGCCTCACTGCGCTGGCGGGCGTCTTCGGCGGCCTGGCCTACGCCCTGCTGGCCTACACCGGTTTCTTCTTCGCGCCGGCCAGCCACGCCGCGGTGCTGATGCCGGGCAGCCTGCCGCTGTGGACCACGCTGCTGGCCGTCCTGGTGCTGCGCGACCGCATCACGCCGCTGCGCGCGCTCGGCCTGGGGCTGATCGTGCTCGGCGACCTGTTCGTCGGCGGCGCCAGCCTGCTGCATGCGCTGGACGGGGGCGTGATCTGGAAGGGCGACCTGCTCTTCATGAGCGCGGCCTTCTGCTGGGCCTGCTACAGCATCATCGTGCGGCGGCACGGGCTCGAGGCCGTTCGCGCCACCATCGCCATCACCGTGTTCGCCTTCATGACCTATGTGCCCGTGTACCTGCTGCTGGTCGCGTCCGGCCTCGTCACGAGCCGGCTGGCCAGCGCGCCGGTGGGCGAAGTCCTGTTCCAGCTGCTGTTCCAGGGCATCGGCTCGGTCGTGATCTCGGGCATCGCCTTCACGCGCATGATCCAGTACTTCGGCCCGGTGCGCTCGACCATGATCACGGCGCTGGTGCCGGGCCTGTCGGCGCTCGGCGCGGTGGTCTTCCTCGGCGAACCGCTCTACTGGAACCTGATCGCGGGGCTGCTGCTGGTGACGGCGGGCATCCTCTTCGGGGTCCAGCGCCACCGTGCCGCAGGGTCCAAGCGGCCGGCCGTCGCGGCGGTGGCGAGTGCCGCGGGAGGGCGCATCGATGCCTAAGCTCCTGGCCTTCGACACCAGCACCGAGGCGCTGTCGATCGCGGTGCGCCACGACGACCTGCTGCTGGAGCACAGCGGCGCCGGCGGCGCGCAGTCGTCGGCAAGCCTGATTCCGCTGATCCAGCAGTTGCTCGCCGCCGCCGGCCTGTCGCTCGGCGAGCTGGAGGCGATCGCCTTCGGCCGCGGCCCGGGTTCCTTCACCGGGCTGCGCACCGCCTGCTCGGTCGCGCAGGGCCTCGGATTCGGCGCCGGCGTCCGGCTGCTGCCGATCGACACCCTGCATGCCCTGGCCGAAGAAGCCCATGACCGCTTCGGTGTCACGCGCGTGGTGGCCGTGCTCGATGCGCGCATGGACCAGGTCTACGCGGCCGGCTACGACTTCGGGGTCGAAATCTGCGCCAGCGAGGCGGAGCTGCTGGCGCCCGAGGGCGTCGTGGTGCCGGACGGCTGGGTGCTGGCCGGCAATGCCTTCGACGCGTACGGCGAGCGCCTGCCCCATGCGGTGGCGCGCCACGAGGTGCTGCCCACTGCCGCCGCGATGCTGCGGCTGGCCCCGGCGCTGCTGGCCGCCGGCCGCACGGTGGCCCCGGCCGAGGCCTGGCCGCTCTACGTGCGCGACAAGGTGGCGCAGACGACCGAGGAGCGCGCGGCCTTGAAGGCGGGAGTCGTGCGATGAGTGCTGTCCTGCAGCAGCCGCGCGAGGCGCGCCTCGAGCCGATCACGATCGAACGGATTCCCGCCGTCTGCGCCATCGAGCAGAGCGCCTTCAGCCATCCCTGGACGCCGGCGAACTTCACCGATTCGCTGGCGGCCGGCTACCACTGCCAATGCCTGGTGGCGCCCGCGCCCGACAGCGAGCCTTCGGCGTCCGCGCCGCGCGGCGCGCGCGCGCTGTGGAGCCGCGCGATGGCGCGCAGCAGCGGCGAGACGCTGATCGGCTACTTCATCGCCATGAAGGGCGTCGACGAAGTGCACCTGCTCAACATCACGGTCGCGCCGGCCTTCCAGGGCCAGGGCTGGGCACCGCTGATGCTGGAGGCGCTCGCGGGCTGGTCGCGCGGGCTCGACGCGCAGTGGCTCTGGCTCGAGGTGCGCGCCAGCAACCTTCGCGCGCTCGCGGTCTACGAACGCAACGGCTTTCGGCGCGTAGGCACGCGCAAGGGCTACTACCCCGCGCACGGCGGCATCCGCGAGGACGCGGTCGTCATGAGCCTGCGCCTCCAAGAATCACCCAGCGCCTGGGGCGGATTGAAATGACGACCGAAGCCTTGCACCTCGACGCGCGGCAGCGCGCCATGCTCGACGAGATGGGCGTCAAGCTCCTCTGGTGGCGCCAGCCGGAGCCCGCCGAAGCGGCGCCGGCCGAGGCCGTCGCTGCCGCCGTCGCTCAACAGCCCGCAGCCCTGCCCGCGGAGCCGGCCATGGCGCCTCCCGCCGCGGCGCCGGCCCGACCCGCCCCGGCCGTCGCTGCCGCGCCGGCGTCGCCCGCCCATCGCGCGCCGACCACGGCCTCGCAGCGCGCGGCCGTGCTGGCCGAGGCCCCTCGGCGCGTCTGCGGCGACCCCGCGGCAGCGCCGCAGGGCGGCTGGCTGATCGTGGCCGACATGCCGCCCGAACTCGATGGCCGGCACGGCGAGCCCTTCGAAGGCGACGCCGGAAGGCTGCTCTACAACATGCTGAACGCGCTGCAGCTGCATGGCGGACCCACGCCGGTGCACCTGATGCGCACGCACCGCGGCGTCGCCGCGGGCCAGCCCGCCAGCCCGCGGCCGATCGGCGACGTGCTGGCCGAGAGCATCGACGCCCTGGCGCCCCGCGTGGTGCTCGCGATGGGGCCGCTGGCGGCGCAGAGCCTCATGCAGAGCGCCGACCCGCTCGGAAGGCTGCGCGGCCGCGTGGTCCCGATGGACCTGCCGGGCGTGCAGGCGACACCGGTCGTCGCCACCTACCACCCAGCCTACCTGCTGCGCAACCCGGCCGACAAGGGCCGGGCCTGGTCCGATCTCTGCCTGGCGGCCGAGCAGGTGTAGCCCCCACGCTCCCCCACTTTGTGTGGGTCGCTGCCCCCCGAGGGGGAGCGGCAGGCCGCCCGTCCGTGCGAAGCGCGGACTTCGCCGCGCTGGCGGCCCGGCGCCGGCCTGAGTCCTGCTCTCCTCACCTCATGTGCCAGCCGCCTAAAATTGGTCCATGACCTTCCTGGACAAGCTGCGCGCCGCCGAGCGCCAAAACGGCTCGCTGCTGTGTGTCGGCCTCGACCCCGAGCCGACCAAATTCCCCGCCGGGCTCAAGGGCGACGCCAGCCGGATCTACGACTTCTGCGCCCGCATCGTCGACGCCACGGCCGACCTGGCGATCGCCTTCAAGCCGCAGATCGCCTATTTCGCCGCGCACCGGGCCGAGGGGCAGCTCGAGCAACTGATGGAACACATGCGCCGCAACGCGCCCCAGGTGCCGGTGATCCTCGACGCCAAGCGCGGCGACATCGGCTCGACCGCCGAGCAGTACGCGCGCGAGGCCTTCGAGCGCTATGGGGCCGATGCCGTCACGCTGTCTCCGTTCATGGGCTTCGACTCCGTCGAGCCCTACCTGCGCCACCAGGGCAAGGGCGCCTTCTTGCTGTGCCGGACCAGCAACCCCGGTGGCGCCGACCTGCAGGGCCAGCGGCTGGCGGGGATCGAGGGCGAGCCCTTCCTGTATGAGCATGTCGCCAGGCTGGCGCAGGGCCCGTGGAACCTCAACGGCCAGCTCGGCCTGGTGGTCGGTGCCACCTACCCGGCCGAAATCGAACGCGTGCGCGCGCTCGCACCCACGGTGCCGCTGCTGATTCCCGGTGTCGGTGCCCAGGGCGGCGACGCGGTCGCCACGGTCCGCGCCGGCTGGCGTCCGGACGCGCCGATCGTGGTCAATTCATCGCGTGCCATCTGCTACGCCTCGGCCGGCGAAGACTTCGCCGACGCCGCCCGGCGCGAGGCCCTGCGCACCCGCGACGCGCTCCAGGCAGCCAAGCCCTGAGCGGGTGTAATCTGCGGGGCTCGAAAGCCACGGAGACTCCCCGATGACCTACCAAGGAAGCTGCCACTGCGGCCGGATCGCCTTCGACGTCGAAGGCGAGCCCCAGGGGGCGCTGGCCTGCAACTGCTCCATGTGCCAGCGCAAGGGCTCGCTGCTGTGGTTCGTCCCGCGCGCGCAGTTCACCCTGCGCACGCCTGAGGACGACAACATGGGCACCTACCTGTTCAACAAGCACGCCATCCGGCATCGCTTCTGCAAGACCTGCGGCATCCATCCCTTTGCCGAGGCGACGGACCCCAAGGGCCAGCCGATGGCCGCGGTCAACATCCGCTGCCTCGAGGGCATCGATCTCGAGACGGTGCCCGTGCAGCACTACGACGGCCGCTCGCGATGAGCCAGCCGGAGGCGGGCGGGCCGAACCCCTTCCCCGCCGAGGGCGGCTGCACCTGCCGGGCCGTTCGCTATCGCATGGCCACGCGGCCGCTGTTCGTGCAATGCTGCCATTGCCGCTGGTGCCAGCGAGAGAGCGGCTCGGCGTTCGCGCTCAACGCGATGATCGAGGCCGACCGCGTGCAGCTGCTGCAGGGCGAGGTCGAGCGCGTGAAGACGCCCTCGGCGAGCGGTCAGGGCCAGATCGTGGCCCGCTGCCCGCATTGCCGCGTCGCGCTGTGGAGCCATTACGCGGGCAGCGGCGAAGCGATCAGTTTCGTGCGCGTCGGCACGCTCGACGCGCCGGACCTGCTGCCGCCCGACATCCACATCTTCACGATGTCCAGGCAGCCCTGGGTGCTGCTGCCGCCGGGCACGCCGGCGGTGGGCGAGTACTACCGCCGGTCCGAGCACTGGCCGGCCGGGAGCATCGAGCGCCTCAAGGCCTTGAAGACGCAGCCCCCAGCCGCTGCGACACTTGGTCCGCGCACGCCTTGAGCGCGAGGGCCACCTCGCCGTCCCATTGGGTGTCGAAGGTCGCGGCCGGACCGATCGCCGTGACGGCCAGCACGATCGCCCCGGTGTGGTCGAAGGCCGGCGCCGACATCGCGTTGATGCCGGGCAGGATCTCGCCCTCGGAGCGGCTCAGGCCGTGGGCCCGCACCTCGTGCAACTGCGCCTCGAAGGCCTTCCAGCTCGGCAGCGGCTGCACCGGCGGCATGCCGCGCCGCAGCGGTGCGGTGGCAACGGCGCCTTTCTGCTCGCGCTGGCGCTCCTGTTCGAGCAGCTCCCGGACCACCGCAGGGTCGAGGTAGGCACCGAACAGCCGGCCCGAGGCCGTGTCGGTCAGCGAGAACACGGTGCCGTGCCGCATGTTCACGTGCAGCGGCGCCGGCGATTCGGCGATGCGCACGATGGTCGCGCCGCGGTCGCCCCAGACCGCGATCGCCACCGTCTGGCCGATCTGCTGCGCCAGCTCGGCGATCAGCGGCGTCGCGATGTGCACCGGATTGGCCTGCTGCAGGCTGATCAATCCCAGTTGCAAGGCGAGCGGTCC
Source organism: Variovorax sp. P1_G12 (assembly GCF_056405555.1). NCBI lineage: Bacteria > Pseudomonadati > Pseudomonadota > Betaproteobacteria > Burkholderiales > Comamonadaceae > Variovorax > Variovorax sp. P1_G12. The sequence goes on along the minus strand of NZ_JBFUBW010000012.1, from coordinate 36,724 downwards.
GAGCAGATAGTGGCCGGTGGTGCGGTCCTGCTCGATCAGCCCGAGGCGGCCGAAGCTGACCATGTAGGGGTGCGCCTTGGCGGCGGACATCTCGGCCTCGCGCGCCAGGTCCTTGAGCGCCATCGGCCGGCCGTGGTGCACCAGGGCGCGCAGCAGCTGGCCGCCCACCTCGATGCTCTGGATGCCGCGCTGTGCGCGATCGGAGTCAGCCGCCATCAGGTTCCGTCATTCGTTGATACAGAAGGCATTAGACATTAACTGATCCTCGAATTACACTCCGCGCATTCGTTCCATGCGAATTCGTTCACTTTAGACAAATTTCAGGAGACCCACGATGACCGAGACCAAGAAGTTCGCCAGCCAGGCCGATCTCGAAGAGAAACAGATCACCTTCAGCCAGATTTCGGAGCATGCCTGGGCCTACACGGCCGAGGGCGACCCCAACACCGGCATCATCATCGGCGACGACTGCGTGCTGGTGGCCGACACCCAGGCCACGCCGGCGATGGCCGCCGACGTGGTGCGCCGCATCCGCGAAGTCACGGACAAGCCCATCAAGTACGTGGTGCTCACGCACTACCATGCGGTGCGCGTGCTGGGCGCCGCGGGCTACAAGCCCGAGCACATCATCGCCAGCCAGGACACGCGCGACCTGATCGTCGAGCGCGGCGAGCAGGACAAGGCGAGCGAGATCGGCCGCTTCCCGCGCCTGTTCCAGAACGTCGAGACCGTGCCCCCAGGCATGACCTGGCCGACCATGACCTTCACCGGCAAGATGACGCTGTGGCTGGGCAAGCTCGAAGTGCAGCTGATCCAGCTCGGCCGCGGCCACACCAAGGGCGACACCGTGGTCTGGCTGCCGCAGGAGCGCACCTTGCTGAGCGGCGACCTGGTCGAGTTCGATGCCACCCCCTATGCCGGCGACGCCTACTTCCAGGACTGGCCGAAGACGCTCGACAACATCGCCGCGCTCAAGCCTGCCGCGCTGGTACCCGGCCGCGGCGCCGCGCTGACCACGCCCGACGAAGTGGCCAAGGGCCTGGCCGGCACGCGCAACTTCATCGCCGACGTCTACGCGAGCGTGCAGGAAGGCGTGAAGGCCGGGCGCGACCTCAACGCGGTCTACCAGGAGACCTACGCCAAGCTCAAGCCCAAGTACGGCCACTGGGTGATCTTCGACCACTGCATGCCCTTCGACGTCAGCCGCGCCTACGACGAGGCCTCGGGCCATGCCGACCCGCGCATCTGGACCGCCGAGCGCGACGTCGACATGTGGAAAGCACTCGAAGGCTGAAGCCATGGCAAGCCTCGCATCGACGGCCGGGGCGCCGGTCGACTACCAGTCCCTGCGCTTCGACTACAAGCGGCACGCCGACCAGGACGCGGCCACGCCGGCGCGCCATCCGGTCGTGGTGGTCGGCGCCGGCCCGGTGGGCCTGGCGCTGGCGATCGACCTGGCCCAGCAGCAGGTGCCCGTGGTGCTGCTGGACAACGACTGCACGCTGTCGACCGGCTCGCGCGCGATCTGCTTCGCCAAGCGCACGCTGGAGGTCTTCGACCGGCTGGGCTGCGCCGAGCCCATGGTGGCCAAGGGCGTCTCGTGGAATGTCGGCCGGGTGTTCTTCGGCGACGAGCAGGTCTACCGCTTCGACCTGCTGCCCGAGGCCGGTCACGAGCGCCCGGCCTTCATCAATCTGCAGCAGTACTACGTCGAAGGCTTCCTCGCGGAGCGCGTCGCCGAGCTGCCGCTGATCGACCTGCGCTGGAATAACAAGGTGGTGGGCATCGAGCAGGACGCCGACCAGGCGCTGCTGACCATCGAGACGCCCGAAGGCAACTACCGCCTGGCGGCCGGCTACGTGGCGGCCTGCGACGGCTCGCGCTCCAACCTGCGGCAACTGCTGGGCCAGGAGGCCAAGGGCCGCGTGTTCCGCGACCGCTTCCTGATCGCCGACGTGAACATGGACGCCGACCTGCCGACCGAGCGCCGCTTCTGGTTCGACCCGCCGTTCCATCCGGGCCAGAGCGTGCTGCTGCACAAGCAGGCCGACGGCATGTGGCGCATCGACTTCCAGCTCGGCTGGGACGCCGACCCGGTGGAGGAACGCAAGCCCGAGAACATCATCCCGCGGGTGCGCGCGCTGCTCGACAGCATCGGCCACGAACGGGTGCAGTTCGACATCGGCTGGGCCAGCGTCTACACCTTCGCCTGCCAGCGCATGGAGAACTTTCGCCACGGCCGCGTGCTGTTCGCCGGCGATTCGGCGCACGGCGTGTCTCCCTTCGGCGCCCGCGGCGCGAACTCCGGCGTGCAGGATGCCGACAACCTGGCCTGGAAGCTGGCCGCGGTGCTGCGCGGCGAAGCGCCCGATGCGCTCCTCGACAGCTACGCGAGCGAGCGCGAGTACGCGGCCGACGAGAACATCCGCAACTCGACCCGCGCGACCGACTTCATCACGCCCAAGAGCGAGGTCAGCCGGCTGTTCCGCGACGCGGTGCTGGAGCTTTCCAAGCGCCATGCCTTCGCGCGGGCGCTGGTCAACAGCGGGCGGCTGTCGGTGCCGAGCACCTTGCGCGACTCGGCGCTGAACACGCCGGACGTCGATGCGTTCGAAGGGCTGATGGTGCCCGGCGCGGCGGCGGCCGATGCGCCGATCGTCCGCGCCGGCGGCGCCAGCGGCTGGCTGCTGCGCGAACTCAGCCCGGCGGGTGCCGCAGCCACCCGCTTCACGGCCCTGGTCTTCGGCGAGGGCGCCGCCGCCGAGCGCAGCCTCGCGGTGCTGGCGCGCGTCGACGTGCCGCTGCACATCGTGCGCGTCGCAGGCAGCGGCGCCGGCGAACTCGCCGCCCAGCGTTACGACGCCCGGCCCGGCACCGTCTACCTGCTGCGCCCCGACCAGCATGTCTGCGCGCGCTGGCGCGAACCCACTTCCGAGGCCGTGCGCGCCGCGCGCGACCGCGCATTGGCGAAAAAGGCTAGAACGCCATGGACCTGATCACCACCCCGAACCTCGACGCGCCCGACGACTTCTACGAAGCGCTGATCGAAGCCCACCAGGGCCTGTCGAGCGACGAGAGCCATGCCTTCAACGCCCGCCTCGTGCTGGTGCTGGCCAACCACATCGGCTCGACCGACGTGCTGCGCCAGGCCTTCGAGGCGGCCGCGCCATCCCGTTGAGACTTCAAGAGAGCACACCATGACGAACGCATCCGCGGCCGAGCGCCGCTACCAGGGCGGCTTCGGCAACGAATACGCCACCGAGGCCGTCGCCGGCGCCTTGCCGCAGGGCCGCAACAGCCCGCAGCGCGCGCCCTTCGACCTCTATCCCGAACTGATCTCGGGCACCGCCTTCACCGTGCCGCGGCACCAGAACCGGCGTACCTGGCTGTACCGGCGCCAGCCCTCGGTGGTGGCCGGCCGCTACCAGGCCTATGCGCAGGCGCACTGGACCACCGGCGCCGATCGCGAGATCGCGCTGCCGCCCGAGCCGCTGCGCTGGGCGCCGATTCCGCTGGCCGATGGCGGCGTCGATTTCGTCGACGGCATGCACACGCTGGCCGCCAACGGCGACGCCGAGGCGCAGTCCGGCATCGGCGCCCTGGTCTACCTCGCGAGCCGCTCGATGGAACGCCGCGCCTTCGTCAACGCCGACGGCGAGATGCTGGTGGTGCCGCAGCAGGGCCGTCTCGTGATCACCACCGAGATGGGCGTGCTCGACGTCAAGCCCGGCGAGATCGCGCTGCTGCCGCGCGGGGTCGTGTTCAAGGTCGAGTTGCCGGACGGGCCTTCGCGCGGCTATGTCTGCGAGAACTACGGCGCCCAGTTCCGCCTGCCCGAGCTGGGGCCCATCGGCTCCAACGGCCTGGCCAACGCGCGCGACTTCCAGGCCCCGGTGGCGGCCTTCGAGGATGCCAGCGTGGCCTACGAGCTGGTCAAGAAGTCGGGCGGCCGCTTCTGGTCGGCGCCGACCAGGCACTCGCCCTTCAACGTGGTCGCCTGGCACGGCAACCTGGCGCCGGTGAAGTACGACACGGCCAACTTCATGACCATCGGATCGATCAGCTTCGACCATCCGGACCCGTCGATCTTCACGGTGCTGACCTCGCCCTCGGACACCCCCGGCACCGCCAACTGCGACTTCGCGATCTTCCCGCCGCGCTGGCTGGTGATGGAAGACACCTTCAGGCCGCCGTGGTACCACCGCAACCTGATGAGCGAATTCATGGGCCTGGTCTACGGCGAGTACGACGCCAAGCCCGGCGGCTTCAAGCCGGGCGGCGCCAGCCTGCACAACTGCATGGTGCCGCACGGCCCCGACGAAGAGGCCTTCGACAAGGCCAGCCAGGCCAACCTGGCGCCCCAGAAGCTGGACCACACGCTGGCCTTCATGTTCGAGAGCCGCTGGCGCTTCATCCCCACCGCGTTCGCGCTGCAAAGCCCGGCGCTCGACAATGACTACGCCGACTGCTGGGCCGGCCTCAAAGACCAATTCAAGCCATGACCATGCTGAACGCCACCCACGACCCGAAGCTGCGCAGCTGGGTCGCCTCGGCCAATGAGGCCGGCTGCGACTTCCCGATCCAGAACCTGCCGTTCGGCCGCTTCCGCGCCGCCGGCAGCAGCGAGGCATTCCGCATCGGCATCGCCATCGGCGACCAGGTGCTGGACCTGAAGGCGACCGGGCTGATCGACACCGACGACATGAACGTCCTGCTGGCCCAGGGTGTGACCGAGCGGCAGGCGCTGCGCGCCGCGCTCTCCGAAGGGCTGCGCGAAGGCAGCGCCAGGCAGGCCGAATGGGCCAAGGCCCTGAGTGCGCAGTCGGCGGTCGAGTTGACCGTGCCTTGCCGCATCGGCGACTACACCGACTTCTACACCGGCATCCACCATGCGACCACGGTCGGCAAGCTGTTCCGTCCCGATCAGCCGCTGATGCCCAACTACAAGTGGGTGCCGATCGGCTACCACGGCCGGGCGTCCTCGATCGCGGTCAGCGGCCAGTGCTTCAAGCGGCCGCAGGGCCAGACCAAGGCGCCCGATGCGCAAGCGCCCAGCTTCGGCCCCTCGAAGCGGCTGGACTACGAACTGGAACTGGGCTTCGTCGTCGGCCAGGGCAACGCGCTCGGCGAGCCGGTCGCGATGGCCGATGCCGAGTCGCACCTGTTCGGCGTCACCTTGCTCAACGACTGGTCGGCGCGCGACCTGCAGGCCTGGGAATACCAGCCCCTGGGTCCGTTCCTCTCGAAGAACTTCGCCTCCACGCTGTCGCCCTGGATCGTCACCATGGAGGCGCTGGCGCCCTTCCGCGCGAAGTTCGAGCGCCCCGCCGGCGATCCGCAGCCGCTGCCCTACCTGGACTCGCCGGCCAACCGCGAGCGCGGCGCGCTCGACATCACGCTCGAGGTCTGGCTCCGGACCGCGAAGATGCGCGAGGCCGGCGAGCCCGCGGTGCGGCTCACGCGCGGCAACACCGCCGAGGCCGCGTACTGGACCGCGGCGCAGCTGCTGACCCACCACACGGTCAACGGCTGCAACCTGCAGCCGGGCGACCTGCTCGGCTCGGGCACGCTGTCGGGCCCTAAGCCCGACGAGGCCGGTTCGCTGCTCGAACTCACGCTGGGCGGCAAGAATCCGATCACGCTGCCGAACGGCGAGCGCCGCACCTTCCTCGAGGACGGCGACACGCTGAGCCTGCGCGGCTACTGCGAGCGCGCGGGCGCGGCGCGGATCGGCCTGGGCGAGGTCAGCGGGACGGTGCTGGCGGCGGCCTGAGCGGCGCCCCGGCCCCTCACCAAAGGGCAATTTGCGAAATGGCGTCCAGCGGGCACTATCGGGCGATCCCCCGAAGGTGTCCCCATGGAACAAGCGCTGCACCTCCTCGCCGAACGTCTGTCGCAGACGCTCCAGTTCATCACCATGCTGCTGCTCGCCTTCGGCACCGCGGCGGCGTTGTGGAATCTGGCGCGTGGCCTGTTCGCGGGCCGGCCGGCGTCCGCCGTCACGCTCGAGGTCTGGCAGGGACTCTCGCGCTGGCTGCTGCTGGGCCTGGAGTTCATGCTGGCGGCCGACCTGATCGACACCGCGGTTTCGCCCAATTGGGACGACATCGGCAAGCTCGGCGCCATCGCCGCGATCCGCACGGTGCTCGGCTTCTTTCTCGGGCGCGACATCGAACTGGCGCGCCGCATCGCGCAGGAGCCCGACGCGCCGGTGCCCCAGGCCAATGAAACGGCCTGAGGCGCTGTCGCTGCTGATGGCGTGCGCATTGGGGTCGACGGCCGCCTGCGCGCAGCAGAACCTGGACATCGTCGGGTCGCGCGTGCAGCAGCATGCCAACGCGGTGCTGGCGCTGATGTCCTACTCGGCGGTGCCGGACCTGACTTCGAGCAGCCTGTCGATCAGCAACCAGGCCAACGGCAATCCCGACGTCCTGATGTCGCAGCTCGGGGGCGGTTTCACGGTCAGCAAGAGCCTGCCTCTCTACCTGGAGGGAGCGGTCGCCTACAGCCGCTACGACCCGGTCTTCGTCGCCAGCAACGGCACCGAGTCACGCAGCCTGCCGGTGCGCTGGAACTCGCTCTCCGGCACCGCGGGCATCGGCTGGGACTTTCCGATCACCTCGGAACTCGCGTTCCGCCCGATCTTCAACTTCTCGCTCGGCAAGGTGGCCAGCGACCTGCAGATCGCCCGGGCCTACCTCGGCCGTGTCACGGACCGGCAGATCGATTTCCTCGACGGCGGCTCGCTCAACGCCTACGGGCTCGGCGGCGCCGTGATGCTCGACTGGGAGCACTACCGCGAGAACTACGAGGTCGATGTCGAGCTGCGCTATACGGACATCGAGCTCAGGTCCTTCGGCGGCAGCAGCCCAGCGGTCGAAGGCAGCGCCTCGGCGCGCACCGCCAACGTGTGGGCGCGCTGGCGCGCACCCACCGGCCTGCGCGCGCTCGACCGGCCGCTGCGCTACGTGCTGGAGTTCTCCCACTCGAGGTACCTGGGCAGCCAGGCCGACGTGCTGGGCTTCGACCGGCTGACCACCCTGGGGACTGGGCTCGAGCTCGACACCAGCGGCCACGATGTCTTCATCACGCGGGTGCGGGCCGTGCTGCGTTATGTCTTCGGCCACAACGTGTCCGGCGTGTCGCTGGGGCTGGCCGTGAGCTTCTGAGGGCGGCCCCGGGTCGCGCTGCGCCTCAGGCCGCCGCTGCGGGAATCCACACATGGAAGCCGGCGCCGCGCGGGCTTCGACTAAGGGAGCGTGGGGGCCATCCAGGCCGACGCCGGGCCGCCCCAAGGCGGCCTGCGGCCCCCTCGGGGGGCAGCGACCCACACGCAGTGGGGGAGCGTGGGGGCCACGCTCAGGCGCCGATCGCCGCCCGGGTGGCCTCGAGATGCGCCCGGGCCCGCTCGGCCAGCGCCATCTCGCCCGGCGTGCCGGGCGTGAAGCTGTCGACCGGCAGCGTCCGGCCGTGGGAGTCGACCGAGACGAAGACCACCAGGCACTCGGTGGTCTTGTGCATCTCGCCGCCCTTCATGTCGCCGCTGCGGACCTCGACCGAGATGTTCATGCTGCTGTTGCCGGTGTAGGCCAGCCGCGCCTCGACCTCGACCAGGTCGCCGATCATGATCGGGCGGTGGAAGCGGATGCTGCCGATGAAGACCGTCACGCAGTAGCGCTTGGACCAGCTGGTCGCGCAGGCGTAGCCGGCTTCGTCGATCCACTTCATGACGGTGCCGCCGTGGACCTTGCCGCCGAAGTTGACGGTGCTGGGCTCGGCCAGGAAGCGCAGGGTGATGGAGGACATGAGATGCCTGGGCGATGAGTGGATCGAGGGGGGTGCCTGCGCCGATTATGCGAGCGCCGCGGCGTTTCCGGGAGCGAACAGCTGGGCCACCGTGCGGCGCAGCCACATGTTGCCAGCGTCGGCGTGGAAGCGCTCGTGCCAGTGCTGCTTGACCGCGTAGGAGGGCAGCGCGAAGGGCGGCTCCAGCAGCCTCACCGGCTCCTGCGTCGCCAGCACCTCGCCCAGGATGCGCGGCACGATCACGATCAGCTCGGTGTGCGCGACGATCCGCGCCACGCTCAGGAAGCTGGACAGCCGCACCACCACGTCGCGCGCGAGGCCGAGGCGCGCGAGGGTCTTGTCGACGATCGCATGGCCGGTGCCCGACGAGGAGATCACCGCGTGCGCCTCGGCCTCGAAGCGGCGGCGCGTGAGCCGGGCGCCGATGCGCGGGTGGTTGCGCGCCGCCAGGCAGACGAAGTTCTGCATGAAGAGCGTCTGCTGGTAGAAGCCGGCGTCCAGCTGCGGCATGAAGCCCACGGCCAGGTCGACCTCGCCGTCCTCGAGGCGGCGGCCGCTGTCGGTCGAGATGATCTCGGTCTCCAGGTGCACGCCGGGCGCCTGCCGCCGCAGGTGGTCGATCAGCCCCGGCAGCAGCACCACCTCGCTGATGTCGGTCATGCAGATGCGGAAGCTGCGCCTCGCCTCGCCGGGCACGAAGCCGCCGCGGCTGCCGCGCGCCTGGTCGAGCTGGGCCAGCACCTCGCGCACATGCACGCTGAGCCGCTGGGCATAGGGCGTGGGCTGCATGCCCTGGGCGGTGCGGGCGAACAGGCGGTCGTCGAAATGGGCGCGCAGCTTGTTCAGCATGGTGCTGGCCGCGGCCTGGGCCATGCCCAGCCGGTCGGCCGCCTTCGAGACGCTGCCGGTCTTGTAGACCTCGTCGAAGACCGCGAGCCATTCGAGATCGAGCTTGGACATCGGAATTCCCCTGAAGAAGCCCCATTATCCAAAAACGATATTCCAAGTATTGAGTGGAAGTCTTGAACAAATAGTGGTCGGGGCCAACAATGCGGCCTCGGCGCTCGACGCCAGGAGACACCCCCCATGAACACCGCCTTGCCGGCCGCCCGCACCGACGGCGCCGAACGCCGCGCCTACTACGACCGCATCCGCCCGCTCCACCTGACGCCGCTGTGGGAGTCGCTGCACGCGCTGGTGCCGCGCGAGCCGCAGACGCCCTGCGTGCCCGCGCTCTGGCACTACGACGAGATCCGGCCGCTGCTGATGGAGTCGGCCGAGCTGATCACCGCCGAGGAAGCGGTGCGCCGCGTGCTGGTGCTCGAGAACCCGGCGATCCCGGGCCGCTCGTCGATCACGCAGTCGCTCTACGCCGGGCTGCAGCTCATCATGCCGGGCGAGGTGGCGCCCTCGCACCGCCACGTGCAGTCGGCGCTGCGCTTCATCGTCGACGGCAAGGGCGCCTACACCACGGTCGGCGGCGAGCGCACCACGATGCACCCGGGCGACTTCATCATCACGCCCTCGTGGGCCTGGCATGACCACGGCAACGAAGGCATCGAAGGGGTGAGCGAGCCGGTGGTCTGGCTCGATGGGCTCGACATCCCGATGATCCGTTTCTTCGACGCTGGCTTCGCCGAGAACGACGACGCCCGCATGCAGCAGGTCGCGCGGCCCGAGGGCCACAGCCTGGCGCGCTTCGGCCACAACATGGTGCCGGTGCGTCACGACCATGTGTCGCCGACCTCGCCGATCTTCAACTACCCCTATGCGCGCAGCCGCGAGGCACTGGCCCAGCTGCACAAGCAGGAAGCCGCCGACGCCTGGCTGGGCCACAAACTGCGCTACATCAATCCGCTGACCGGCGGCTCGCCGATGCCGACCATCGCGACGAACCTGCAGCTGCTGCCCGCGGGCTTTGCCGGCAAGACGCACCGCGCCACCGACGGCGCGGTCTACAGCGTGGTCGAGGGCCGCGGCACGGCCGAGATCGGCGGCCAGCGCTTCGATTTCGGGCCGCGCGACACCTTCGTTGTGCCGTCCTGGGCGCCGCTGCGCCTTGCCGCCAGCGAGGAAGTGGTGCTGTTCAGTTTCTCGGACCGGCCGGTGCAGCAGGCGATGGGCGTGCTGCGCGAAGCCTTCCTCGACCACGCCTGATTCCGGGTGCCTTCGGGCCGCCGTCTTTTTCCTTCGTCCATGTTTGCCGCTGCGCGCGGCAGGAGTCTTCATGTCCTTCGTCGTTTCTCCTCCGGCCGTGGTCGGCCTCGCCATCGCCGGCTCGACCGAGCTGTTCCCGGTCCGCCGCGTCTACTGCGTCGGCCGCAACTACGCGGCGCATGCGCGCGAGATGGGTTTCGACCCGGACCGCGAACCGCCCTTCTTCTTCTGCAAGCCCAATGACGACGCCTCGGTGGTGCCGGTGCCAGCCGGCCGGGCGGTCGGCATTCCCTATCCGGACCAGACCACCAACTACCACTACGAGGCCGAACTGGTGGTGGCGATCGGCACCGGCGGGCGCGACATCGCGGTCGGCGATGCGGTCAACCACATCTACGGCTACGCGGTCGGCCTGGACATGACGCGCCGCGACCTGCAGATGAAGATGCGCGAGCAGGGCCGGCCGTGGGAGATCGGCAAGGCCTTCGACTTCTCGGCGCCGGTGGGCCTGCTGAGTCCGCGCGCCGCGATGGGCGAGATGACGGCCGGCGCGATCACGCTCGAGGTCGACGGCGAAGCGCGCCAGAAGAGCGATATCCGCCACCTGATCTGGTCGGTCAGCGAGGTGATCGCCAACCTGTCGACCTTGTTCGCGCTGCAGCCCGGCGACCTGATCTTCACCGGCACGCCCGAGGGCGTGGGCGCGGTGCAGCGCGGGCAGACCATGCAAGTCCGTATCGACGGCCTCGAACCGATCGCGGTTCGCATCGACTGACATCCCCGCAGGAGACGCACCATGGGCACCCCTTCCAAGCACAAATCCACCGTTCTCGTGGTCGGCGGCGGCATCGGCGGCATGGCGGCGGCGCTGGCACTGGCGCGCCTGGGCATCGCCGTCGACCTGCTCGAGCAGAGCGCCACCCTCGGCGAGATCGGCGCCGGCCTGCAACTGGGCCCGAACGCCTTCGCGGCGCTCGATGCGCTGGGCGTGGGCGAAGCGGTGCGGCGCGGCTCGGTGTTCACCGACCGGCTCGTGATGATGGACGCCGTCGACTGCGCCGAGGTCGCCTCGGTGCCGGTCGGCGAGGCCTTTCGCGCGCGCTTCGGCAACCCCTATGCGGTCAGCCACCGGGCCGACCTGCACGGCGCGATCCACGAGGCGGTGAAGCAGCATCCGCTGATCCGCTTCCACACCTCGGCGCAGGTCGAGGCGCTGGATCTGGAAGAACGCCGCGTGACCGCGGTCACGCGCGACGGCCGCCGCTTCAGCGCCGACGCCATCATCGGTTGCGACGGTGTCAAATCGGTGGTGCGCGCCAGGCTCATCGGCGATGCGCCGCGGGTCTCGGGCCACGTGGTCTACCGCGCCGTGGTGCCGGCCGCCGACATGCCCGAGGACCTGCGCTGGAACGCGCCCGTGGTCTGGGCCGGCCCCGACTGCCACCTGGTGCACTACCCGCTGCGCCATGGCGAGCAATACAACCTGGTCGTCACCTTCCACAGCCGCGAGCGCGAGGAGTGGGGCGTCAGCGACGGCAGCAAGGAAGAGGTGATGTCGTACTTCGAGGGCGTGCATGCGCGCCCGCGGCAGCTGCTCGACCGCCCCACCTCTTGGCGCCGCTGGAGCACCGCCGACCGCGAGCCGGTGGCGACCTGGAGCGAGGGCCGGGCCACGCTGCTGGGCGACGCGGCCCATCCGATGATGCAGTACCTCGCGCAGGGCGCCTGCATGGCGCTGGAGGATGCGGTGACGCTGGGCGCCGCAGTCGAAGCCTGCGACCACGACCTGAGCGCCGCCTTCCGCCTCTATGCCTCGGCCCGGGTCGCGCGCACCGCGCGCGTGGTGCTGTCGGTGCGCGAGATGGGGCGTCTCTACCATGCCAAGGGCGTCGAGCGGCTGGTGCGAAACAGCCTCTGGACCGGCCGCACGCCCGAACGCTTCTACGACGCGGTCGAATGGCTCTACGGCTGGAACCCCGCGCACTGCCTCGACGACGGGCGCGCTGCGCCGACCTGATACAACGCCGCCGAACGATTCAAACCTGAAGGAAGTCGCATGAAATCCCTCCTCTCGCTGGTCGCCGCCGGCGCCACGGCCCTGCTCGCCGCCTCGGCCGCCGCCCAGGCTCCGGCCGCGGACTACCCGAGCAAGCCGGTGACCATCGTCACACCCTTCGCGGCCGGCAGCGGCCCCGATGCGGTGCTGCGGCTGGTCTCGGACAAGCTCGGCCGGCTCTGGAACCAGCGCGTGCTGGTCGACAACAAGCCCGGCGGCGGCGGCTTCATCGCGATCGAGCAGGCGCGCCGCGCCACGCCCGACGGCTACACCCTGCTGCAGCTCGACAGCGAGCACATCGCCGCGCTGCCGCACCTCTACAAGTCGCGCAATTTCGTGACGCTGCAGCACTTCGACCCGGTGGCCTCGCTGTTCCGCACGCCCTTCTTCGTGGCCGTGCCGACCGACTCGAAGTGGAAGAGCATGAGCGACCTGGTCGCCGCCGCCAAGGAGAAGCCGGGGCAGGTCAACTACGGCTCGTGGGGCGTCGGCAGCCCGGGCCACCTGGGCGCCCAGCAGCTCGAGGCGCTGTCCGGCACCCACATGCAGCACGTGCCGTACCGCGAGGTCTCGCAGCTGTTCGCCAACGTCGGATCGGGCGAGGTGGCGTGGAGCTTCGCGAGCTTGCCGTCGAGCCAGGGCATCTACAAGGCCGGCAAGCTGCGCTACATCGCGATCGCGGCGCCCAAGCGCATTCCCCAGATGCCGGACGTGCCGACCATGGCCGAAGCCGGCGGGCCGTCCGGGCTGGACGTCAACTCCTTCGTTTCGCTGCTGACGCCGAAGGGCGTGCCGGCGGCGATCCGCATGAAGATCAACGTGGACGTCGCCAAGGTCATCGCCGACCCCGAGATCCGGGCCCGCTTCGACACCTTCGCCTTCGAGCCGCTGGCCTGGTCGCCGGAAGAAATCGAGCGCAACGCCGAGGTGAAGTCGAAGATCTACGGTGAGCTCGTGAAGCGGGGAAACATCAGCCTCGAGTGATGACGTCTGGTTACAAGAGAGGGCTATCCTTCCTTTCCCCAATTTCCCCCAACCGAGTCTCCATGCACCCCTCCAAGAGAGTCCTCCTGATCGCTGCCGCCTGCGGCCTCGCCGCCGGTGCCCTGCCGCTCGCCGCCTCGGCGCAGGGCGCTGCCTGGCCCACCAGGCCGATCCGCCTGATCGTCGGCTTCCCCGGCGGTTCGACCCCGGACATCGCCGCGCGCACCATCGCCGAACCGCTGGCCAAGGCCCTCGGCCAGCCGGTGGTGGTCGACAACAAGCCCGGCGCCTCGGGCAACATCGCGGCCGACCAGGTGGCCAAGGCCACCGACGACCACACGCTCGGCATCGTCATCAACGGCAACCTGACCTCGTCGAAGATGCTGTACCCGAAGCTGCCCTACGACCCGGGCAAGGACTTCACCTACCTGTCGCTGATTGCCACCGCGCCGCTGGTGCTGGTGGCCCAGAGCAGCCTGCCCACGGGCGCGGCCTTCTTCGACGCCGCGCGCAAGGGCGGCGACAAGTGGAGCTACGGCTCGGTCGGCGTCGGCTCGGTCGGCCACCTGGGCATGGAACTGCTCAAGAGCCGCGTGCCGGGCCTGAAGGCCGAGCACGTGCCCTACCAGGGCAACCCGCAGGTGATGACCGACCTGATCGGCAACCAGATCCAGATGGCGCTGATCCCGCCCGGCGTGGCGCTGCCCCAGGTCAAGGCCGGCAAGGTCAAGGCGGTCGGCCTGACCAGTGGCCGCAGCACGCTGGCGCCCGACGTGCCGGCGCTCGCGGACGCCGGCGTGCGCGATTTCAACCTCGAGGTGTGGACCGCGCTGGTCGGCCCCGCGAGCCTCTCGAAGACCGCGCAGGACCGCATCACGAAGGAACTCGTGATCATCATGAAGTCGCCGGAAGTGCGCCAGAAGCTGTTCGAGCAGGGCTGGCAGGCGGTCGGCACCTCGCCCGACGGCATGCGCACGCGGGTGAAGGAAGAGGCCGCGATCATGTCCAAGATCATTTCCACGAACGGCATAAAACTTCAGTAACCCCCCAGCCTCGCCCACTGCGTGTGGCTCGGGCACCCCACTGCCGGGGGCACTGTTGCTCGCCCCCAGGTTGGGCTCACTGCGTGTAGCCCGCCCACCCCCTACCGGGGGCAACACCAGCGGCCCGGCGAAGCCGGTTCCGCGGTGTTTCCCGAAGGGGATACGTCTTTTGGAGGCACTGTATGAATTCGATGTTGCGTGAGCCTGCGCGCGATCTGCCGGTCTTCGGCGAGTACGACGTCGTGGTGGTCGGCGGCGGGCCGGCGGGGATCGCTGCCGCCGTGAGCGCCGCGCATCACGGCGCGCGCACGCTGCTGGTGGAGCGCTACGGCTTCCTCGGCGGCATGGGCACGGCCGGCGGCGTGACCAATTTCGCCGGCCTCTACGGCAAGCGCAATGGCGAGATGACGCAGCTGGTGCACGGCGTGGCCGACGAACTGCTGGCGCGCCTCGACGCCCTGGGCGGACTCAACAAGCCGCAGGACGGCATGCAGGGCCGCATCCGCGTGCGCTCCTACGACACCTCGGCCTACAAGTGCGCGGCCGACCAGCTGCTGCTGGACGCCGGCGTGCAACTGCTGTTCCATGCGCTGGCCGCGGCCGTCGTCATGGACGGCAGCCGCATTGCCGCGCTGGTGGTCGAGACCAAGTCGGGCCGCCAGGCGATCCGCGCCAACGCCTTCGTCGACGGCAGCGGCGACGCCGATGTCGCCGCCTTCGCGGGCGTGCCGTTCGCGGTCGGCGACGGCCGGGGCAGCGGCCTCTTCCCTTCCACCATGTTCCGGGTCGGCCACGTCGAGGCCGCGCCTGCGCTGGCGGCCGTCGGTGAATTCAAGGCCATCAACGACCTGATGGCGAAGGCGCGGGAGCGCGATCCCGAGGCCTACCGCTTCCCGCGCGAGGGTGCGATCCTGCGGCCGCAGATCGACCCGCGCGAATGGCGCGCCAACGTGACGCAGATCTGCAATGCCGAAGGCGGCGCGATGAACGGCGTCGATGCGCGCGAACTCAGCGACGGCGAAGTCGAGGGCCGGCGCCAGATCGGCGAGTTCTTCCGCTTCCTCAAGGCCGAGGTGCCGGGCTTCGAGCAGTCGGCCATCGTCGAGATCGCGCCCCAGGTCGGCATCCGCGAGACCCGGCGCATCGAGGGCCTCTATGCGTTGACGGGCGAGGACATCCTGTCTTCGGCACGCTTTCCCGACAGCATCGGCCTCAACGCCTGGCCGATGGAGATGCATGCGGCGGGCCGGATCGAATGGGCCTTCCCGCGCGACGATCGCCGCACCTACAACCAGCTGCCCTGGCGCATGCTGGTGCCGCGCGGCGTCGACAACCTGCTGGTGGCCGGCCGCTGCGCCTCGATGACGCACGAGGGCCAGTCGGCTGCACGCGCCAGCGGCGGCTGCTTCGTGATGGGGCAGGCCGCGGGCACGGCCGCAGCCACGCTCGGCGATGCCGCCTTCGCCGCGGTCGATGTGCCGGCGCTGCAGCGCAAGCTGGCGGCCGACGGCGCCGACCTCGACCTCTGAACGTTGGCGCGAGCCGGGGCTGACCGCCGCGGGACAGCGCCTCGGCGGTCTCTTTGTTATCGTTGCAGGCTGTCTTTTTCCCGCCTTCCCCGATGATTGATCCTGCCACCGCCACCCGCGTCGTCGACGAACTGGTCGAACTGATGCGCCTCGAACCGCTCGGCAACGACCGCTTCCTGGCCCAGAGCGAGGACCTCGGCACGCCGGCGGTCTTCGGCGGCCAGGTGCTGGGCCAGTCGCTGATGGCGGCCAGCCGCACCGTCGAGGCCGACCGCCCGGCGCATTCGATGCATGCCTACTTCCTGCTGCCCGGCGAGCATGCGCCGATCGAGTATTCGGTCGACCGCGTGCGCGACGGCCGCAGCTTCACGACCCGGCACGTGGTGGCGCGGCAGGGCGAGCGCATCATCTTCGAGATGTCGGCCTCGTTCCAGACCGTCGACGACGGCGTCGACCACCAGATCGCCATGCCGGCCGTCGCCGGGCCGGACGGCCTGTCGAACGAGCGCGAACAGCGCATGGCCCTCGGCGACCGCCTGCCCGAGCGCTGGCGCGTCAAGGGCCTGGCGCCCCATGGCCTCGAATACCGTCGCGTCGACCCCGACGACCTGCTTGCGCCGGTGCCGCGCCCGTCCGAAAGCGCGCTCTGGATGCGCGCGATCGCGCCGCTGCCCGACGACCCCAACGTGCATCGCGCACTGCTGGCCTATGCGTCCGACCATGGCCTGCTGGGCGCCGCCATGCGGCGCCACGGCCTGAGCTTCATGAGCGGCCAGGTGCGCCCCGCGAGCCTCGACCACGCGATGTGGTTCCATCGCGATTTCCGCATGGACGACTGGCTGCTCTACAGCCTCGACTCGCCCAGCGCGAGCGGTGCGCGCGGCCTGAGCCGCGGCAGCATCTTCACGCGCGACGGCCGGCTCGTGGCCTCGACCGCTCAAGAAGGCATGCTCAGGGTCCGGCGCGAACCTTAGCGGCCGGCGCAGCCAGGCCCGTTGGTGAAACACCGCGGATCTGGCTTTGCCAGTCCGCTGGTGTTGCCCCCGGCAGGGGGCTGAGGAGCCGTCCAAGCCTGCGTGCGCAGGCTTGGACGGCTCCGAAGGGCCGCAGCCTCTGGCAGCGACTCGAGGCGCCCGACACGCAGTGCGGGCAACCTGGGGCGAGCTACTTGAACGGGTTCGCGGTCGCGAACCAGAGGCCGATGCCGGTGGCGATGATGAAGGCGCTATCGGTGACGCCCGCGATCAGGAAGAACAACGTCTGCAGCGTGTCCTTGAGTTCCGGCTGCCGCGCGGTGCCTTCGAGAAGCTTCGACCCGACGATGCCGATGCCGATGCACGAGCCCACGGCGGCGATGCCGATGAGGAGGCCCACTGCGAGAGGGAGGATGTCGAAGCCGTTCATGATGCGCTTTCGTCGGCCATTGAAGTTCGGCCTGGTTGCTGCCGGCACCACCTCGGTCCCGGCTTGCATCCAATGTCGCCGGGAGCCTGCGCGGCGTCCATGACCTCCAAGGTCATGGCGCCGCGGCGCGATCAGAGCAGCCGCTTCAGATAGCGCCCCGTGTGGCTGGCCTCGTTGGCCGCGATGTCTTCGGGCGTGCCCATCCCCACCACCGTGCCGCCGCCGGCGCCGCCTTCGGGCCCCATGTCGATCAGCCAGTCGGCGGTCTTGATGACGTCGAGGTTGTGCTCGATCACCACGATCGTGTTGCCGGCGTCGCGCAGCTGGTGCAGCACCTTGAGCAGCAGTTCGATGTCGGCGAAGTGCAGCCCGGTGGTCGGCTCGTCGAGGATGTAGAGCGTGCGGCCGGTGTCGCGCTTGCTGAGCTCGAGCGCGAGCTTGACTCTTTGCGCTTCACCGCCCGACAGCGTGGTCGCCGACTGCCCCAGCTTGATGTAGCTCAGGCCGACGTCGAGCAGCGTGCGCAGCTTGCGCTCGATGGTCGGCACCGCCCTCAGGAAGTCGTGCGCGGTCTCGACCGTCATGTCGAGGATCTGCGCGATGTTGCGGCCCTTGTAGAGCACCTCCAGCGTCTCGCGGTTGTAGCGCTGGCCGTGGCAGACCTCGCAGGGCACGTAGACGTCGGGCAGGAAATGCATCTCGACCTTCACCACGCCGTCGCCCTGGCAGGCCTCGCAGCGTCCGCCCGCGACGTTGAAGCTGAAGCGGCCCGGCCCGTAGCCGCGCTCGCGCGCGGTGTTGGTCTCGGCCATCAGCTCGCGGATCGGCGTGAAGAGGCCCGTGTAGGTGGCCGGGTTGCTGCGCGGCGTGCGGCCGATCGGCGACTGGTCGACGTTGATCACCTTGTCGAAGTACTCGATCCCCTCGATGGCCTCGTGCTCGGCCGGCTCCTCATGGGCGCGGTACAGCGTGCGCGCGACCGCGCTGTAGAGCGTGTCGTTGACCAGCGTCGACTTGCCCGAGCCCGAGACGCCGGTCACGCAGGTCAGCAGGCCGACCGGAAAGGCCACGCTGACGTTCTGCAAATTGTTGCCGGTGGCGCCGATCACGCGGATCTCCTGCAGATCGCTTTGCGAGGCCAGGTGCGCGGCTTCGCGCGCCGCGCGCCGCTCGGCCGCGGGGCTGGGCGGAAAGCGCGGAGGCTTCCTGCCCCCGTGGAAGGCCGCCGTCGCCACCACCGGCAGCCACGGCGTGCGCCGCTGAGGCACTTCGATCTTTTTCGCGCCCGACAGGTACTGGCCGGTCAGCGAATCCGGGTGCGCCGCGACCTCGGCGTAGCTGCCCTGCGCCATCACGCGCCCGCCATGCACGCCGGCGCCCGGTCCCATGTCGATCACGTGGTCGGCGGCGTGGATCATGTCCTCGTCGTGCTCGACCACGATCACGCTGTTGCCGATGTCGCGCAGATGGCGCAGCGTGCCGATCAGTCGGTCGTTGTCGCGCTGGTGCAGCCCGATGCTGGGCTCGTCGAGCACGTACATCACGCCGGTGAGCCCGGAGCCGATCTGCGAGGCCAGCCGGATGCGCTGCGCCTCGCCGCCCGACAGCGTCTCGGCGCTGCGGTCCAGGCTCAGGTAGTTGAGGCCGACGTCGTTGAGGAACTTGAGCCTGAGGCCGATCTCGCGCACCACCTTGTCGGCGATCTCGGCCTTGGCGCCGCGCAGCTGCAGCTGCTGGAAGTAGGCCAGGCTGTCGCGCAGCGTGGCGTGGCTGATCTCGTAGATCGCCATGCGCTTCGGCTCGGGGCCGGACTCGTCGACCAGGAACACGTTGCGCGCCTCGGGCCGCAGGCGCGAGCCTTCGCAGTCGGGGCAGGGCTGCATGTTGCGAAAGCGCGAGAGGTCTTCCCGCACCATCGTCGAGTCGGTCTCGCGGTAGCGCCGCGCCATGTTCGGGATGATGCCCTCGAAGGGGTGCTTGCGCACCAGCTTCTTGCCGGCCTGCTGGCCGCTGTCCATCACGTAGCTGAACTTGATCTCTTCCTGCGCCGAGCCCTGCAGCACGGTCTGCTGGACCGAGGCAGGCAGCTCTTCGAAGGGCTTGTCGATGTCGAACTTGTAGTGCTTGGCCACGCTCTCCAGCATGCTGAAGTAGTAGCCGTTGCGCCGGTCCCAGCCTTTGACGGCGCCGCTCGCGAGGCTCAGCGACGGGAACGCGACCACCCGCGCCGGATCGAAGAACTCGCGGTGGCCGAGGCCGTCGCAGCTCGGGCAGGCGCCCACGGGCGAGTTGAAGGAGAACAGGCGCGGCTCGAGTTCGGCCAGCGAGTAGTGGCAGATCGGGCAGGCGAACTTGGCGTTGAACAGGTGCTCGCGCGGCGGGCCGGCGGCCGCTGCCGCTGCGCCCTCGGCCGCCGGCGCCTCCATTTCGAGCGCGATCGCGCGGCCATCGGCCAGCCGCAGCGCGGCCTCGAAGCTCTCGGCCAGGCGCTGCTGCATGTCGGGGCGCGCGCGCAAGCGGTCGATCACGACGTCGATGTCGTGCTTCTCGGTCTTCTTGAGCTTGGGCAGGTCGTTGTATTCGTAAGTCTGGCCGTCGACCCGGAAGCGGATGTAGCCCTGGGCCTGCATCTCGGCGAACAGCTCGAGGAACTCGCCCTTCTTCTCGCGCGCCACCGGCGCCAGGATCATGAGTCTCGGCTCGTCGGGCAGAGCGATCACCGCATCGACCATCTGGCTCACCGTCTGCGCCTGCAGCGGCAGGTGATGGTCGGGGCAGTAGGGCGTGCCGGCGCGGGCATACAGCAGGCGCAGGTAGTCGTGGATCTCGGTCACCGTGCCCACGGTGGAGCGCGGATTGTGGCTGGTCGCCTTCTGCTCGATGCTGATCGCCGGCGACAGGCCCTCGATCATGTCGACGTCGGGCTTGTCCATCAGTTGCAGGAACTGCCGCGCATAGGCCGACAGGCTTTCGACGTAGCGGCGCTGGCCCTCGGCATAGAGCGTGTCGAAGGCCAGGCTCGATTTTCCCGAGCCCGACAGGCCGGTGATCACCACCAGCTTGTTGCGCGGGATGTCGAGATCGACGTTCTTGAGGTTGTGCGTGCGCGCGCCGCGGATGCTGATCCGCTGCTGCGCCAGCACGGCGCCGAGGTAGGCGTCTTCGGGGGGGAGATTCACGGGGCGGTCGTTTTTGGGCAACCGGACATGATAAGCGGGGCGGCGTTTCCGGGGTTTCGGCGGGATTCGTCCGAATTCCAGCAGCCTGCTTCGGATTGCCCCTCATGCTGTCCGGGCGGCGTTTCGATGCGGCACAATCCCCGGTTCTTTTCCTTCTCCTCCATCCATTCATCAGGGGCAGTGCATATGGCATCGGTCAACAAAGTCATCCTCGTCGGCAATCTGGGCCGCGATCCCGAAACCCGTACCTTTCCCAGCGGCGACCAGGTGTGCAACGTGACCCTCGCCACCACCGACAAGTGGAAGGACAAGCAGAGCGGCGAGATGCGCGAGGCCACCGAGTGGCACCGCCTGGTGTTCAACGGCCGGCTGGCCGAGATCGCCGCGCAGTACCTGCGCAAGGGCTCGCAGATCTACGTCGAAGGCCAGATCCGCACGCGCAAATACAACGACAAGGACGGTGTCGAGAAGTACGCCACCGACATCCGCGTCGACCAGATGCAGATGCTCGGCAGCCGCCAGGGCCAGGGCGGACCTTCGGGCGATGACGACGGCGGCTACTCGCAAGGTGGTGGTGGTGGTGGTGGTGGTGGCGGCGGCTACTCGCGCCCGCCGGCGGCCGCGCCGCGTGCACCGGCGCCGGCACCTCGCCAGGCGCCTGCCAAGTCGTCGTCGGGCTTCGACGACATGGACGACGACATCCCGTTCTGAGCCGGGTTTCGGTCAAGCCAAAAGGCCGGCTCTTTTCGAGGGCCGGCCTTTTTTTACGGCCTGAACTCCTGGTTCTGTTGCCAACCCGTCGATGGTGCCGAGGCGCGGTCGGGGCGTGGATGCACAGAGACGAAGTTTCAGGGCGCCAAGGCCACATCCTGGTTCGATCCGGCTGATTCGAGCAAAGCCAGGCAGACACCCAGCGTGGCGCGCGCCCATCGGCCGTCGTGCAGCGCAGGCACACCGCCCACCACAGCGTCGTACAACTCGTCAATGACCTCGAATCGGGGCACTCGGGGGACGTCGAGCGGCCGGCGCTCCTTCTTCCGGTCATCGTAGACCCAGACGCAGTCGGGAAGCGGCCGCACGTCGCCGCGCTCGCACGACACCACGATGGGCCCGAAATGCTGGTGCCAGGCTCGCGAATCACCGGTTGGTGCGGCGACATAGCCAGCGCCCCCGTAGGTCCCCGAGGCCTTGAGGCGCGCTTCCTCACTCGGAGAATTCACGGCAGCGAGCTTGCGTCGTGCCGCGCCGTAGGCGTCGGGAGACTTGTCGATGCCCATTTCGCCAATCCATCCGCACCATTCGTCCGAGTCGAAATGGCCGTAGCCGTTGTAGCTGAGGCTGGCAAAGGCACCGCCCTCGAACCACAGCAGGGCGGAATAGGCGCCTTGCGTCGGGCGCGCCGGATCCCAGTCGCCCGTGACGGCTCGCACACGGGCCACGGGCGCGCCCGCGAGCAACCGCACCACGTCGACCTGGTGCGCAGCCTGGCTGAACACCACGCCACCGCCATCCTCGGTGCGCAGCTCCTCCGGACGGCGAGGTCGGTAGAGGAAGTCGGTGTAGTTGAGTGCATGGATCATGCGCACCCGGCCAAGTTCTCCGCTCGAGACGACATCGCGCGCCCGCAAGTAGGGGGTGTCGAAACTGTGGCAGTGACCGACGATCAAGTGAACGCCCGCTGCGCGGCAGTGTTCGATCATCGAGTCGCATTCGGCCATCGTGAGCGCCATGGGCTTCTCGACCAGCACATGCTTGCCGTGCCTGGCCGCAATACGCGTTTGCGCGGCATGGAACTGGTGCGGACTGGCGATATAGATCGCCTCGACCTCCGGGTTGGCCGCCAGGCCCTCGATGTCCGCGTAGGCCGGGGCGTCGAAATCCGTCGCGAACCGGGACCGCGCTTCCTCGCGCGGGTCGCAGGCGGCGACGAGTCGGACGCGGCGATCGCGCTGGAGGGTCGGCAACATGAGCGTGAAGGCACGGCCAAGTCCGGCCACACCGAGTCGGAGTTCGCGGTCCGGTGTCACAGATCGAGCACCAACTCGGCAGACCTGGCCCGCGAGACGCAGATCATGATCTGGCTTTCCATTTCCTCGGGCATCAGCACCATGTCGCGGTGGTCGGCCTCGCCACCGAGCAGCCCGGTACGGCAGGTGCCACAGGTGCCGCTCTCGCAGGACGACGCAGCATTGCACCCATGATCGCGCAAGACGGTCAGGATCGACTTGCCGACCGGCACCTCGAACTCGCCCCCCGTGCGCGCCAGCTTCACCGTGAAGGGCTCGTCGTCCGGACGGACACCCCCGCCTTCGTTGAAGCTTTCGAAATGCACATTGGCCGGTGACCAGTGGCCGGTCATGTCGCGCACAGCTTCCATCAGCGGACGCGGGCCGCAGCAGTACACGTGCGCCGTGTTCGGCTTCTCCAGGGTGGGCCAGAGATCGAAAACTCGGCCGGAATCACCCTGGGAGTAGTGGATGCGCACCTGCTTCTTCAGCTCGGGTTGACCCAGTTCGTCAAGGAAGGCTGTGGCCTCGGGCGAGCGTGTCAGGTAGAGCAGTTTCCACGGCGCCGGCGCCAGTTCGCCGAACGATCGAATCATCGACAAGATGGGCGTGATGCCGATCCCTCCGGCGATGAAGAGGTAGCCCTTTGCGTTCTCTACAAGCGGGAATGCGTTCGAGGGAAGCGACGTAGGCAGCGTATCCCCTTCATGGACTTCTTCGTGCATGCAGATCGAGCCGCTTTGACCCGCGGCGTCTCTCTTGACGGTGATGACGTACCGATTGCGCTCTGCCGGGTCGTTGCACAGCGAGTACTTGCGCATCAGGCCGTTGGGCACCTGCACCTTGACGTGCGAGCCGGGCGTGAACGGCGGCAAGTCGCTGCCATCGGCCTGCACCAACTCGAAGCTGCGGATTCCTTCAGCGACGTCGTACGCGCGAGCGACGCGCAACGGCATCTGGGTGTCGGAGTGTGTCTGAGGCGTGGTCACGGCGGGGCCCTATTCGGCTTTCAGCTGAGCGCGCGCGGCGGCATCGGTCACGCGCTGCTTCTCGCTTCGCAGCGCATCTGCAAGTTGCTCGGGCGAGCTCCCCACAGGGTCGACGCCGGCAAGTCGCAACTGCTCGACGATGTCCGGCCGCTTGACGATCTTCGCGATCTCGTTGCTGACCCTGGCAATCGCATCGTTCGGCGTGCCTTTCTTTGCCAGAACCGCGATGTTGAACGCGAAGTCGAAGCCTGGAATCTTTTCAGCCAACGCGGGCATCTGCGGGGCCAGCGGGGAGCGCGTCGGGGAGTTGGTGGCCAATAGTCGAGCCTGCCCGGACTTGACGAAGCCCATCAACGACGGTGGCGAGGCGAACACCATGTCCACCTGCTCGCCGATCATGGCCGGCACCGAATTTGCGCTGCCTTTGAATGGCACGTGCGTCATGACGATGCCCAAGCTCGCGTTCATGGCCTCGGCAGTCAGGTGGTGGATGCTGCCTGTGCCTGCGGAGCCGTAGTTGAGCCCGCCCGGCTTGGCCTTGGCCAATGCGATCAGCTCGTCGAGGTTGTTGGCCTTCACGCTCTTGTTGACGACAAGGAACAAGGGGGCCTTGCCGACCAGCGAAACCGGAACGAAGTCGGTCGATGCGTCGTAGCTCATCTTCTTGGTCAGAAGCGGCGTGATCGACAGCATCGGGCCATCGGTCACCAGCAGCGTATAGCCGTCGGCCGGTGCCTGCATCAGCGTGGCGGCAGCGACAGCGCCACCAGCGCCCGGCTTGTTCTCGACGAAGACCGACTGCCCCAACGCGTCTCCAAGCGGTCGGGAGAGCACACGCGCCACGGTATCGGGCAAGCCTCCCGCCGAGTAGGGAACGACCAGCTTGATCGGGTGACTGGGGTAGGTCTGCGCATGCGCCATCGGTCCGATGGCGAAACAGGCGGTGCAGGCCAGGAGGGACCAGGCAGTGGTTCTTCGGTTCATGGCGCTTGTCTCTGGTGCTGGTTTCAAATGCTGTAGGTCTCGTAGGTCGCCGGGTGGAAGAGTTCGCTCACCGGCACCAGCCTGGACGAAAGGCCTTGCTCGTGATGGCTTCGAACGAATGTCTCCAGCGTTCGGCTGGCCGCAGCCACGCCGTAGGACCAGAAATCCTCACCCATCGTCTCGCGTGCCGCCTGTAGCTGCTCCTCGACGAACGGCAGCGTGACCTTGGTGGCCGAAGTGTCCGAGAGCAGCTGCAGCGCCGCGGCCTTGGACTGCGTGAAGGCCTTGACGACCGCGGCGGGCAGCCAGGGGTGTTTCGCCGCCAGCTCCTTGCGGATCGCCGCCACGTGCATGATGGGAAAGACGCCGGTGCGCTTGTAGTAGTCCTTGGCCACGGCTGTTGGATCGTCGAAGAGCCATCCGATGTTCGGGTTCTCGAGCGCTGCCCGGCTGGGCGGACGCGGCGCCATGAAACCGTCGATCTCGCCCCGGTCGAGCATCTGCGAAATCGTTGCGCCTTCCGGAGCCTGTTCGATGCGAATGTCGCCAGGCAGCTGCAGCTTGATCTTTTCGGGACGCCCGGGGGTCTCGATGCCGCCGCGGACCCATGTCACATCAGCGGGATGAATGCCGTAGTCGTCCTGCAAGATTGCACGCGCCCATACGTTGGCCGTGAGCTGGTATTCAGGCAGGCCGATGCGCTTGCCCTTCAGATCCGCAGGTTCGCGAATGCGGTCCTTGCGAACATAGATAGAGGTATGGCGAAACGCCCGCGACAGGAAGACCGGCAGCGCGATGTAGGGACATTCGCCCCTCGAGTGCTTGACGAGATAGCTGGAGAACGAGAGCTCCGTGATGTCGAAATCGACGCTCCGCATTGCACGGAAGAACATTTCCTCGGGATTGAGGAGCATGTACACAGGATCGACACCGTCGATCTGGACTCGGCCGTCATAAAGAGCACGGGTGCGGTCGTAGTCGCCCATCGCGACGGAGAGTTGAAGCTTGCTCATCAAAATCACCCCTTCACGGAATAGGACGGTTCGAGTTCGGGCTTCTCCAACCCGTCCTGCCAGATGTAGCGT
This sequence comes from Variovorax sp. P1_G12, assembly GCF_056405555.1. Taxonomy (NCBI): domain Bacteria; kingdom Pseudomonadati; phylum Pseudomonadota; class Betaproteobacteria; order Burkholderiales; family Comamonadaceae; genus Variovorax; species Variovorax sp. P1_G12. The sequence continues at coordinate 11,502 of NZ_JBFUBW010000012.1, read as the reverse complement.
GCTTCGTAGCTGCGCCAGTCGGTGGTCTTGGGGACGATGGCCTGAAATGCACAGACGGTGGGCGTGGCCGCTTCGGCTCCCGTGCCGATCGCAGGAGCACCTTGCTCGAAGGCGCGCACTGCCTCGAGCATCTGCTTGCGGAACTCGACAATCGCGAGATCGCTCGCGCCCAGACGGTCATGGGTGCGGTCGGCAATGGGGCCCATGGTCAGCCACATCGCGACATCCTGATTGGGGAAGCCGGTGATGCCTGTGAAGTTGCCCGCCTTCATGGCGTTGCGGTCCTGCCAGAACTTGTTTTCCTCGCTGCGCAGCGGACGGTAGCTTTCGTCGAGGTCGATGCCTACCGTCTGGCGCAGGAACTTGCGCCAGGTGGCCGTCTCCGGTGTCTGTGCAGGGTGACCCCAGGCGATGAAATAGAACGCCGTGCTCGTGTCGTCCATCGGAACGTTGATGTTGGCAACGTTGTAGAGGTTGTTGGGCGGTATCAGGGCGGTCGCGGGGGCGACGAAGACCGTCGAACGCACATAGTCATTGGCCGCGGCGTTGGTGAGGGGTCGACGCAGCGCGGCATAGCGAAAGCCGTAGCCGGTGCGCTGTACCTGCATGCGCGGCGCCTTGTCGGTGGATGGACGCAGCCAGGTCTTCTCGGTGGCCTTGGCGCTATCGACGCGCGCGGGAACCATGTCGGACGAGTGAAGACTCGAACTGTGGGCCGAGTCGATGGCGCCTTCGAGAATCTGTGCCCAGTTGCACGGCAAGAGAACCTTGGCGATGCTCACCCGTGTGTCTGCGGTCGGGGCCCAGGCCGGCGGCTCGAAAGACGGCATGGTCTCTTTCGGGCCCATGTAGGCCCATACCATGCCCCCCCATTCCTTCACCGGGTAGGCCGTGTGCTTGACCTTCTCTGCCATGCCACTGGCTGCCGGCTCCGAAGCCATCTCGAGGACATTGCCGTCGATGTCCATCTTCCAGCCGTGGTAGAGGCAGCGCAGGCCGCCCTCCTCATTGCGGCCGTACACCAGAGATGCACGTCGATGCGGACAGCGTTCGTCCATCACGCCGACGCGGCCGTCGCTGTCGCGAAACACGACCAGGTCTTCTCCGAACACGCGTGCCTTCACCGGCGTGCCATCCGGTTCCCCGACCTCCTCCTGCAGGCAGACGGGCGTCCAGTGGCGGCGCATCAACTGGCCCATCGGGGCTCGGCCCTCGACACGGCAGAGCAGATCGTTTTCTTCGGGAGTCATCATCGTCGACTTCTCATAGTGGTTGAACTAGCTGGCCGATTCGGCCGTGGACTTTCGGCCCATGCGCAGCACCAACGGCTTGGCGCCGTATCGCAGCTTGCAGAGCCAATGGGACAGGGCGGAATCGAGATGCTGGACATGCGCGGGGAACCAGGACGCCAGTTCGTCGGCCAAGCGGCGGGCGACCTCGACGTCGCCATCGGCCAGGCGCCTCTTGACGCCGCTCAGACTCGAGAGCACGGCTTCATGCTCTTTGATGTGGCAATCGCGCGGAGGAAAAGCCGTGTCCAGCATCAATGCGTTCTCTGCTGCGAAATGCATCGTGGCGTGCGCCAACACTTCGTCGAGCGCAAGTGCCAGGTCTTCGTCACGCGCGCATTGCATGCGGCCGATGAACTCGGCGAGCACCTCGTGCTCCTCATCGATGCCGATGTGCCCAAGCAGCAGCGAGTCTGACCAGGCGAGTGGTGGAGAGATCGTGGAGTTCATGTGGGGGAGCAGCGGTTGCCCTCGGATTCGTGGGCGCCATTTCGTTAGGTGCCTAAGTATTTTAGGGTGGTCGCCCTTTCCTTCGCAATCCCGTCGCCTTGGTGTTTTCCCTAGTATGATTAGCCGACTAACGATTTGTCGCGTCCGCTTGGTGGTCTGGTGTGGCGCGAGATTCAGCGAGGCGCAGGTCGAAGCCGGACGACAAGCGGCCCGGCAAGCCCGCGGACCACGGGCTCGGCGAGTCTTTCAACGGTCGGTAGCGCGATGGGGCGCACGCCCGCCGCTCGACTCGGCGGGCGTCGCGTCACTTGATTGCTGCGGAACGACCCGTGCCTGGTGGCCGTTGCCCTGGATGAAGACGCGCTGGCCCACGCGCAGGCCGGGCACGACGGGCTGGGTCACCTCGACCAGCACGCCGTTGTCGATGCGCACGAAGACCTCCTGTCCGGGCATCGACTGGGCGGCCCGGTTCGCGATCTCGGCGCCGGCCACCGTGCCGCCGATGGCGCCCGCGGCCGCCCTGCGCCGCTAGCCCGCGAAAGTCACGACGCCGTTCGACAGGTCGTACATCGACCCGACGATCTTGATCTGACCCTTCTTCTCGAGGTCCGAGAGGATCGGGCTGCCGCTGCGCAGCGTGTCGATCGTCAGTTGCACGTTCGAACGCGCCGCGCGCAACGCTAGTGGTCGCCCTTGACAAAGAACGGTGCGCCATCGATGCTCGGCCGCGGAAAAACCATCCATGGATGGGGCCCAGGCGTGAGAACGGACCAAAAGAATCGATGAGAACAATAAAACTGTGGGATGTGCCGGCACTTCCATCCGCCCACACGGACCCGGCATGAGCAATTCGCAAGACCAGAAGCTGTCGCGCGGCGCCCTCATCGCGCTGGTGGTCGGGTCCATGATCGGTTCGGGCATCTTCGCGCTGCCCTCGGCCTTTGGCCGTTCGACCGGCGGCTTCGGCGCGCTGATCGCGTGGGCCATCGCCGGCACCGGCATGCTGATGCTCGCACTGGTGTTCCAGACCCTGTCGCGGCGCCGGCCCGACCTCGACACCGGCATCTATGCCTATGCCAAGGCCGGCTTCGGCAACTACCTGGGCTTCGCGTCGGCCGTGGGCTACTGGATCGGCTGCTGCCTGGCCGATGTCGCCTGCCTGGTGCTGATCAAGGCGACGCTGGGCCAGTTCTTCCCGGTCTTCGGCGACGGCTCGACCGCCGTGGCGATCCTCTCCGCCTCGGTGATCCTGTGGGGCGTGCACGTGCTGGTGCTGCGCGGCGTCAAGGAGGCGGCGACACTGAACACCATCGCCACCGTCGCCAAGATCGTGCCGATCGCCGTCTTCCTGGTGGTCGCGGTCGCCGGTTTCAAGGCCGACATCTTCGCCTGGAACTTCTGGGGCGGTGAAGAGCGCAGCCTGTCGAGCCTGGCGGGCCAGGTCCGCAACACGATGCTGGTGACCGTGTTCGTGTTCGTCGGCATCGAAGGCGCCAGCGTCTATTCGCGCCACGCGAAGAACCGGGAGGACGTCGGCACGGCCACGGTGCTGGGCTTCCTCGGTGTGCTGTGCCTGCTCATCATGGTCACGATGTTCTCGTACGGCGTGCTGCTGCGCCCGGACTTGCAGGCGCTGCCGACGCCCGCGATGGCCGGCGTGATGGCCTCCATCGTCGGCCCCTGGGGCCTGGTCTTCATCAGCGTCGGCCTGCTGATCTCGATCCTCGGCAACTACCTGTCGTGGTCGCTGCTCGCCGCCGAGGTCCTGCATTCGGCGGCCAAGAACAGCACCATGCCGAGCTTTCTCGCCCGCGAGAATGCCAACCAGGTGCCGGCCGCTGCGCTGTGGCTGACCAACATCGTGATCCAGCTCTTCCTGCTCGTGACCTGGTTCGCCGAGTACGCCTTCACGCTGGCGCTGAAGATGACGAGCTCGATGACGCTCATCCCCTATCTGCTGGTCGCCGCCTACGGACTCAAGCTCGCATGGACCGGCAAGACCTACGAGCGCGACGGTGGGAGCCGTACCGGCGACGGGGTGCGCGGCGCGATCGCGACGGTCTATGCCGCGGGCATGCTGTATGCGGGCGGGCCGAAGTTCCTGCTGCTCTCGGCGATCCTCTATGCACCGGGCACCTTTCTCTATTTCCTCGCCCGGCGCGAACAGAAGGAGCGGATCTTCACCGGGCCCGAGATGGTTGTCTTCGGCGTGCTCGTGGCCGCTGCGCTGGGCGCGCTGTGGGCGCTGGTGTCCGGCGCGATCGCGGTGTAGTGCAGACATCAGACAAGGAGAGTCCCATGCAACGCTACCTCTACATCGCGCTGATCGTGATCCTGGCCGGCATCGTCGTGCTGTTCAAGATCCAGAACCTGGAGTCGGTGACCGTCTCGCTGTTCTCGATGAGCATCAGTCTGCCGGTCTCGGTGCTGGTGCTGCTGATCTATGTCCTGGGTATGCTCACGGGTGGCTTCGTGCTGGGACTGCTGCGATCATTGGCGCGCGGCGCGACGCGGCGGCCCTGAGGGCGAATGCCTTCATACTTCAATTTCCAACAAACTAGAAAGACCTGTATGAGCAATTTTTGGGACCTGATCCAACTCCTGCTGTCGACCTTCGTCCTCATCGTCTACCTGCTCATCCTGTTCCAGATCATCGGCGATCTGTTCCGCGATTCGGAGCTGGGCGGCGGGACCAAGGTGCTGTGGATCATCGGGCTTGTCGTCATCCCGGGCCTGACGGCGATCATCTACATCGTCACCCGGGGCCGCGGCATGGCGGAGCGGCAGCGCGCCAGCCTGCAGCGCGCCAAGTCCGACACCGACGCCTACATCCGCGAAGTGGCCGGCAAGTCGCCGGCCGAACACATTGCCGAAGCCAAGGCGCTGCTCGATGCCGGCACCATCAATCAGGAAGAGTTCGCGAAGCTCAAGGCCAAGGCACTGTCCTGAGCGAGCAAGCCTAGAGCAGATCCTCGGGCACCAGCGGCTGCAGCAGCAGCCGCTGCAGCGCAGTGAACGGCGAGACGCCCGGCTCTTCGTCCACTGCCTGGTCGTCGTTTTCGCTCGGAGGCACCCAGGACAGCGTCCCCTCGTGCGGGTCCAGCTGCACCCGATAAGCCTCGGTCTTCATCGCCGCCACGACGCGCAGCGCTTCTTGCGCCAGCGCGGGGCTGTCGACGGCGACGCCCAGCTCGGTGTTGCGGCGCGCCGAGCGCGGATCGAGGTTGAGAGAACCCAGCAGCACGGTTTGTTGATCGATGACGGCCAGCTTGGCATGCAGGCGGCCGCGTGACGAGCCGCCGCCGAACATCGGCTTGCTGCCGGGCGAGGGGGTGGCGCTGATCTCGTACAGCTTGACACCGGCCCGCACGATCCGCGTCCGATAGCGCGCGTAGCCGAAGTAGACCAGCGCCGAATCGCTCGCGGGCAGCGAATTGGTCACGAGCGTCATGTCGACGCCCTTGTGCTCCAGGCTGCGCAGCACCTCCATGCCGCGCTTGCCAGGCACCAGGTAGGGCGAACTCACGACGAGCTCCGAGCGCGTGCCGAGCATCTGGCTCACGGCACCCGTCATCAGGCTGCTGGACTCGAGTTCTTCCGGTGGCAGCTGCCGCTTGGAGGGGCGATCTGCCACCGCGTACGCGAGGCCGGGCACCAGGGTCAGACGATTGGCCGCGAGCTGCACGCCGACGGGTTCATGGCCCAGGAGGTCCTTCGAGGGCAGCGCGAGATCGATCTGCGCCGCATTCGCCGGCAGCAGCTGCGCCAGCGTGGTCCCCGGGCCCGGCGAGCCGGCCAGCGACGCCGCGGGGAAGGACTCGTCGCTGTTCCAGTAGCGATCGAAGAGCACGCCCAGTTGCGGCACGACGAGTCCGGCAGCGATGGCATCGAGATCGATGAAGTTCGCGGTCGGGTTGCGGCCGAAGTATTCGTCCGCGATGTTGCGGCCGCCGACGATCGCCAGTGCGCCGTCGGCGATCAGCAGCTTGTTGTGCATCCGGCGGTCGAGCCGGGCCAGATCGCCCAGCGAGCTCGCGAGCCGGCCGGGCAGGCTGCCGCGCGCGCAACAGAAGGGATTGAACAGCCGGATCTCGAAGTTCGGCACGCCGGAGAGCGCCTGCAGCAGCGCTTCGGCGCTCGCGCTGTTGAAGTCGTCGAGCAGCAGCCGCACGCGCACGCCGCGCTCGGCGGCATCGCGCAGCGCGCCGAACACCGCGCGTCCGGAGGCGTCGTTCTCCATGATGTAGACCTGCAGATCCAGCGTCTGGGTGGCGCGCCCGATCAGTGCCAGGCGGGCATCGAGGCCGTAGGAGCCCAGCGGCAGCAGGCGGAAGCCCGACGGGGCGCCGGCCGGGAGCTGCGTGGCGGCAAGCTGCGCGAGCGGGCTTTTCGCGCTCGAGGCCTGCAGGCTGTGCGAGAGCGGCCGTTGCACGTTGACGGGCAACGAGCCGCAAGCGCCCAGCGCCAGCGTCAGGATGATCGCCCAGAGTTTGAAGATGCGCAGTGCCATGGCCGCGAGCCTACCCGTTGCCGTGCAAATATCCCTTCGCCGCTTGAAAGCGCGCGATCCAGGCCAAGATAGCGGCATGATTCCGTTTTCGATCCTCGATCTTTCGCCCATCACCGAGGGCAGCGATGCGGCCCAGTCCTTCCGCAACTCGCTGTCGCTGGCGCAGCACGGCGAGAAGCTGGGCTACCGCCGCTACTGGCTGGCCGAGCACCATGGCATGCCGGGCATCGCGAGCGCCGCGACCGCGGTGCTGCTGGCCCACATCGGCGCCGGCACCTCGACCATCCGCATCGGCGCCGGCGGCGTGATGCTGCCCAACCATTCGCCGCTGGTGATCGCCGAGCAGTTCGGCACGCTGGAGTCGCTCTACCCGGGCCGCATCGACCTCGGCCTCGGCCGCGCGCCGGGCTCTGACCAGCGCACCGCGCAGGCGCTGCGGCGCGACCTGCAGTCCGACGCCGACCAGTTTCCGCAGGACGTGGTCGAGCTGATGGACTTCATGTCGAAGGCGCCGCGGCAGCCGGTGCGCGCGGTGCCGGGCATGGGGCTCGAGGTCCCGGTGTGGATCCTGGGCTCGAGCACCTTCGGCGCCCAGCTCGCGGCCCACCTGGGCCTGCCCTACGCCTTCGCCTCGCATTTCGCGCCGCAGCAGCTGATGCAGGCGATCCGCATCTACCGCGAGACCTTCAAGCCCTCGGCCCAGCTGGCCAAGCCCTACGTGATGCTGGGCTTCAATGTGTTCGCGGCCGACACCGACGAGGAAGCCGAGTTCCGCGCCACTTCCTGGCAGCAGGCCTTCGTGAACCTGCGCAGCGGCCGGCCGGGCCGGTTGCCGCCGCCGGTGGCGGGCTACCGGGGCAAGGTCGGTCCGGCCGAGAATGCCCTGCTCGATTCGGTGCTGTCGTGCTCGGCGGTGGGCTCTGTAGACACCGTTCGCGCGGGCATCCAGGCCTTCATCGAGCGCACCGGCGCGGACGAACTGATGATCACCTCCCAGGTGTTCGACCACCAAGCACGGCTGCGGTCCTACGAGCTGCTGGCCGGCTTGCGACATCGGGCCGCCGCGGCCTGATTGCCCCGCTGCGGGCACCGGGTCGCCCATGCTGGGACAATCCCAGCCCTATGGACAAACAGCGCATCGTGGTGGGCCTGAGCGGCGGAGTCGATTCCGCGGTCACGGCGCACCTGCTGAAGCAGCAAGGCCACGAGGTGGTCGGCATCTTCATGAAGAACTGGGAAGACGATGACGACAGCGAGTACTGCTCGTCGAACATCGACTTCATCGACGCCGCCAGCGTGGCCGACGTGCTGGGCATCGAGATCGAGCACGTCAACTTCGCGGCCGACTACAAGGACCGCGTGTTCGCGGAGTTCCTGCGCGAGTACCAGGCCGGCCGCACGCCCAACCCCGACGTGCTGTGCAACGCCGAGATCAAGTTCAAGGCTTTCCTCGACCACGCGATGCGCCTCGGCGCCGAGAAGATCGCCACCGGTCACTATGCACGTGTGCGGCTCAACGCAGCGACGGGCCGGCATGAGTTGCTCAAGGGGCTCGACCCGGCCAAGGACCAGAGCTACTTCCTGCACCGGCTGAACCAGCCGCAGTTGTCGAAGACGCTGTTCCCGGTCGGCGAGCTGCACAAGACCGAGGTGCGCCGGATCGCCGACGAGATCGGCCTGCCGAACGCGAAAAAGAAGGACTCGACCGGCATCTGCTTCATCGGCGAGCGGCCGTTCCGCGAGTTCCTCAACCGCTACATCTCGAAGGAGCCGGGCCCGATCCGCGACGAGCGCGGCCGCCAGATCGGCGAACACCAGGGCCTGAGCTTCTACACGCTGGGCCAGCGCCAGGGGCTCGGCATCGGCGGCATCAAGGCCCGGGGCGCGCAGCGCGGCGCCGGCGACCATGCACCGTGGTTCGTGGCGCGCAAGGACATGGCCAGCAACACGCTGTGGGTGGTGCAGGGGCACGACCATCCCTGGCTGCTGTCGCGGACGCTTTTGGCCGACGACGCGAGCTGGGTCGCGGGCAGCGCGCCGACCGCCGGCGCCCTGGCGGCGAAGTCGCGCTACCGCCAGGCGGATGCTCCCTGCCGGCTGGGCGAGGGCCCCAACGTCGCCTTCCGCCTCGATTTCGATGAAGCCCAGTGGGCGGTGACGCCGGGACAGTCGGCCGTGCTGTACGACGGCGAGGTGTGCCTCGGCGGCGGCGTGATCTCGAACACGCCTTAGCCGATCGAAGGATCGACCCGCACCAGTTCCAGGGGATAGCGCTTCCCGGCCAGATGGTCTTCCACGCATTGCAGCAGCAGGGGGCTGCGATGCCGCGCCGTGCTGGCGCGGATTTCATCGACCGTCATCCACAGCGTGCGCACGATGCCGTGGTCGAGCGGGCGCGCAGGCTCGAAGTCGCCCAGCGTGCCGGTGAAGGCAAAACGCAGGTAGGTGATGTCCTTGGGCTGCCGGGTGCGGGCCAGGTAGATGCCGACCACGGCGGTGGGCGTGAAGCGGTGCGCGGTTTCCTCCAGGGTTTCGCGCACGCAGCCTTCGGCGGGCGACTCGCCGGGGTCGAGATGGCCGGCCGGGGTGTTCAGCCTGAGCCCATCGGCGGTCTCTTCCTCGACAAGAAGGTAGCGGCCCTGCCGCTCGATCACGGCGGCCACCGTGACGTTGGGTTTCCAGCGTTGTGCCATTTTCAGGACTCCGTATCGGACGCCGGTGTCGCGCGCTCGGCCGCGGACGGCCTCGGCAGCACCAGCGTGACGGTGCAGCCGGCATCGGCTGCGTGGTCGACCTCCATCGTGCCGCCATGGCGCTGCGCCACGGAGCGGACCAGCCGCGACTGTAGCTGGACCGGAGCGCCGGCCCCGGGCTCGCGCAGCGAGATGCGCCACTGCGTGCCGTCCGCGGCGACGCCGCAATGCAGCGCAGAGCCCGGTGGCGCGCGTCGCAGCGCATGGTCCACCATGGCGTCCAGGGCGCGCGTGAGCAGGCCGCGGTCGGCCAGGCAGGGCGCTTCGTCGGGCACCGGCGGCAACAGGATCCGGACGCGCTTGGGGGCGGCCAGGGTCCAGGCCGCATCGATGACCAGCCGCAGCAGCGCCACCAGGTCGAGCGGCTCGATCCGCAAGGGCCGGACCTGGGCCCGCGCCAGGGCCACGAAGCGGTCGGAGCGCTCGAGGCCGGCCTGCGCCTCGCGTTCGATGCTCGGCAGCAGCGAGCCGTCCGCGAAGGCCTCGGGCCGCTGGCGCGCCAGGTCGAGCAGGGTCTGGATCGTCGCGCCCGATTCGCGCGCATCGTGCGAAAGGAAGCGCAGCGCCTCGTCGCGCTGCCGTTCGGCCTGCCGCATCGACGTGATGTCGATCAGCACGACCAGCCAGCCGCGGTGTCCCGCGCCGTTGTCGAACAGCGGCAGACAGCGCAGCAGCAGGCCGCGGCCCTCGTCGTCCTCGCCTTCGCCGACGACCGGTTGCGGGCTTCCGCGCAGCGCAGCCCGGGGCAGCATCGGCGCACCGGTGCTGCACCAGCGAAGCCCGCGCAGCAGCCGGTCCGCGTCCTGGCCCCGCAACTGCTCGCCGCTGCACTGCCAATGGCGAAGCGCCGCCGGGTTGGCGATCGTCACGCGCCCTTGCCGGTCGAGCATCAGGGCGGCATCGGGCCAATGGTCCAGGCTGCGCGCCTTGTGGGCGTGCCGTTTCATTCCGGCGTGTCGGCCGAGGGGTAGAGCGGCGCGAACTGGTCGCTCTCGAGCGGCTCCAGCCGGTAGCCCAGGCCATAGATGGCGGACAGCAGGAAACCGTTCGAAGGCTGCAGCTCGAGCTTCAGCCTGAGACGGGAGATGTGGGTGTCGAGCGAGCGCGAGGGCGTCTCGGCGCCGATGCCCCAGACCGCCTCGCGCAGATGTTCGCGCGACAGCAGGCGGCCGAGGTTCTGGAACAGGAACAGCGCGAGCTCGTACTCGCGCCGGCTGAGTTCCACCAGCCGGCCGTCGATCCGCAGGGTGCGCGTCGCGGGATGGAAGCGGTAGCCGCGGAAGGCGAGCTGGCTTTCGTGCCGTGCCGGATAGGCGCGGCGCAGCAGCGCGCGCACGCGGGCCTGCAGCTCGGGCACCCGGATCGGCTTGGTCATGAAGTCGTCGGCGCCGGCCGCCAGTCCTTCGACCAGGTCTTTTTCCTCTCGCCGGTTGGTGACGAAGAGAATGGGCAGCGAGCTGTTCAGGTCCTCGCGGATCCACCGGACCACCTTCGGTCCCTCGATGTCGGGCAGGCCCCAGTCGAGGATCAGCAGGTCGTAGGTTTCGCGATGAAGGTCGCGCAGCAGCGACTTGCCGTCGCTGTAGCCATGGCATTCGTGGCCAATGACCTCCACGGTGTGGCGAATCAGTTCGAGCTGATACGCCTCGTCATCGAGCGCCGCGATTCGCATTCCATCCCCCTGTTTTTCGTTGTCCTGAGACGCCGGCTTCTGCGTACCGGTCGCCCCGCGACAGTGTACAGAGGGGCGCGCGCGGGACAAGGTCCTGGCGGCGTCTTCGGGTAAGCTCGGCGCGAATTCCAATGCTGCCCTGAGGAGAAGTCCATGCTGATAGGCGTGCCGGCCGAGACTGTGCCAGGCGAAACCCGAGTTGCCGTGACCCCGGAGACCGCGAAGAAGCTCGTGGCGCAGGGCCACGTGGTGCGTGTGCAGGCGGGCGCGGGCGTGGCTGCGAGCGTGACCGATGCGGCGTACCAGGCCGCGGGGGCGGAGATCACGGATGCGGCGGGGGCCTTCGGCGCCGAGATCGTGCTCAAGGTGCGCACGCCGGACGAGCGCGAGAGCGCGCTGATGAAGCCGGGCACGGTGGTCATCGGCATGCTCAACCCGTTCGACGGGGCGGGGCTGCAGCGCCTGGCTGCCGCCGGGCTGACGGCCTTCGCGCTGGAGGCCGCGCCGCGCACCACGCGCGCGCAGAGCATGGACGTGCTCTCCTCGCAGGCCAACATCGCCGGCTACAAGGCCGTGATGATCGCGGCCGACCAGTACCAGCGCTTCTTCCCGATGCTGATGACCGCCGCGGGCACCGTGAAGGCCGCGCGGGTGGTGATCCTGGGCGTCGGCGTGGCCGGCCTGCAGGCGATCGCGACCGCCAAGCGCCTGGGCGCGGTGATCGAGGCGTCCGATGTGCGCCCGAGCGTGAAGGAGCAGATCGAGTCGCTGGGCGGCAAGTTCATCGAGGTGTCCTACGACACCGACGAGGAGAAGGAAGCGGCGGTC